>JAKRWE010000100.1 GCA_024712425.1 Chromatiales bacterium
TGGCGATCACTGCACGCTGGCGCCCCCACGACTTGGCGCCATAGCGCAGGTCGAGAAAGACTCGTTGCTTTTCCTTGGTTTCCTCGAAGCGCTGTTCCACGTCAACGAACGATTCTTCGATTGTTAGTCCAAAGCAGTAATGTCCCCTTTGTCCAATTCTAAAATGTCCCCTTTTGATTTCGGGAGGGGTGGTGACAGAGGAGACCATTGCGATGACACAGAAGACGGTGGACCGGCTGGGGGTGGTTCAGCAGGTTGTCGACCGGCAGTTGCGGCAGAAAGAGGCGGCACGGCAGTTGGACTTGAGCGTGCGGCAGATCAAGCGCCTGGTGGTCCGATACCGGGCCGAGGGAGCGGCTGGACTGGTTTCCCGCCACCGGGGCAGGCGCCCCAACAACCAGATCGCCGATGCGCTCCGGCAGGAGATCCTCGACAAAGCATCCACGCCACCGTCGAGAAGGCCAAGACCATCCAACTCAACCGCAGGGCCCACAGGCCTGCACCGGACCATCCCTGGAGATGAGGCGCCCCCTCGTCCCCTCATGACCCCGGACTCACCAAGGGGACATTTCAGCTTGGGAGAAAAGGGGACATTTTAGAATTGGGTTGACAGACCCCGCTCTCCATCCTGCGGGGCGCCACCCATGAGATAAGGGATACGGAACAGGCCGCCCTCATCGGCGAGCAGGTCGACCGGATCGACGAGATCATCCGCTACCAGCGCCAGAAGGCCATCGTATCCGGCGCCAGGGCGCTGCTGCCGCCTGTCGCAGTACGGCCCGTCGCACAACGACTGGGGCAGAGCCTGCACAAACTGAATAGCAACGGTTCAATCGATTTCCAGCTCGATGTCCCCGAGGATTTCTCTCTGCGCATGGAACCCGGCGACCTCATGGAACTGCTGGGCAATCTCCTGGAGAATGCCTTTCGCCATGCACACAGTACGGTGCGTATCGAGGCGAACGAACGCGACAGGCGCACGCTGATCATCGAGGATGACGGCCAGGGCATACCGGGCGAATTGTCGGAGAGCCTGCTCCGGCGAGGCGTCCGCGCGGACCAGGTTCACCCCGGGGAAGGCATTGGACTGGCAATGGTCAGCGAGATCCTGGCCCAGTATTCGACCTCTCTCCGCATCCAAACAGCGAAGTCCGGCGGCGCCCGTTTTGTGCTCGAGTTCCCAGATTGACGATCCAGCCTCAAGTTCGCCCGCAAACGGCCGTTAAGGGGCTGAGATCCAACCACAATCGGCAGGGACATGGCAGACAAACCGGCAAACCGCACCGCAGGGAACAAACAACAGGCAACGGAAGAGCCCATGATCCAGCTGGATGGAAAATGGGTGCCGGCGCACGAGGCCTGGGCCAAAATGGAGGTAGCCTCGGAGGCGGCCGATGCCATCGAGTGTTTCAATCGAAAGTTTCCGAACCTCAGCACCGACAGCACGCGCGAGGTAGTCCCGGTGGTGCGCCAGCGGTTGAAGGACGTGCAACTGCGCATGCCGAAAAAACCGCAGGATGCACCGGACCTTGGCCCGGTCGCATTCGATCTGCTCGCACGCATGTCCCCGGAAGAGGCTGTCGAAAGCATACAAAGGGATTTCGATCAGGCCCTCAGCCTGCTCGACCTGATCTCACTGGCCGGCGAGGAGGCCTACCTGGCCTCGCTGGCACGCGAGGCCGACGAGTACCGGGTCAACGCGATTCTGCCGGAACAAACCGCGCAGATCTGGAACGAGATGAAGCGCCCTGCGCCGGGTGGTGGCCTGTGGACGAGCAAGCGGGTCGACGAGATTCTGCAGCAGGCTCAGTCCTGAGGCTCGAAATCCAGTGACGCTGAATTGATACAGTATCGCAGGCCGGTGGGCGCCGGGCCATCCGTAAACAGGTGCCCAAGATGCGAGCCACAGGAACGGCAGCACACCTCGGTTCGCCGCATGCCGTGACCGTGATCCTCCCCGGCCTCGACCACATCCCCGGGCAGCGGCTGGAAAAAGCTCGGCCAACCGGTGCCCGAATCATACTTGCTTCCTGAATCGAACAGCGGCTCCCCGCAGACCACGCAACGATACCTCCCCACCGCCTTGTTGTCCCAGTATTTGCCGCTAAAGGGAGGTTCGGTGCCCTGCTCCGCACACACGTGATACTGCTCGGCCGACAGCCGTTCCCGCCACTTCCGCTTGTCAGCAGTCTCTTTGTCCGTCATTGCACCATACCTCCTGATCCTCCCTTATCGCATTCACTGAACAAAGTGGATGACATGGCTTCATGTATCCCACCCTGCGCCCGAAATCGTTACATACGACACAGCGGAATCAATGTCGCGGTTTTTTGTCGGGTTAAACCGCTTGCGGGACCTTTCCGGCGGTCAATATACTCGCCAACCGTATTTATTGCCCGACAGATAGGTTTCTCCATGTCCGACAACAGCTTCCACCCGCCACTCCGCACCCTGATGGGACCCGGTCCCTCCGATGTCCCGTCACGCATACTCGAGGCATTGGGATGGCCCACCATCGGCCACCTGGACCCTGCCTTCGTGGGGCTGATGGACGAGATCAAGTCACTGCTGCAATACGCCTTCCAGACCGAGAGTCAGCTGACCATGCCGATCTCGGCACCCGGCTCGGCCGGCATGGAGGCCTGCTTCGTCAACCTGGTTGAGCCCGGTGACAAGGTCATCGTGTGCCAGAACGGCGTGTTTGGCGGACGCATGAAGGAGAACGTGGAACGCTGCGGTGGCCAGGCCGTCATGGTCATGGACGACTGGGGCAAACCGGTCGACCCAGGGAAAGTGGGAGACGCACTCAAGGCGAACTCCAACGCAAAGCTGGTCGCCTTCGTGCACGCCGAAACCTCCACCGGCGCACAGTCCGACGCAAAGACACTGGTCGAGCTGGCGCACAAACACAACTGCCTGGCGATCGTGGATGCCGTCACCTCGCTGGGGGGGACCGAACTGCGCGTGGACGAATGGGGCATCGATGCGGTCTACTCCGGCACCCAGAAATGCCTGAGCTGCGTACCCGGTATCTCGCCGGTGAGCTTCAGCGAACGGGCCCAGCACCGGATCGCCAATCGCGGCCATCGCGTGCAGAGCTGGTTCCTGGACATGAACCTGATCATGGCCTACTGGGGCGGCGACGCCAAGCGCGCCTACCATCACACCGCACCGGTCAACGCCATGTACGCACTGCACGAGTCTCTTTTGATGCTCAGGGAAGAGGGCCTGGAGAATGCCTGGCAACGTCACTACCGCAACCACCTGGCGCTGCGTGCCGGGCTCGAGGCCATGGGCCTGACCTTCATCGTGGACGAGGCCGCCCGCCTGCCGCAACTCAATGCGGTAACCATCCCGGCAGGCGCAGACGACGCCGAGGTACGCACCCGCCTGCTGGAGGAGCATCATCTCGAGATCGGGGCCGGGCTGGGCGAACTGGCCGGCAAGGTCTGGCGCATCGGCCTGATGGGCTACGCCAGCCGCGTCGAGAACATCACCCGGTGCCTGGGCGCACTCGATGCGGTATTGAGCGACATGGGCGCCGGGATCAACAGTGGCGCCGCACTGCCGGCCGCCGAACAGGTGCTCAGCGGAAGCTGAGCCCATGCCCCGCCGCCGTCCTTCCCGCCGGCGCCTGCTGGTCGCCGCGCTGGCCATCCTCGTGGCGGGCTACCACCTTGGCCAACTCTATCAGCAGCAGCGTCTGGCACAGGAGGGCATCGCCCTGGTCGGAGAGCCGGCAACGATAACCGGCGAGGTGCAACTGCCGCTGCGGGGCCACTGGACGCTGCTGCTGGCCGGCGAGCCCGACCCGGCATGCGACGCCATGTTGCACAGCCTTTTGCGGACGGTCAACCGGCTCGCCAGCTGGCCCAGGCTGCAGTCACGGTTCCGCTTCATCCTGCTCGCCACGCGCGCACCGGACCCATCGTCCCTTTGGGGCTACATCCCCTGGGCCTCGGTGATTTACATGGGCGACAAGCAACGCAGCGAACTGGCCGATGCACTGCAGGTGGATGCCGAGACACACGCTGTTTGCGGCCCGCAAAGCCAGTTTGCCCTGACCGGCCCCGACGGGCGCCTGTATGCGCATGTTCGACTGGACAAGCCCCGCCAAATGGCCGAAAGTCTGCGCCAACTCACCGAAGCACTGGAACCCATGATCGACACACCGACCACCGAACCCGGCTGGCTCGACCGCCTCAACACCTGGCTGCTGCGCATCCTGTCGCAACACTGGCTGTCCGCCAGGATGCACGGGCTCGCACGCAGCGAAACCCCGTGGCTGAAGAACGCGCTGATCCGGTACGTTCGTTCACACTACGATGTAAACATGCAGGAAGCCGCTGTCGAGGATCCATTCGCCTATCCCAGCTTCAACGCCTTCTTCACCCGCGCCCTCAAACCCGGTGCACGTCCGATCGACCCGGAGGCAGCGGCCAGTCCCGCGGACGGAGTGCTCAGCCAAGCCGGGCACATCGTGCACGACCGCCTGGTCCAGGCCAAGGGCCACGAATACAGCCTGTATGCCCTGCTCGGGGGTGACGGCTTCACCGCCTCCCAGTTCGAATCCGGCAGCTTTGCCACCATCTATCTCTCCCCCCGCGATTACCACCGCGTGCACATGCCGCTGGCCGGCACGCTGCGCGAGATGGTATTCATCCCCGGCGACCTGTTCGGTGTCAGCGAGGCGACCACCCAACTGGTGCCCGGGCTGTTCGCGCGCAACGAACGCCTGATCCTGCTGTTCGACACGGACCGCGGCCCGATGGCCGTGGTGCTGGTCGGCGCGATCTTCGTCGGCAGCATGCAGACCGTGTGGCATGGCGAGGTAAGATCCGACCGGGTCCAGCGCTGGGAATACAAGGGGGAGGACGCCCCGCAGTTCGAAAAAGGTGAGGAGATCGCCCGCTTCAACATGGGTTCCACGGTTATCGTTCTGCACACCCAGTACGCGGTGGACATGCGTGAGGAATTGGTCGGCCAGCATGTGCGCATGGGCCAGGCGATAGGCGACTGATTCGGGTCGCTGTTACAGACGCGCCAGGGAGAAGGCCAGGACCCGATCGATATCCTCCAGATCCAGCTGACACATCAGCACACGGTCCAGCCCCACGGCCACTCCGGCACAGTCCGGCATACCGTGCTCCAGTGCCGACAGCAGCGCATCATCGACAGGCATCGGCCGCTGACCGCTAGTGAAACGTCGGCAGTTCTCGTGCTCGAAGCGCTCCGATTGCTCCTCCGCATTGGCCAGTTCCTCGAAGCCGTTGGCAAGTTCCACGCCCTTCCAGTACAGCTCGAAACGCGCCGCGGTCCGCTGGTCATGCGGATTCAGACGTGCCAAAGAGGCCTGGCTGGCAGGGTAGTCGCTGACAAAGGTCAACCCTGTGGCACCGAGCGATGGTTCGATAAAGCTGCTCATCAACAGGTCCAGCCACCCGTCGCGGTCCAGCGCCATGTCATCGGCCAGCAACAGCTTGCGTGAGCGCGCACAGCGCCGAAAGCTCTCGATATCCGCCTCCAGGGGGTCTATCGCCAGATGTTCGACGAACAGCGAGCGATAGCTGCATCTTTCCACGGCCAGCGTCTGATCATCGACCAGATCCCTTATCAACGCGGCCAGCTCGTCCATCAATTGAGCCGCATCGAAGCCGGGTCGATACCACTCCAGGATGGTGAATTCAGGGTTGTGCCGTCGGCCGGCCTCGCCATTGCGGAACGCCTTACCCAGCTGGTAGATCGCCCCACTGCCGGCGGCCAGCAGGCGCTTCATGAAAAACTCGGGTGAGCTCTGCAGGTTGAGTTGCTTGCCTTTGGGATAGCCCGGCCCGTTGAACTCGCTCGTGAGCGGCTCGATCGCCGGATCGGTGCCGAACGAGGCCCCCAGCAACGGCGTCTCGACCTCGAGAACCCCCCGCTCACGGAAAAAGGCCCGCGTCCGTTCCAGCAATCGGGCGCGGGCCTTGAGCGTGTCGATCGAAGCGCCCGGGCGCCAGTCATTGAGGTGCCTTTTGGTCACTCGTCCTTGGCGCGGCTGACATACTCCCCGGAGCGGGTGTCGACCTTCAGTTTGTCGCCGATCTGCACGAACAGCGGCACCCGCACCACCGCCCCGGTTTCCAGGGTGGCCGGCTTACCGCCGCCACCGGAGGTGTCGCCCTTGAGCCCGGGATCGGTATCGGTGACCTCGAGAACCACGAAGTTGGGGGCCTCGACCGCAATGGGGGAACCATTCCACAGGGTGACCATGCAGGTATCCTGCTCCTTGATCCACTTGGTGGTATCGCCCATGGCATTCGCATCCGCCTGGTACTGCTCGAAGCTCTCGTTGTCCATGAAGTACCAGAACTCGCCATCGGTATACAGGTAGGCCAGGTCCCGGTCCATGACATCGGCCGCCTCGACCGACTCACCGGACTTGAAGGTCTTCTCCAGTACCCTCCCGGTCTTGAGGTTACGCAGCTTGACCCGATTGAAGGCCTGTCCCTTGCCGGGTTTCACAAACTCGTTCTCGATGATGACGCAGGGATCACCGTCCAGCATCAACTTGAGACCGCCGCGGAATTCATTGGTATTGTAGGTTGCCATGTAATCCTCTGTTCGAAGGCATAACCAGCCCGTTATGATAACGCCAACCCCCCTGTCTGCGCAGCCCGATTCCTGGCAAATTGAGCTCGCCCGGGCGATTTCCGACCCAAAGGCACTCATCGAGACCCTGGGGCTTCCCCCGTCCCTGCTGGAAGCCGCGATCGCATCGGCACAGGTCTTTCCGCTACGGGTCACCCACCACTACCTGGACCTGATCGAGCCGGGCGATCCCGGGGACCCCCTGTTGCGTCAGGTGTTGCCGCTTGCGGACGAAAAGACAGACGTCCCCGGGTTCACGTCCGATCCGGTGGGTGACAGGGAGGCCGCACTTGGGCATGGGCTGCTGCAGAAATATCACGGCCGCGCCCTGGTGGTGACCACCGGCGCCTGCGCCATACATTGCCGCTATTGCTTCAGGCGTGCCTTTCCCTACACGGAAGATGCCGCCACCCGCCATTGGGAGCAGCTGCCCCAACGATTGGCCCTCATGCCGCAGATCAGCGAGGTGATACTGAGTGGCGGCGACCCGCTTACCCTGTCCGATCACCGACTGGCCCGGCTCCTGGGACAGCTGGCCGGCATCCCGCACCTCAAGCGCTTGCGGATCCACAGCAGAATACCCAGCGTATTGCCGTCGCGTATCACCGAGGCGCTGATCGACATGCTTCGGCACAGCCGGCTGGCCACCAGCCTGGTGCTCCACTGCAACCATGCACGCGAACTGTCTCCTGCACTGCTGGATGCCGCCAGCCGGCTCCGCCAGGCCGGTATCACGCTGCTCAACCAGTCTGTTCTGCTGAAAGGCGTGAACGACTCGGTCGACACCCTGCGCGACCTCTCTGAACAGCTCTATGAACACGGCATACTGCCCTATTACCTGCACGCGCTGGACCCGGTTGCCGGCGCTGCGCATTTCGCCCTGCCGGACCAACGGGCCGTGGCCCTGCACCGCGAATTGCGCAATCGACTGCCCGGCTACCTGGTTCCCCGTCTGGTCAGGGAGCACGCCGGAGAGCTCTGCAAGACGCCGCTTTAATTCTACTTTGTCACATTTACTCCAATGCGGCGGGGTAGCGTGGCTGCATGTGTCCGTTGGCCGCAAGGATGCGGCCATCGAGCCTCCAGGGATGGATTTACGGCGTGACACATGCAGCCACGATACCCTGCTATGCGCCTGAAACTGCCAATATGACAAAGTAGAATTAAGGGAGCCGATTAAAGAATCATCCCCGTCTGCCGATATACCAGCCTGCAGGGCCAAAGGGCCTCAGAGAAGCAGGGACGGGAAAACCCTTCCGGCCAGAATTGGATCGCCGTCATACTCCAACCAAAAAGTGGACCACGGGCCCGGGGAAACAAAAACTTGTAGTGGCTGGATCCTGTATAACAGCTAGACTCTGAAACAGAATCCGGCACCCCGGCATATCGCCCTCGAGAAGCGGAACAGGTTATGGCCGACAGGAAAAAGCCAGCAGTGGATACCGACAGCGAGCTGCACTCACATGCCCTGGGGCTGACCATTCCCCGGCAGACCGCTGCGCCCCAGGAGAGCATGCTGCTGGATCCGCAGGACACCTCTGACTGGATCGCCGCCCTGCCGCTGGCCAATATCGGGGGGACCGCCCGCCAGGTCTATACGACCCTCCTCGATTTCAATCGCTACGAGATGCCCGAAGTCGTGCGTGCCAAGGTGGTGGAACTGCTTCGCCCCACCGTCTCCTATGTCTGGCGCAACCTTCGCCGGCACTACATGGACATGGGTTTCCCCCCTGTCGCCCAAGGCCTGGAAAACCATCGTGCTCAGCCGCGAGCTGTACAACGAACTGGCGACCAGCTACAAGGTCATCATCGAACGCATGCTGTCTGGCGCAACCGAACGCTTCGATCGCAAACTACTGGTGATCTCACTGCATCGTGCCTTCTATTACCTGGGCAAGGTCTACCAACAGGCCTGCTTCGGGTACACATCGCCACCCGACGGACTCTGGAAGGAGCTCAACGCCATCTTCGCCTTCGCCCGCCAGAACAAGATCCACCGGGTACCGGTCAAGATGAAACGTGGCGACACCCAGGAGATATCGACGATAGAGGAACGCTACAAGGCAATGGTGTTGTTTGCCTCGGGCAGTCCATCACGCCTGCGCCAGTCACAGTTGGACAGCACCTTCCGGAAGGCCCTCGAATGGGCTCCGCTGGTGCACTTTCTGGGGGTGGACGACGACATCCCGTCCATCGGCTGCCTGAATATCAATCCCGGCGCCGATGAAGGGCCTGTTCACAATGGCCTGCGCATGCCGATTCCCGGACGAAATATTGCCGTACTCGATCTGCGTGACCTTATCCGAAAACTGCACGACGAATACGACCAGGCGCCAATGGACGGGACAGCCGAGGTCTCTCTCAATACGATAAAGATATCCCGGGCCCTGTTGCGCCAGCTGATCCGCGGGTGGCACTCTCCGCCGGAGAGGAAATATGTCCGCACCGAGTTGCACTTCTCCCTCAAGGTATTGTGCGGACTGCGCACGATCCACACCACGCTCATGCCGGAAAACACCGGCCATGCAGCCAATTTCGATCCCGAATCCGAGATGCTCACCGGACTCAACGCAAGCCCCAATGTCAACACACTGCCGCTGCCGGAATCGGGCCAGGGAAACCCCCTGGACCATATCGATGACAGTACCTTCAGCCTCGCACCCGCCCCCCTCGCCCAAGGGAGGCGAATCCCTGTTGATGGAAAATCCCGGCCCAATCGAGCCAGGACCCTATGATGACAATCCAGTCAGCGAATGGCAGGAAAGCCGCCTGGTCGAACCCAACCGCACCAATGGCCTGGAAGTCACTACCCGCAACGAAAGCGCCGGTGGCTACTGTATACGCTGGTCCACCGAGAACCATCCGCCGAAGGTCAAGATCGGCGAACTGCTGGGAATCGGTGGCGCCGATCAGCACCCGAGTTACAGCCTGGGCGTAATCCGCTCGCTGCACAGCAACGATCAGTCCGAACTCGACCTCGGACTGCAGATCATATCCAATCACGTCGCAGCCACACTGGCTTACGAGGCCAAGGCCGAAGGCCGGGTGCCGCTGCGCAAAAAGCGGGACCCGATCACCTGCCTGACCCTGGAGGCCGATCTGCCGGGCGGCAAAAAGGCGTCCCCGTCTATCGTGTTTGGCAGTGCAACGCACCAGGTCGGGAGCCACCTCTGGCTCGAGGATTCGATAAACGGCATCCCGCGCCTGATCCGGCTGACACGCCTCGTCGATTTCAGCAGCGTCTATGCCCGCTTCGAGTTTGAATACGTCGAACCGGACCATACCGGCGACCCCGGCCACGAGGAACAGGAGCACGACGAATTCGAAAGCCTGTGGAACACCCTATGAGCCGGCTTCCATTGAACACGCCTTGAAACGGCAGATGGTGATGGCAACGCTCCCGGAGTCCGTCTTCCAGAGCCCCGACAACGGCAACTCTCCGCTGGAACTGCTGATGTTCGGATTCTCAACCGAGGAATCCGGGCGCTGCGTTGCGGCACTGCGCGACAGTGGCCAGGCCGTACGGATGGAAAACACGGACACGCGCGACGGGCTGCGCCGCCTGCTGGAAACAGAGCCCGCCGACCTCGTGGCCATCCACCTGGGCAAGAATCCACAACTGGTGGCGTCTGCCATCGAGCTGATTCGGGAGGCAAACCCGTCCGCCGCCATCCTGCTGTTGAGCACCCAGCCCCAAACCGACCTCGAATTTGCCATCAGGCATGGCGTACGTGACATCCTGCCAGCCGACAACTATTGACACTTCGTATTCAGCATCAAGCGCGAATACGAGGCCCTGTTGCTGCGAAACGAATTTTCACGCACCAGGGCCAATCTGGAAACAGAGCACAGCCGCTTCCAGTCGCTTCTGGACAACTCCCTCGATGCGATTGCCTATATCCATGAAGGCATGCACGTGGAGACCAATCCGGCGTATCGCAAGCTCTTCGACCTGAGCAAGGACGAGATCGACGGATTCTCGATCATCGACCTCATCAGTCACGATGCGCGGCGCGACCTCAAACAGGCCTTGAAGCAGGTTTCCAATAAAGAGGAAATCCGGAAGACCATCTGCTGTCGTCGCTCCAATGGGCAGGAATTCGAGGCCAACATGGAGTTCGGCTCTTCCGAAATCGACGGCGAACAGTGCGTGCGCGTGATCATCCGTCATCAGGGCGCTGACAGCATGCAGGCCCGCATCCGGGAACTGAAAAACCAGGACCCCCACACAGGCCTGCTGAACCGGCACACCTTTATGCACCGCCTGGATCAACTGCTGGATCGGGGACAGAACCAGCCGGATGCATTGCTCATGATGCTCTCTATCGACAATTTCACGCAGATCAATGACGAGGCGGGAATGATCAAGTCAGACTGCCTGCTGAAGGAAACCGCGGATCTGCTTGCCCTGCATGTTGACGACAGGGAGCTGTTGGGTCGTTTTGGGGACCATCAGTTTATCGCAGTGATCAGGGCCCACTCATCGCCCGAAGTCACCAGGCAGGGCTACCTGGAGACATTCCAGCGCGCGCGCCTGGAACAATGCTGCGAACTGCCGACTGCACCCCGGTTCAGCATCGGACTGACCCCTGTTCCCGACGGTGACCGGGAGAGCGCGCACGAACTGGTGCGTCGATGCATCCACGCCAGCCGCGAAGAGAACGCCACTCAGCATAGTGCGGGTCTCATCGAGCAGGGCGCACCCGACGACAGCGGGGTCCCCATCGACAGGAACATAGTCGATCTCATCGATCACGCACTCGAGAACGACCATTTCGTACTGGAATACCAGCCCATGGTCAGCCTGGATGGTGATACGCGAGAAAACTACTCGGTATTCGTGAGGCTCCTCGACCAGACTGACACACCGCGCGACCCCGAATGGTTTTTCGGGCAGGCCATGCATACAGAGCGCATGGCTGAAATCGACCGCTGGGTGGTGCGCCGCACCATCAGCGAGCTTTCCAGGCGTCGCTCCAGCGGGGAAAGGTGAATTTCCATGTCCACCTGTCGCGGGACGGCGCACTGGACGACTCGATGCTGCTGTGGATCTGCGACTGCCTGCGCGAGTTCAAGGTGAAGGGGAGCTGGCTGTATGTTAATGCCCATCTATTCTGACCCACCTATGGCCAACAATTTTGACCCACCCATCGGGGCATTCCGGGCCATGTGGCCGTACCCTTTCCGTCGTTTTTTGACACGGGCGACGGGAGGCAC
>JAKRWE010000101.1 GCA_024712425.1 Chromatiales bacterium
CCTGTTGCTGTCGCCCATCATTGCAGCCACGGCCATGAGCTTCAGTTCGGTGTCGGTGATTGCCAATGCGCTGCGCCTGCACCGGGTAAAATTGTAGGGAAGCTGCAGAGATAGTTGAGTCTTCCGAACTTGCAATAACGGATGCGAATCATTATCATTGGTGTATCGATTGATTCATATTCACGTTGGGAGTGGTCGGATGAAAGCCATATTCATGGGTCTTTTGCTGTTGGTCGGAATCGCACAGGGCGCCGAGCCGGTGCAACGTATTCAGCAGATGGTGGATTACCTTGGCGTCGATTACCACGGAGCCGTATCGGGCGGTCAGGTAGTCAATGCATCGGAATACGAGGAGATGCTGGACTTCTCCCGCACCCTCGTGACGCTCGCCAAAGAACTGCCGGATGCACCCAATCGGGACGACATCCTCACCGGACTAAGCCAATTGAAGGCGCTGGTCGAACAGCACGCCGATGCTGCACAGGTTTCTGCCTTGGCCTCCGAACTACGCCAACGGCTGATCTCCGGCTATGGACTGTCGGTCGTGCCGGCCAAGGTGCCGGATCTGCAGCGTGGCACCGCTTTGTATGCCGAGAACTGTGCCGCCTGTCATGGGGCAGAGGGGCGTGGGGATGGCCCGATGGCTGCAACGCTAACCCCGCGGCCAACGGATTTTACCGATGTCGAACGCTATCGCGAGCGTACCCTGTATGGGCTCTATAGCACCATCACCCACGGACTGGATGGGACCGCGATGCCGTCCTGGTCCAGGCTCCCCGAGGCGGATCGCTGGGCGCTGGCCTTCCACGTGGGTGGCCTGGCCGCCGCAAAGGTGGCGAAAGGTGAGCCTACACCGGAGCAGATCCAGGCTATCACGCCCGAGGCCCTGACCACGCGCACCCCGGTCGAGATGGAAAGGCAAATGGGCGCAGAAGGGGGACGCCTGGTGGCGTGGCTGCGACAGCACCCCGACCCCCTGTGGCATGGCGGCAAGGGTGCGGCCGTCGATTTTGCCAGCACGAAACTGGAGGAAAGCCGCCAGGCCTATCTGGCGGGAGATGCAAAGAAAGCGCATGAGCTTGCGGTCACCGCCTATCTCGAAGGTTTCGAACTGGTGGAGAGCAACCTGGATGCCATGAATCCCGAACTGCGTCGCAACATCGAGTCGCGGATGACACAGTATCGCGGAATGCTCAAGAAAGATCGGCCCAAGCAGGAAATCAGCCAGCAGGTGGATCAGCTGCAAGCAATGCTCCAGCAGGCGCGGGAGCAACTCGGCAGCAACCTCCTGTCCCCCGGAGCGGCCTTCACCACCTCGCTGGTGATCCTGCTGCGCGAGGGTCTGGAGGCCATCCTGGTGCTCGCCGCGCTGGCTGCCTTCCTGATCAAGACCGAACGGCGTGATGGTCTGCGTTATCTCTACTATGGCACCGGTGCGGCCTTTGTGCTCGGCGCCGTAACCTGGTTTGTGTCCTCGGAACTCGTTGAGATCGGCGGAGCCGGTCGGGAGATGACAGAGGCCCTCGCAGCACTGTTCGCTGCCGCCATGCTCTTCTACGTGGGATTCTGGCTGCACAGCAAGACCAGCGCGGCACAGTGGCGTGTCTTCATCCACGGCAATGTGCAGAAGGCGCTGAGCAAGGAAACCCTGTGGGGCCTGTCGGTACTGGCTTTTATCGCGGTCTACCGCGAGATCTTCGAGACCGTACTGTTCTACCAGGCCCTGTGGCTGCAGACCGGGGCCCAGGGGCAGGGCTTGATCGTCACCGGGCTCGCCGTGGCGACCGGTGCGCTGATGCTGCTGGCGTGGCTGATCCTGCGCTTCAGCACCCGTCTGCCGTTGCGCCAGTTCTTCGCAGTGACCGGCGTCTTCATGTTCGTTCTGGCGGTGATCTTTGCCGGCAAGGGTATTGCGGCGCTGCAGGAGGTGGGCCTGCTGTCCTCGCAACACGTGAACTTCCCACGCATCGATCTGCTCGGCGTATACCCCAACCTGGAGGGACTGTCGGTGCAACTGATTCTGATCGTGATCGCGGTGTTCCTGCTGCTTCGCAATGGACGTAACGGAAGTAAGGGGGCGGGCGCCTGAAGCTCGATGATGGCGATTTTTCAAAATAATCCTTGACCTGGAGTCGACTCCAGGTATTAAGCTGTTCCCCGTAACGATCGACCGGGGGAGGGCAGCATGAAAACTTCTTTACGGGTCCTGCCATGGGTGATGGCTGTAGCCACCGGCACCGCCATGGCGCATGACCCGATATTCGGCATTGGCCCACACGTTCTGTTCAAGGACGGCTATGAAGTCTCTGTCGAGATGGAGGCTGACAAGGCTGGCTCAGAGCAGGCGCAGTCCCTGTCACTCGAACTGACCTATGGGCTGACCGGGGGGATTGGGCCGTTGGTGTCGATCTGCCCTATGAGTTTATTCAGGATTCGGGAGACGGTAACAACGGCAACGGGGACATCGCCCTGTTTACAAAATACCGATTCTGGCGCCAGGACTCGCTGGGGCTGCAGGAATCGGCCTCTGCGCTGCTCAAGGTGGTCACCGACACCGCTGACGATAGCGGCACGCCCTCACTCAACAAGGGCACAACCGACACTGTTCTGGGGCTTACCTATGGCTACGAGGGACGCAAGTGGTATCGCTGGGCCAGTGCACGTTATCGATTCAATGGGAGCAGTAACGGTGTCGACCGCGGCGACAAGGTGCTGCTCGACCTGGTTGGCGGTATTCGCCCGAACCTTACCGGTTACCTGGAACCTGACACCGTCTGGTTGCTGGAACTCAATGCAGAGTACGGCCAGAGAGCGGAGAAGGGAGGGGTGAAAATCGCCAATACCGGTGGGACTGAACTGTTTCTTTCCCCCGGCCTCTTCTGGACAAAACGCAATTTTGCCATCAAGGCCGGCGTTCAGATACCTGTATACAGCAATCTGAACGGGAACCAGGCGGAATCCGACTATCGGGCCAAACTGGTATTCGAATGGCATCTTTGAGCGATTTTTCCGGTCATATACAGAGAAGGGTCCTTGTACGGGCCAGTTACGAACAACCCACGGGGTAATAGAGATGAAAAAATACTGGGTGGCAGCAATTGTCGGAATGGCCCTGATGCAGTCTGCTTGGGCAACTGGACAGCACTATGAAATGCGTGTGGATGGGCTGGCCTGTCCATTCTGCGCCTACGGCATCGAGAAAAAGTTCAAGGCCATGGAGGGAACTGAAAAAATCGATGTCGATCTGGACAAGGGGCTGGTCAGCGTGGATGTCGCGGAAGGGACGAAATTTACCGATGAGCAGATGAAAAAGCTGTTCGGCGACTCCGGTTTCACCTATCGCAGCATGAAGGTCAGCCCTCGCTGAGCCGTGCACAACGGAGCAAGCCGCATGAACGGTTCTTCGACAAATGGACAACCGCTCACCGGTGAGCGGGGCGTTACCTTCTTCACCCTGTTTACGACTACCGGCACCCTGTTGTGTTGCGCGCTGCCCATCATCCTTGTGACACTGGGGCTCGGCACCACCGTGGTCGCGATGACCAGCGCCTTCCCCTTTCTTATCACGCTGACCCAGCACAAGATCTGGATATTCGCCTTCTCCGGTCTGATGCTTGCGGTTTCGGGATGGTTGATGTTCCGGCCGGGTCGACAGTGCCCTGCAGACGAAGAGCTAGGACGGGCCTGCAACAACGCCCACAAGTGGAACAGACGCATCTATTGGACATCGGTCGCAATATGGGGCGTTGGTTTCTTTGCCGCGTACCTGTTGCTCCCGATTAGAATATGGCTGGATGTCTGAGTGATCACCCCGCGCAGCAGGACAGCTGCGTCACATCCTTGTCGAAGGTCTGGGCGCACAGCTTTATTCCTTCCACCATGGTCAGATAGGGGAACAGCGTGCCGGCCAGTTCGTCGAGCGTCATGCGGTTGCGGATTGCAAGGACCGCGGTCTGGATCATCTCGCCTGCCTCCGGGGCAAGGATCTGCGCGCCGAGCAGGCGCCTGCTGTGCTTCTCCGCGACCAGTTTGATGAAGCCTTCGGTATCGAAGTTCGCCAGGGCCCGCGGCACGTTCTCGAGGTCGAGCGTGCGTGTCTCCGTCTCGATACCGGCCTCGGCCGCCTGATGCGCTGACATGCCCGCCGTGGCCACGGCTGGCTCGGTGAACACGACACTCGGCATGGCCTCGAGATCCAATGCCGCATCGCCGCCTGTCATGTTGATCGCAGCCCGGGTTCCGGCAGCCGCGGCAACGTACACATATTGCGGCTGATTGGTGCAATCACCGGCCGCATAGATATGCTCGACCGAGGTGCGCATATGATCATCGATCATGATCGCACCATTATGGCCGAGCGCCACACCGGCATCGTCCAGAGACAGCCGGTCCGTATTCGGGCGGCGGCCGGTGGCCACCAGCAGTTGGTCGCCGCGTATCTCTCCGGCCCCTGAGCCGAGGATGAACTGCGATCCATCATGCCTCACCGAATCGGGCAGCGTGTGCAACAGCACCCGTGCGCCTTCCTGTTCGAACACCCTGGCCAGACCCTCGCCGAGCGCCGAGTCCTCACGGGACAGGAAAACACTGCGCGCCATGATGGTTACCTTGGAGCCCAGCCGCAGGAAGGCCTGGGCCAGCTCCAGCGCCACCACCGAGGCGCCGATCACCACCAGCTGTTCCGGTATGCGTTCGGCCACCAGCGCCTCCGTGGAGGTCCAATAGGGCGTGTCCCGGAGGCCGGGAATGTCCGGTATGGACGGACGGGCGCCGCTGGCGATCAGGATACGATCCGCAGAAACAATCTCCTCAGTGCCTTCGGCGCGCGATACGAGCAGTGTGTGCGGATCCTTGAAACGGGCCCAACCATGGACAAGATGGATGTCCGGATTGGACTCCAGGATGCTCTGGTACTTGGCGTGGCGCAGTTCCAATACACGCGCCTGCTGCTGTTGCACCAATGCGGCGCGGTCGATTGCCGGCTGGTTGCGGCTTATGCCCTGAAATGCATGGTGCGCCTGTTGGTGCGCGATCTGCGCGCCGCGGATCATTATCTTTGAAGGCACGCAACCAATGTTGACACAGGTGCCACCGATGACATCACCGCCCTCGACAATGGTTACCTGGGCGCCTTCCTCCGCCGCCTTGATGGCTGCCGCAAAGGCCGCGGAGCCCGTGCCTATAATGGCGACCCGCAGGGCACCGCGCCTGCCGCGAACGCCCTCAGTATTCGTATTGTCGACCAGGTGAGCGCCATACCCTTTCGATTCGATGGCCTCCAGCAGTTGCTCCGCTGCCACCTTGCCACTGCTCTCCACCCTGGCCAGCCTGCCCTCATACGAGACGGACGCCTTCACCCCGGGCAGTGCATTGAGCGCTGCTTCCGCGCTCCTGGCGCAGTGATCACAGGTCATCCCGGTGATCTGTATGTCGATCCGGTTCATGCGAACGACCCCCGTTACCTTTTCAGTGTCGATGTGTAACCCGCGTTGGCCGTGGCCTTTGTCAGGGCAGAGACGCTGGCCCTGTCTGGATCGAAGGTTACCGTTGCGGTCTTGCTGTCATAATTGGCCTTGGCCTGGATGACGCCCGGCACCTTCGACAGGGCCTTGCGTATCGTTATGGGACAGAAACGGCAGGTCATGCCCGGGACATCCAGGGTCACGGTTTGCGCCTCACCCGCCATCGCGACCGGCAGGGAGGGTGGAAGCAGCATGGCGGCCACAAGGACCAGAAACCGAAATACTGTGTGGGACATGGGAAATGCTCCTATACGATTCAATCACTCGAAAAACATCAGGCCGTAGTAGGGGAAGGTCAGCAGGGCAATCAGCAGGACCGAGACGATCCAGAAGATGACGCGCTGGTTACGCCTTGTCGCCGGGAGCGCGCAGGCCTCGCCGGGCGCACAGGCCTGCGGCACCAGGTAGAGCTTGCGAAAAGCCAGCGCCAGGAAGATCAGGGTAATGCCGATTAAAGATGGGGTGGTAAGGCTCAAGTGCGGTCAGATAACTTATCCAGGTCCCCCTGATACCGAGCGCCAGCAAGACCAGGGGACCGATGCAGCACAGCGATGCGCCGATTGCAGCGGCCACTGCGGCAACCATCGAGCGGGTGCCGGTTGTATTGGAGGTGGTTTCTGACATCTGACTTCTCCCGGATTTCACTATGGGAAGAAGTCTAATCCCCGTACCGTAGTACGGAATCAAGGGGGCAGTTTCTCAACCAGTGATATAACTTTCCAGCTGCTCGATAATGAACTGCTGGTCGGCAATGACGCTCTTCACTGCATCGCCGATGGAGACGATGCCGACGATCTTCCCGTTCTCCGTGACCGGCAGGTGGCGTACCCGCTTGTCGGTCATCAACGCCATGCACTCGTCCACGGTCTTGTCCAGGCCCACACACAGTATGTGAGAAGATATGATGTCCGATACCAGAGTCTCGGCCGGGGGACTACCGGCAGATACGAGCTTGTAGGTGATATCCCGTTCCGACAACAGGCCGAGCAGTTGACCGTCGCGCATCACCAGCAGCGAACCGATACCTTTTTCCAGCACTGCTTGGGCCGCATCCAGTGCCGACGCATCCGGTGCTATCGCTGCAACATTGGCGCCCTTGTCCTGCAGAAGCTCTTTTACTGTTTTCATTTTTATCCTCCATCGATCGTGGAACAACGCATGAGTAATGCCCGTTATTGGCTAATGATAGTAACAATCCGAACAAACGTCGTGTAAGTCGGTCAGCGGGGGCTGGTTGAGATGCCGGTGGATAGAGCCCCTATGAGAAGAGGCGCCTGAAAATCGTTTCGCCGATATCGTTCAGCCAAGCGGACATCGCCAGCAACAGCCTGTGAAAAACAAGAATGACGGTTATGGCAATGATCAATGCGCCCGGCATGTCCAACGGGTGGTGGACACCAAGCCATACCCGGCTCCATGCCAGCAGCAGGCTGAACGGGATTAGTATCGCGCCCCATATCTTCAGCCCGTGCCGCAGCAAAAGGGCAAGGGTGATACTGAAAAACACGGTTGCGTGATCGCTGGGAAACGAGGTTTCCGGCATGTGGGCCAACAGCGTGTGCCCGAGGCCGACCTCGAAGGGATGAGGGTGATACCAGACCAGGCCGATCAACTGGTTGATCAGCAGTGCGGCCGCAGCCACCAGTCCGGCATAGACCAGCGTTCGCCGTGTTTCGGTGGATCCGACCAATCAACCGATTGCCAACCCCGCCGCCAGGACATAGATCAGAATCTCTGCGCTGAACCAGGCGAACCAGTACAGAGGCTGCGGCGGATGAGCACTGGCGTTGATGGCGAGAAACAGGGATTGATTGAGCGATTCGAGGGATTCCAGCATGTCGACTCCTCATGTCGGTTGATGTTGAGCAGTGTGCTCTCGTCCGGAAAGTCTGGCGCACATTTCACCCAACAGGCTTGCCACTTGAACCCAACAGAACCAGAGCGGAAGCTGCAGCAATGGCAGCCGCAACCACAAAGGCCGTGGCGGCGCCCAGCCCCTGCCACAGTATGCCGAACAGCAGCGCGCCGGGCAGGGCGGCCAGGCCAGTGGTCATGTGGTAGAGGCCAAAAGCCGTACCCCGTTGCGAGGCCTGGCTGAAATCACCGATCAGGGGGCGGGCCAGATTGGATGTGCTATAGCCGCCCAGCACCAGTCCCTTATGGTTCCAGCCACGATCTGCCAGGCGCCCCGAGATCAATTTGAGCAGGCTGGCGGTGGCTTCTGCCACTCCTTCGACCAGGCCGACAATTGCCGGCCCCGCACCCAGGGTGACGGTCAGGAACAGCAGCAGGGCCATAGCCGATATGCGCGGACAGACGCCCATGCTTTCACGGATCTGTGGAGCAGGGGACTAGCCCGAGTCCCGGGTGGTTTCCTGGGGTTCACTCTCCGAGCCCGGGCTGCAACAGTTGCTACCGGTGCATTCCGGTTGCTGCGGCACGCTCATCTCGCTACGTGCATCCGTAACGATATGGATTGCACCCCGCAGAACGATCAACGCAATCACGGTGCCGATGATCAGGTCGGGCCAGCGGCTGTCGAGATACCAGACCAGCACGCCGCCAAGGATGACGCCGCTGTTTGCGATCACGTCGTTCTTGGAAAAGACCCAGCTTGCGCGCATATGAACCTCTCCCTCGCGGTGTTGCTGGATCAACAACAGACACCAGACATTGGCTATCAGTGCGATTGTCCCCATGCCCATCATCAACAACGAGACCGGTTCGCTGCCATAGATGGCCCGACGCAGGATGTCCACCAGGATCAGCAGTCCGAGCATCCCCTGGGCAAAGCCGCTCAACAGCGCCGCACGGGCCTTGTGTTGCAGACTCTTGCCGACCGCATACAAGCCGATGGCATATACCGTGGAATCCGCGAGCATGTCCAGGGAATCTGCAATCAGTCCGGTAGACTGGGCAATCCATCCAACAGTCAGTTCCACCACGAACATGACACCGTTGATGGCAAGCAAAGCCCACAATACCCGACTCTGTTCGCGGTCCTTTATCTCTATCTCGCAACCGCAATCGCTCATTTTTCAGTTTTACCGGTGTTCCTGGAATAGATAGGCTTCGCATGCCGCAGAATCTCTCCTGCAAGCCCTGGTTGTCAAGCTTATCGAAGCTGCGGCAGGATCGATTTCGAAAATAGTGGGAGATCTGGGCAGGCCTAAGAAGGAAGAACTTTAGATTCGACTGCGTTGGACGATGACAAGACCAAAAGGAATAGATTTTGACCACAAAAAGGATAGCCAGGTATGGCCGAGATAATTCCTCCTTTGAACCAGGAAACGCTCAGCCGGATGACCTCCGGCGAGAAGCGGGTTGCGCGACGACTGAAAGAGCTGCTGGAGGACGATTACCTCGTCTGGTATGACATCCCGATAGGCAGACAACGCCGTTATCCCGATTTCATTATTCTTCATCCGTCCCGAGGGCTGCTTTTTCTCGAGGTCAAAGACTGGAAGCCCAACACGCTCAAGAAAATCAGCAAGTCGGATGTCACGCTGCTTACAAGCAGTGGCATGATGACAAAACCGCACCCCTTGGAGCAGGTAAGGGGCTATACATACAGCGTGGTTGACATGCTAGTGCGCGACCCATATTTGCGGCAAACCAGCAAGGCATACCGCGGTAATCTGATTATGCCCTGGGGTTGGGGTGTTGTATTCACCAATATCACACGCAAACAGATTCAGAAGGCGATACCCGATGATGTCAGGGAAGGGCTGTTGCCAGATCATTTCATAGTAGCAAGGGACTCGAATTCAGACGCGTTATCCTGATCGGTATAGGGTCACTCGGTGTCGATGAAGAAAGGATGACCGAAGATGCACGGCTCCTGTATGTTGGGATGACACGCGCGCAGGAAGGCTTATTACTGACGAGTTCCAACGACAGCCAGTTTAGCCGTCTGTTAACGCCATAACCTACTATGGGCGGCGAGGGCGCACGTCAGTCCGATTTGGCATAGATCCGCTTCCCATAGCGACGGATTTGATCGCGAAGCACCTGATTGTCCAGCGTATCGAGGTGGATGACATCCATCTTGAAGGCAATCGGAAGTTCGTCCAGCTCGTTCCAGACTCGGCTGTAAGCCTGCTGTGACAAGCGCGGCGCCTGGATCGCAAGATCGATATCCGAACCAGGCGCATGCGTTCCCCGGGCGCGGGAACCAAATATCAGAACCTCTTCGATTTCCGGATGACGGGCGAAGGTTTTCTGTAGCTGACCGATTACATCCTGTGACAGACCCAGGTCGAACTCATTCCCGGTTGCCGGCGTCAGACCCATGAGGCGCTACCATCCCGAAGCAGCCGGAACAGGGGCAGTGCGGTACGACAGGCGAATGTGTACACATCCTTTGCCAGCCGGTCGTCGTATGTGTGGCTGGTTTCGTTTCTTTTTTGCAGCATCCCGGACCATGCATTGCCGTCGTCCAAAAGGCCTGCTGTCACCGATTCCCGAATGACGGTGCGCGGCGTCGAGGCATCGATGCCTTCGGTATTCAGCTTGAGCTTGAGCATCTTCCAGGACAGCTCAAAGCAGAATTCGAAACGCTGGATCACCGAGTCGCGGATGAATTCGTTCTCCGGCTGGTCGCAGGCATCTTCCAGCCGGGCGACGGCCTTGGCGAACTGTTGGGCGCGCTGCTGGAGTCTATCGTTGCTCATGGAAGGGACTTTAGCAGCTACGGGCATTATGCAGTACAGTTGGTCAAAAATATTTAACATAATATACATTATGCGCAATAGCGACTGAGCGGCCAAGGCAACAGAGCGCTCGAATTGGTGTTTTGTTGTGGTCAAGCCCAACCGGAAACTCAGCTAAGCACAGCTATTTTGATATGCGCCTCCCTGGAGCGAAGCCTGATTGACCTACAGGGCATTGCGAGTACACTTGATGTCATCCGTATTCAGGAGCCCCCACCATGCCTACGATGACTGTTCGAATCGACGATGAAACCAGCCAACGGCTGGATCAAGTGGCCAAGGCAACAGAACGCTCAAAATCTTGGGTAACGAGTAATCTTGATGCAATCGAGGCGTACATCGAGGTCGACAATCCGGCTGCTGCGGCCCGTACGGTTCTCGAAATCATCGAGGCAGTCGAGCAATTGGCCGGCCACCCAGGGATGGGGCGTCCAGGGCGGGTGCCCGGCACGCGAGAGCTGATCATTGCCCGATTACCTTATATCGTGGTGTACCGGGTGCGCGGAAACGTACTGGAGATTTTGCGGGTACTTCATGGCGCAATGAGGTGGCCAGATCGCTTCTAGGGTCGGGCGCGACGGTCTGCCGTATAACGGTGCAAACACCTATAATCCGTTAAAATAACATTATTACGGATATATTTTGATGCGCCCCACCCGGAGAATCACATGGCGAAATCAGGCCAGGCCCGTGTTCCGACACCCGCGCAACAGCGCCATCTCTTCGTGGTTATCCAACACCATCGGCATCCCGAGAAGAACACCGCCATTATGCAGATCAGTTTCAAGCTCGGCCTGCGGGCCCAGGAGATCGCCCTCCTCCAGGTCAAGGAAGTCGCCAGACTCAATCCCGCCGGCGATGGATTTCAACTGCTCGAGGTCATGTCATTGCCGGCCGCCTACACCAAGGGCGCTGATGCGATGAAGCGTTCGAAGAGTCACTCAACACCCTGCAGGAACACATGGCCCTGATGCTGCGCGGCTGGGCCGGGATCGAGAAAGCCAGTTCCCACAGTGGCCGGCGCTCAGTCATTACCAACGTGATCCACAAGCAGAAGAAATCGGTCAAGGTGGCACAGAAGATCGCGGGACATGTGAACCCATCAACGACCCTGATCTATGAAGAACCACCGGAAGAGCAGATCGCCGACGCGCTCAAGTCAATTTGACTGAATCGAAGGTACACAAGCCTCATAGAGCATGATGGCAGCTGCTCGTAAGTAGACCAGACAAGTCCATTTCTCCGCCGATGCCCACCCAGGACTGGAGAATGTCATCGGCACCTCGCTGGTGATGCTCTCCACCTATACCCACGAGTCGGCGGTATTTGTCAAGATAGATGTCGCCTTTTCGATCATGCGGCGCGACACTTTTCTTCGTTGTTACGTTCCGGATTCAATGCGACCGACCCAACGGGATCCCAATTCCGAGTCTGGCCTG
>JAKRWE010000102.1 GCA_024712425.1 Chromatiales bacterium
CCCAGCCGGTCCACCGTCTTCTGTGTCATCGCAATGGTCTCCTCTGTCACCACCCCTCCCGAAATCAAAAGGGGACATTTTAGAATTGGACAAAGGGGATATTACTGCTTTGGACTAACATCCTGGCGCGTCCAGGTTGCGACCCCGCTACCTGACTGCTATCTTCGGAACGATTCCCTGTCATATAAAAAGGGAACGGGCAAAGGCGTGGAACAACGTCGCCGACCACCTGAGACCTGGAGAGAGTATGCGCTTGGAAATCGAGACCAGCGGTGCGAACGTGGCGTTGAGCCACGCGGCCAGCCGCTGTACCCGTGTCCGATCAAGCTGCCAAACCCTTCGAATCATTTTGGCCGGACTGTACCTTCTTGGCTGCAGCCTGCCCGCCCTGTCAGCGGAAGACTATCTCTCGGAACTGGATGCCGAGGCGAAGAAGGTCGAAGGCACACCGATTGATCTGACGGCAGAACCCGATTCCGCTGAAGCACCCCCGGCGGAATCCTCATCCCGACCGCGCACGGACGAGGCGCTGGATGCGTCACGCAAGGCATTCGAGCGACAGTTGAAGGAGCACTACCTGGGCTCCTACGGCTTTTACAAAAAGCTGCCTGAACGGAGCCGGGAAGAAGTGTTTCAAGAATATTGCCAGGGTGCCGATATCGACAAACTGAGAAAGAAGATCATCGATCGGTTATTGCAACATTGATGGCAGCGGGAATGAGAGAGACAGGAAACAAATACAAAGAGACATTGAGCTGTCGCGTGCTGCGCTGGCGTAACACGGGATTGAAGCGGGCCTTGACGGCCGCGGTGCTGTGGGCATTCGCTGGTGCGGGGTTCGCTGCCGACGCCTCGGCCGGCGGGGATTTTATCCCGCTCACCAAGGACAAGCCGTATTTGCACGTCATGCATGAAGGGCGTTCGATCAAGGTGCAGCGGGTGCAGGACCCCGATTACGAGCTGAAGGGCTACTATGCCAAGACGGCGCGCAAGTGTCCCCCATTCTGTATCCAGCCCATCACCCCGGTGGACGGCGTGCGCGTGATTGGCGAGGTTGAACTGTTCCAGTTCATGGAGACCGAGCTGCGTGACGGCACCGGCCTGCTGATCGATGCACGCACGCCCGCCTGGCACAAGAAGGGCACGATTCCGGGTTCTATCAACACCCCCTTCACCGATCTGAGCAAGTCAGCGGACGACCCGGAGATGATGGATGCGCTGGAGCGTTTCGGTGCGCGCGAGCGCTCGGAGAAGCCGGGCTTCCTGGAAAAGGAGCTCAAGAACCTGGGTTGGGACGACAATCCCTACCTGACGGACAAATGGGATTTCACCGATGCCAAGCACCTGGTGCTGTGGTGTAACGGGCCGGCATGCGGGCAGTCCCCGCGCGCGATCCGCGGCCTGGTGGCGGCCGGTTACCCGAAGGACAAGATCTGGTATTACCGGGGCGGCATGCAGATGTGGGAGCTGTGGGGTCTGACCACGGTGGTACCCAAAGACTGAACCTGACGTAAATCGCTTGGAGGCGGTAGTGAGTGACGCTGAGGAAAGTGAATTGAACGGTCTCAAGGTCATGGTGATCGATGACAGCAAGACCATTCGGCGAACCGCCGAGACCCTGCTCAAGAAAGCCGGGTGCGAGGTGCTGACGGCGAACGATGGCTTCGAGGCGCTGGCAGTGATTGCGGACAACCATCCGGACGTGATCTTCGTCGATATCATGATGCCGCGCCTGGACGGCTATCAGACCTGCGCCCTGATCAAGCACAACGAGATGTACCGCGATGTTCCGGTGATCATGCTGTCGAGCAAGGATGGCCTTTTCGATCGCGCGCGTGGCCGTTTGGTCGGTTCGGATCAGTACCTTACCAAGCCCTTTTCACGTGACGAATTGCTCGATGCGATCCGTCGTTACGCAGCACAGGCAGCCTGACATCGATGGCCAAGATTCTCGTAGTGGACGATTCACAGACCGAGCTGCATGTCATCACCGGCTGCCTGCAGTCGGCCGGGCACCAGACCCTCACCGCGGCGAATGGTGAGGAGGGGCTGAGCGTGGCCAGGAGCGAGCTGCCCGACCTGGTGTTCATGGACGTGGTGATGCCCGGGCTGAACGGTTTTCAGGCAACCCGCAAGATCAGCCGCGACCCGGCCACGAAGGATATACCGGTGGTGATGATCACCACCAAGGATCAGGAGACCGACAGAGAGTGGGGCATGCGCCAGGGCGCCCGGGCCTACCTGGCCAAGCCGGTCAGCGAAGGCCAGTTGCTGGGTGTGGTCGATGAAATGCTGGGTTGATCGATGATGACAGAGGGACTGCAGCAGGCGGCAACCGACCCCGGCGAACTGATGCGGCTGCTGGCTCAGATCGAGGAGCAGAGCCGCAAGAGCGCGCGCCTGGTTCCACAGGTCGAGGTCGACGAGGACCTGTGGGACGGGCTGGCCTACAGCATTGCCGGTGTACGGGTGATCACCGCCATGAATGAGATCCGCGAGATGCTGCCTTATCCGGCCCAGGTCACCCGGGTGCCGGGTGCGGCCGACTGGGTGAAGGGTGTGGCCAACATACGCGGCACCCTGCTGCCGGTGATCGATCTGCAGGCCTTTTTCGGTGCCAAGAGCGTGGTACCGGGCAAGTCGGCACGCATGCTGGTGGTGCGGATGCGGGAGATCAACTGCGGGCTGCTGGTCCCGTCGGTGCTGGGCATGCGCCATTTCCGGGAGGAAGACAAGCTGGCCAACGCGCGCATGAAGGGCGCATTGGGGCAGTACGTATTCGATGCCTTTTCGGTTGAAGGCGAGATATGGCCGGTATTCAGTCTGTCGGCGTTGACAGCGGATCCGGCATTCCGTTCCGCAGCGGCCTGACGGTTGCATGTCAGCCGGAACAGATTGATGGAATCGAGGTTGAAGGGCGCCTGACAGGGCCGAATGAGGAGAGCAAATGAAAGCAAGTACCACCAAGCAGGGGGCCGGCGGAAAGACAGTACCGTTGCTTGCCACTGCCTTGTTGCTGGCCATTGTCGCCACGCTGGCGGCGTTCATCGTCGTGCAGCGGCAGGCCGAACATCAGGACCAGTACCTGATACGCGCCGCGGAGCAGCAGGTGCTGGCCCAGAAGATCGCCAAGTTCTCGCTGGGCGCACTGCGGGGTGAAGAGGGGGCCTTCAAGGATCTTCGCGCCGCGCGCGACCGTTTCTCCAGCCTTCTCGATGAACTGAAGAACGGCAACAAGGCCATCGACCTGCCACCCACCCCGGCCGGTGTCAGGTCGCAGTTGCACGAGGCGGAGAACGCCTGGCTCGAACTGCGGGCCCCTGCCGATGAGATCCTCGCCAATCAGGAAGGGATACTCTCCATCGGTGAGTTCATCGGCGTGATCAACGAACTGATCCCGGAGCTGCAGGAGTCCTCGGACCAGGTGGCCCGGCAGCTGGTCAAGGCCCAGGCCAAGTCCCGGCAGATCTATGTGGCAACCCGCCAGCTCATGCTGGCGCAACGCATCGGCAACAACGTGGGCAAGGTGCTCCAGGGGGGGGCTGAGACGGCGGCCGCAATCGACCAGTTCAGCCAGGATGCAGAGCTCTTCGGCCGTGTGCTCGACGGCATGCTCAAGGGCGACAATCGCCTCAACATCGCGCGTATCACCGATCCGGTCAGCCTGGAGTCGCTGAAGAAGGTGGCACTGCTGTTTGCGACCGTGAACGATCATGCTGGTGAGATCATCGACACCACGCCGGCGGTGTTGCCGGCACTCGAGGCGGTTAACGAGATCACGCCGTCCTCGGAGCGCCTGGACAAGGCCTCTACGGCATTGATCCAGGCCTATAGAGGCAACGGGGCAAGCATGAAGCTCGGACCGGTCACCCTGGGGCCGGTGCTGGTGACGGTCATGGGCGCTGTATCCGCAATACTGCTGCTCCTGCTCGGCCTGGCCATGTTGCGCGCTGCGCGTGCAAGGGAGGCGCAGGCCGAGGCGCAGAACCAGCGTAACCAGGAGGCCATCCGTCGCCTGCTGAACGAGATGGTGGATCTCGCCGACGGTGACCTGACCATCGAGGCCACGGTGACGGAGGACATCACCGGCGCGATCGCGGACTCGGTCAACCAGGCGGTTGAAGAGATGCGCAACCTGGTAACCACCATCAACGAGACCTCGGTACGGGTATCGGCCTCCGCGCAGGAGACCCGTGCCACCGCGATGCATCTCTCCGAGGCCTCCGATCACCAGCGTGAACAGATCATCAATGCCTCCGAGATCGTGCGCCACATGTCCTCCACCATGGACGAGATGGCGACCAAGGCCAGCCACTCGGTGGCGGTTGCCAGGGAATCGCTGGATATCGCCCAGGACGGCGGTGAGACGGTGCGCCGCACCATCGACGGGATGGACAACATCCGCGAGCAGATCCAGGAGACGTCCAAGCGGGTCAAACGCCTGGGTGAGTCCTCCCAGGAGATCGGCAACATCGTGGAGCTGATCGAGGATATCGCGGACCAGACCAATATCCTGGCCCTGAACGCGGCCATGCAGGCGGCCATGGCCGGCGAGCAGGGGCGTGGCTTCGCCGTGGTCGCCGACGAGGTACAGCGGCTCGCGGAGCGCTCCACCAACGCCACCAAGCAGATCGAGGCGCTGGTCAAGACCATCCAGGCGGACACCAACGAGGCGGTCATCTCGATGGAGGCCAGTACCTCGGAGGTGGTCTCGGGGGCCGAGCGCGCCGAGGAGGCCGGTGAGGCGCTCAAGCGTATCGAGGAGGTGTCGCGTCAGATCGCGGAGGAGATCGAGGCGATAGCCGCAGACGCCATCCAGCAGTCGGACGAGGCGAAGACCATCAACGACACCATGAGCGTGATCCAGGAGATCACCAGCCAGACCTCCGAGGGAACGGACCAGACCTCGCAGTCGATCGAATCCCTGGCCCACATGGCCGAGCAGCTGCGCGAGACCGTGGCGCGCTTCAGGCTGCCCGATGACGGCATGCCTGACTCGGTCCAGAACTGAACCCGCTAACCATCGACTGAATCGAGATCATGACAGCCGACCCGATACAAGACCTCAGCGGACTGCGTTGGATACGCCACGCGCTCGACGAAAACCTGCGTCAGGCGCGTCTGGCGCTCGAGGATTTTGCCGAGGGCGAGCAGGACGATCTGAACGATGCGCTCAGGGCGCTGCACGAGGTGCAGGGCGCCCTGAGCGTCGCGGGCGTCTATGGTGGCGCCATGCTGTGCGACGAGCTGGAACGCCTGGCAACGGCGTTGAACCTGGGCAGTGTTGCGCGCAGGGACGCGGCCGCCGAGGTGCTGATGCTGGGTATCGCCCAGCTTCCCGCCTACCTCGAAAGAATCGAACAGGGCGAACCGGACATCCCGCTGGTGCTGCTGCCGCTGATGAACGATCTGCGGGCGGCCCGGGACGCCCCACTGGTCTCCGAGACCTCGCTCTTTGCGCCCAAGCTGGATGCGCAGCTGGCGGCCGAGCCGGTCGCGCCCGGCAGCGGGAACCCGGAACTGCCGACCCTGGTAAAGAGGCAGCGTACCGATTACCACAAGGGATTGCTGAAGTGGTTGCGGGCGCTGGATGTGCGTGGCGGCATGGGCGATCTGCGCACGGTCGTCGACCGTATCGCCTCCGCTGCGGGAACCCCGCGTCTGCGCCGCCTGCTGGATGCGGCCGAGGCACTGCTGGTCGCCCTGCGAGACGGCAGCGTGGAGGACTCCGCGGCGGTGAGGCAGCTGTTCGGTCGCATGGACCGGGTCTTCAAGCGTATCATCGATTCCGGGGAGGAGGCCGCCATGGCGGATTTCCCCCTGGATCTGCTCAAGAATATTCTGTATTACGTCGCCCGTTCCGATTCCAGTGATCCCGTGGTGCAGGCCGTGCGCCGTTCCGCGGATCTCGCCAACAGCTTCCCGGAGCTGTCGGCCGCGGATCTGCATGCGCACGAGATGGGTGGTGCCGGGAAGGAACTGTTCGATGCCGTGGCCGGCGCGCTGGAAGAGGATCTTGCGCAGATAAAGGACCGGCTCGATCTCTACATGCGTGGCGAGCACGGCGACCTGGAACGTATTGGCGGACTGGTCGATCCCCTGCGCCGCATGGGCGACACCCTGGGTATGATCGGCCGCGGGGATCTACGCGCCCGCATTGCCCCGCACAGCGATGCCATCGCAGCCGCGCTGGCGTCCGGGCAGCCACCGGAAGAGTCGGTGCTGACCGACCTGGCCGGCGACCTGCTGGTGCTCGAATCCGCTCTGCCGGGGCTGTCGGAAGCGCCTGGCGGCGGAGCAGTGGAGGCAGCTGCCGGGCCGACCGGACAGGACGCCGGTCTGGGCATGTCACGTGCCGAGTATTGCCAGCATATGCAGACGCTGGTCGATGAAGCCACGGTGGACCTGGCCAGGATCAAGGAGTCCCTGGTCACGTACCTGAAGGACACCGATAAGCCGGAGGGCCTGGCAGACGTACCCGCGGCCCTGCATACCGTGAGCGGTGCGCTTGCCCTTATCGGCCAGGAGCGGGTGGCGGCCGTGGTGGACGGTCTTGGCGACTATATCGCCCGTGTCAGCCGTGCGCAGCAGGCCGCGCCGGACCAGGCCGACTCAGAGATACTTGCCGACCTGTTCAGCGGGGTCGAGTACTACCTGGAATACCTGTTCAGGCCATCACCCAGTCATGCGCACGCGCTCGATGTGGCCGAGCAGGCGCTGCAGTCCTTGCAGTCGGAGGCATCCTCCGCGGCGCCAACGCAGGCGCAGGAGGCGGAACAGGAACAGGAGGCGGAACAGGAGCGTGAACAGGCTACGCAGACAGACGTGGCGGATGCCGATGAGTCGGTTTCCGCATCCGATGACCTTGTGTCCGAGGCGCCAGCCAGCCATCTGCTGCCGGAGGGGGCAGCCACGCAGGAAGCGGCCGCTCCGCTGGACGAAGCCGCCGGGCCCGGTGAACAGGCACAACCGGCCCGCGAGGAAATGGAGGACAGTGTTCCGGCGCCATCGCCTGCCGAGGCCGTTGTCGAGCCGGCAGCGGAAGCCGCGCCACAGGCCGGGGAAGAGCTGGATTCCGAGATCCTTGCCATTTTCATCGAAGAGGCACGCGAGGAGATCGAGGTCATCCAGGACCAGTATCCACAGTGGCGCACGGACCCCACTGCGCAGGGCGCATTGACGCGTATTCGCCGCGCCTTCCATACCCTGAAGGGCAGCGGCCGTCTGGTCGGCGCCACGGAGATCGGTGAGTTTGCCTGGTCGATCGAGAACCTGCTCAACCGGGTGATCGATGGCACCCTGCAGGCGGTGCCGGCGATCCTTGAGCTGCTGGACGAGGTCGTCGAGCTGTTGCCGGCACTGGTCGATGCACGCGAGAACGGTGGTCCGGCCAATCCGCGCACCGTGGTGCTGCAGGAACAGGCATTCGCCTTCGCCAATGGCGAGCTGCCCCTTGCGTCGCAGGACGAGGAGCCGGAGGCACCGTCTGACATCCAGCCCAGTCTCCTGCCCGGGGAGTTGCCCGACGCGACTGAGCCCGAAGCGATCGAGATGGAGCCGCTGGCCGACGAGGAACTGGAGGCCCATTCCCTGATCCTGGACCTGGAGGACGAGCGCCCGGTCGATGTTGAATCGAGTGACTGGGCCGCTTCGGAGTCCCTGTGCGTGGACAGTGTTTCCGAGTCGCCCACCAGCGCGGACACCCAGTGGGCCCCATCGCAGATGGTGCCGGATGAGTCCATTCTGACGCCTGTCACGGATGAGAAGGCGCCCATCGAGCTGGAATCCACCCTGTTCGATATCTTCACCAGCGAGGCGCGCGAGCACCTCGCCACCGTCCAGACCTTCACGACGCGCTGCCGCGGCCAGGCGGGTGGCTGCGAATACGAGGAATCCCTGTGCCGCGCGCTGCATACCCTGCGTGGCAGTGCGCATATGGCGGAGGTGAGCGCCGTCGCCACGCTGGCCGGGGCGCTTGAGCAGTGGGCCAACCTGATGGCCGCGCATGGTCGTCGCACCGATGTGGCCGGCATCGATCTGCTGGAGCGGGGCTACAACGTGCTTGCCGAGTTGGTCGGTGTCATCAACCAGCCGGGCGCTGCGATGCCTGACTGGGAGCCGCTGTGCCAGGAAGTGGAGCAGCAGATCATGTTGCTCGAGCGCGAGGCCGAGGACGAAGCGGGCGAGCCGGCTGCTGTTGCAGAGGCAAGCGAGGCCGAGGCCTACAACGAGGAACTGGCAGCGATCTTCTCGGAAGAGGCCAGGGAGCTGATCGATGGCCTGGAACCCACCTTTGCGCAGTGGCAGGCGCAGCCGGATGATCAGCAGTCCGTGGCGCAGATGCAGCGCAGCCTGCATACCATGAAAGGCGGTGCGCGTCTGGCGTCCCTGAACGCCATCGGGGATCTCGCGCATGCCACCGAGTCGCTGTTCGAAGCGATCGCGGAGCAGCGTGTCACCACGTCAGGCGACATCCAGGACCTGGTCAGGCGCACCCTGGACGCACTGGCGGGGCAGGTCGAGGCACTGGAGCAGGGCGAGGGATCCATCTTCTCCTACCCGGAGCTGATCGAGAACCTCGAGGCCGCGGCCCGGGGGGATGCGTTCGTGCTGCCTGCCGCTGACCTGCAGGCCGGCGCCGAGGAACCGGTTCCGGTCGAGGAGAGCCCGCTCGATGTGGACAGCGAGGCTGAGACCATCGAGGCCTCTGCGGAGCAATCGGAGCAATCGGAGCAATCGGAGGAATCGGAGGAATCGGAGGAATCGGAGGAATCGGAGGAATCGGAAGAGGCCGTAGAGGCGGAAGAGGTGGATTCCACTCTGCTGGCCGACTCGCATCTCCTGACCGATTCGGAGATCCTGGCCGAGTCGGACCTGGCCGCCAGTTCGTCGTCGGTGCTGGGTGACGGGGATCTCAGCAGCTGCCTGCACGAGGACTCGCGCATCATCCAGTTCCCTGCGCGCGGACGACAGGCCGATGACGAGGCGGCGCCCGAATCCGAGCGACGTCCCCCGCCGCTGGAGGACGAGAAACCGAGCCGGGCGTCCAGGGAGCGCGTGCGTGTGCGCGCCGGCCTGCTGGACCAGCTGGTCAACAACGCGGGCGAGATCAGTATCTACCGGGCGCGCCTGGAACAGCAGAACAAGACCCTGGGAAGCAACCTGGACGAACTCGCCGAAACCATAGGCCGCCTGCGCAAGCAGCTTCGCCAGCTGGAGATCGAGACCGAGGCGCAGATCCTGTCACGCCACGAGAGGGAGCACGAGGGTGAGGTGCCGGCGGGCTTCGATCCGCTGGAGATGGACCGCTATTCCACCATCCAGCAATTGTCGCGGGCGCTCTCGGAGACCACCGAGGACCTGGCCAGTATCGGGACCACCATGGGCGATCTGAGTCGTGATACCGACACCCTGCTGCAGCAGCAGGCGCGCATCACCACCGACCTGCAGGACGGGCTTTTGCGGACCCGCATGGTCCCGGTGGGATCGCGCTCGGCGCGTCTGCAGCGGGTGGTGAGGCAGGCCGCCCAGACCCTGGGAAAACAGGCGGAACTCAAGCTCTCGGGCGCGCAGGGCGAGATGGATCGCGCCATCCTGGAACGCATGATGGGGCCGCTGGAGCACCTGTTGCGCAACGCGGTCGCGCACGGTATCGAATCCCCAGGGGATCGCAAGGCGGCCGGCAAGCCGGAGAAAGGCAACATCACCCTGGAGGTCGGCCGGGAGGGTCCCGACGTGGTGTTGAGCGTGTCCGATGACGGGCGTGGCCTGGACCGCGACGCCATCCGGCGCAAGGCCGAGGAACGGGGTCTGATCGATCCGGGGGCGCCGATCGAAGGCCCGGACCTGGACGCCTTCATCCTGGAGGCCGGGCTGTCCACGACCGGAGAGCTGTCCCAGGTGGCCGGCCGTGGCGTGGGCATGGATGTGGTGGTCAACGAGGTCAAGCAGCTGGGTGGCAGCCTGGAGATCGAATCACACCCTGGAGAAGGGGTGCGCTTCATCATCCGCCTGCCGTTCACCCTGGCGATCAGCGAGGCCCTGCTGGTGGGTGTGGGCGAAGAGGTCTACGCGGTGCCGCATGGCAGCATGGACGGGATCGCGCGTATCGCCCGTGACGAGCTCGAGGCCTGCTACCGGGGTGACAAGGAGAGCTTCTCCTTCGGTGGGATCGACTACGGGGTCCGCTACCTGGGCAGCATGCTGGGTGTAGGAACACCACAGCTGCCGGAAGGGGAACGCTGGCTGCCGCTGTTACTGGTCCGTTCGGGCGAGCACCGGATCGCGATCCATGTGGACCGTCTGCTGGGCAACCGCCAGATCGTGGTCAAGTCCGTGGGCACCCAGCTCAGCAGTATCCGCTGGTTCAGTGGCGGGACCATCCTGGCGGACGGCAGCCTGGCCCTGATCCTGGATATGAGCGCACTGGTGCGCATGGACGCGGCGCATCAGCACACCGCGGAACAGCAGGTGGTGGAGCTGCCGGAGCCGGAGAGCATCAAGGTCATGGTGGTGGACGACTCGATCACGGTGCGCAAGGTGACCAGCCGTCTGCTGGAGCGGCACAACATGCAGGTGATCACTGCCCGCGACGGGGTGGACGCGGTCGCGCTGCTGCAGGAAGAGCGTCCCGACATCATGCTGCTGGATATCGAGATGCCGCGCATGGACGGTTTCGAGCTGGCCCGCCACATGCGCAGCACCGATGAGCTGAAGGACATCCCTATCATCATGATCACCTCCCGAACCGGGGAGAAACACCGTCTGCACGCGGTCGAACTCGGGGTGCGGCGCTATCTCGGCAAGCCCTACCAGGAGGCCGACCTGCTGGACAACATCTACAGCGTGCTGGCCGAGCGCGCCCAATGAACGCAGTGAGCGGGGCGCCGTCCGAGATCCGCGGGGTATTGATCCCGCTGGAGCGTTATTCCCTGCTGCTGCCGAACGCGGCGGTGGCGGAGATCATCGACTACCGGGAACTCCAGCCGGCGGGGGGCCTGCCGCAATGCGTGGCGGGGGTGATCGAATGGCGCCACCGCAAGCTGCCGGTGATCCAGTTCGAACGGCTGCTGGGGCTGTCGCAGGTCCAGGCAAGCCAGCGGCACCGTATCATGGCCTGCCACAGCCTGCAGGCCAATGCACAGAGACCCTTTATCGGCATCCTGTCGCGGGCCATACCGAGGTTGGTACGGGTGACCCGGGATCAGCTGCAGGGCGAGCCGCTAGCGCCCGAACTGGCGGATGCCCCGATCGCCGCAGCACTCCGGTTCGACGGCCAGCCTGCCCTGATCCCGGACCTGACCCGCCTGGAGCAGTTGCTTTCGGTGTCTTGATTTAATAAACCGCAAAGGACGCGAAGTACGCCAAGGACTCGATGCTGGCAGTACGCAGGGGGCGATCTCAAATTTGTACGGGGAAGTGGTTAATTCTACTTTGCCATATTGGCAGTTTCAGGCGCATAGCAAGGTAGCGTGGCTGCATGTGTCACGCCGTAAATCCGTCTCTGGTGTTAATGCCCATCTATTCTGACCCACCTATGGCCAACAATTTTGACCCACCCATCGGGGCATTCCGGGCCATGTGGCCGTACCCTTTCCGTCGTTTTTTGACACGGGCGACGGGAGGC
>JAKRWE010000103.1 GCA_024712425.1 Chromatiales bacterium
AAAGCTTTCTTGGGTACATTTTGTCACGGGCAAAACCTTGTTCGGATCCAGTGTAACCAACTGAATTTTAACGAACTACACGGGTTTTGCCCTTTTTATTTGTGAAATATTCGGGCTAGCGGCACGCGGCACGCACCGCATCGGCAATCTGCTCGGCCTTGCTGACCACCTGCGCCGAATCACGCCCCTCGACCATCACCCGGATCAACGGCTCGGTACCCGACGGACGCAACAGCACGCGCCCTTCCTCTCCCATCTCCTGCTCAACCCGGTTGACCTCCGCCTCCACCGGCTCGGCACGCATCACATCGCTGACGGCCTTGTCACCCAGCGAGACGTTGACCAGGGTCTGGGGGAATTTGCTCATGCCCTCGCACAGCTCGGCCAGGCTCTTGCCCGTGGCGTGCATCTCGGCGAACACCTGCAGGGCCGAGACGATGCCGTCACCGGTGGTGGTCCGGTCGTGACAGATGATATGACCCGACGGTTCGCCGCCCAGCAGCCAGTTCTCCTTGCGCAGGCGCTCCAGGATGTAACGGTCCCCAACCTGGGCCCGGACCAGACCCACACCGGCGTCGCGCAGCGCGAGTTCCAACCCCAGGTTGGTCATCAGGGTGCCAACCAGGTCCCCGACCATCTCACCGGTGCGCAGGCGCGACCGGGTCAGCACGTACAGGATGTCATCCCCGTCCCGGACCTTCCCCTCGGCATCCACCATGATCAGGCGGTCGCCGTCGCCATCCAGGGCCACGCCGAGATCGGCGCCGTGCTCCAGCACCGCGGCCTGCAGCGCGGCGGGCGCGGTGGCGCCAACGCCATCGTTGATGTTCAGGCCATCCGGCGCGGCGCCGATGGCGATCACCTCGGCGCCGATCTCCTCGAACACGTCCGGCGCGATGTGATAGGTCGCGCCATGGGCGCAATCGACCACCACCTTGTAACCGGAGAAGTTCATGCGCGCGGGGATACTGGCCTTGCAGAATTCGATATAGCGTCCCCGGGCATCCTCGATCCGCTGCACCTTGCCCAGACGTTCCGAGCTGACCGAATCCATGGGCTGATCGATCATCTTCTCGATCTCGTGCTCGATCTCGTCCGGCAGCTTGTAACCGTCCGAGGAGAAGAACTTGATGCCGTTGTCGTGATGCGGATTGTGTGAGGCACTGATCACGATACCTGCATCCGCATGCAGGGTACGGGTCAGGTAGGCGATCCCCGGGGTGGGCATGGGTCCGAGCATGCGGGTGTCCACACCGGCCGCGCTCAACCCCGCCTCCAGGGCCGATTCGAACATATAGCCCGAGATCCGGGTGTCCTTGCCGATCAGCACCTTGCCACCCTGGCCGCCACCGAGCACCTTGCCCGCGGCCCAGCCCAGCTTGAGCACGAACTCCGGCGTGATCGGCCAGTTGCCGACCCGTCCCCGGATCCCGTCGGTACCGAAATATTTCCGTGTCATCTGCCGTCTCCTTATGTCACTGCGGCGCAAGGTCGCGGACCGCTTTCCATACTGCCAGCACATCCCGGGTCTCCGCCACGTCGTGGACGCGCAGGATACGGGCTCCGCCTTCGAGCGCCAGGACGGCGGCAGCCAGGCTGCCGGCCAGGCGTTCATCCACCTCCCGCCCGGTGATCGCGCCCAGCATCGACTTGCGCGAGATACCCACCAGCACGGGATAGTCTGTATCGGCCAGCACCGGCAGTTTCTTTAGCAGTTGCAGATTGTGCGTCAGGGTCTTGCCGAAGCCGAAACCCGGATCCAGGACGATGCGGTCGCGCGACATGCCCGCCTCGATGCAGGCCCCGGCGCGCGCGAGCAGAAAATCCCTGACCTCTGTCACCACATCGTCGTAATGCGGCGCCTGCTGCATCGTCCGCGGCTCGCCCTGCATGTGCATCAGGCACACCGGCACCCGGGCCTGCACCGCCACCTCCACCACACCGGGGGCCTGCAGCGCATTGACATCGTTCAGCATGCCGGCACCCGCCTCGACCGCCGCACGCATGACCGCCGGTTTGCTGGTATCGACCGAGACCGGCACGTCGAAGTGACGACACAGCACCTCGATGACCGGGACAACGCGCTCGATCTCCTCATCCACGGCAACCGGCTGCGCACCCGGCCGGGTAGACTCGCCCCCGATATCGACGATATCTGCCCCCGCCTGGATCAGGCGGTCCGCCTGTCGCAACGCCGCCTCCCGGCTGGCGAAACGACCGCCGTCGGAAAAGGAGTCTGGCGTGACATTGAGTATCCCCATCACCTGGGGCCGGGTCAGGTCAATCGACATGGCGGTACCGCATAAAACAAAGGGCCGGGTAGACCCGACCCGTGCTAGAGCTATCAGGAATCAGTGCTGCCCGGCAGGGTCACCGATGGGCTTGTCCCTGGGCCCGCCCGGCTCCTTTGCAGTGGCGGGCGCACCGCCATCCGGCGACCCTGGCTCGGAGTCATCGTCCCAGCCGGCCGGCGGACGGGGATCACGCCCCTCCATGATGTCCTGGATCTGGTTGCTGTCGATGGTCTCGTACTTGATCAATGCCTCGGCCATGGCGTGCAGCTTGTCCAGGTTCCCCTTGAGGATGGATTCGGCACGCTCATAGTTGCGATCGATGAATGCGCGCACCTCCTCGTCGATGGCGTGTGCGGTGTCATCGGACAGCGCCTTGTGCTGGGTCACCGAACGCCCCAGGAAGACCTCTTCCTCCTCCTCGCCATAGGCCAGCGGGCCGAGACGATCCGACAGTCCCCACTTGGTCACCATGCTGCGGGCGATGTCCGTGGCCCGCATGATGTCGTTGGACGCCCCCGTGGTGACGTGCTCGTGCCCGAAGATCAACTCCTCTGCGATACGCCCGCCAAACAGGCTGGAAATCTGGCTCTCCAGGTGTTCCTTGCTGTGGCTGTAACGGTCCTCTTCCGGCAGGAACATGGTCACGCCCAGCGCCCTGCCACGTGGAATGATGCTCACCTTGTAGACAGGATCGTGCGAAGGCACCTTGAGGCCAACGATGGCGTGCCCCGCCTCGTGGTAGGCGGTCAGCTTCTTCTCGTCCTCCTTCATCACCATGGACTTGCGCTCGGCGCCCATCATGATCTTGTCCTTGGCTTTTTCCATGTCGTCCATGTCGACCAGGCGCTTGTTGGCGCGCGCGGCGAACAGCGCCGCCTCGTTGACCAGGTTGGCCAGATCGGCGCCCGAGAAACCGGGAGTGCCGCGTGCGATCAGCTGCGGCTTGACATCGTCCGCCACCGGGATCTTGCGCAGGTGCACCTTGAGTATCTGTTCACGCCCCAGGATATCCGGCAGGCCGACCACCACCTGGCGGTCGAAGCGGCCCGGACGCAGCAGCGCCGGATCGAGTACGTCCGGGCGGTTGGTCGCAGCGATCACGATCACGCCCTCGTTGCCCTCGAAACCGTCCATCTCGACCAGCAGCTGGTTGAGCGTCTGTTCGCGTTCGTCGTGACCGCCGCCCAGACCGGCACCGCGATGACGGCCGACCGCGTCGATCTCGTCGATGAAGATGATGCAGGGCGCGTGCTTCTTGGCCTGCTCGAACATGTCGCGTACCCGCGAGGCACCCACGCCCACGAACATCTCCACGAAGTCGGAGCCGGAAATGGTGAAGAACGGTACCTTGGCCTCGCCGGCAATGGCCCGCGCCAGCAGGGTCTTGCCGGTGCCGGGCGGACCGACCATCAGCACACCCTGGGGGATCTTGCCACCGAGTTTCTGGAACTTGGAGGGATTCTTGAGGAAATCGACCAGCTCCTTGACCTCTTCCTTGGCCTCCTCGCAACCGGCCACGTCGCTGAAGGTCACCTTGACCTGGTCCTCGGTCAGCATGCGCGCCTTGCTCTTGCCAAAGGACATGGCACCGCGACCGCCGCGACCGCCCTGCATCTGGCGCATGAAGAAGATCCACAGCCCGATCAGGATGAACAGCGGGAACCAGTTGATCATGATCTGCCACAGGATCGAGGGCTGCTCGGCCTCCTTGACCCGGAAATCGACCTTGTTGTCCAACAGGTCACTGACCAGCCAGATATCCTGCGGCGCGATGGTACGGAAACGCGCCCCAGCCTGGGTCTTGCCGGTGATGATGGTCGAGCGCCCGTCCTCGGTCAGGGTTACCGCGGCGATGTTGTTGTTCTTCACCTCTTCCACGAACCGGGAATAGGACAGCTCCGGTACGTTGGAACGCGGTGCGTTGAAACTGTTGAAGACGGTCATCAGCACGATGGCGATGATCACCCACAACACGATGTTCTTGGTCATGTCATTCAAGATCCAGATTCCTCTCTACATTTCTGGAGTTAGCGACCCGGTCCCTTCCAACTTGAACCGACACCCTGCGGGCAGGTTTCGACGGGGTGCTTGAAGTGAGTAAGCTACTACGAATGATAGTTCCCCGCCACCAGATAAACCTCACGACTTTTGGGGCGGGATGCCTTGGGCTTGCGCGTCACGACACGGCCAAAGCTCGATTTCACATCACGATAGAAGGCGTCGAAACCCTCACCCTGGAAAACCTTGGTGACGAATCCCCCGCCCTCTCTCAGGGATTGGCGGCAGAAATCCAGGGCCAGTTCGCACAGATACATGGAACACGGCTGATCGACAGCCGCCACCCCACTGATATTGGGGGCCATGTCGGATAAAACAAGATCGACCGGACGGCCATCCAATACACGATTCAACTGCTCGAGCGTCGATTCCTCGCGAAAATCACCCTGGATCAGCTCCACGCCGGCCAGCGGATCGATCTCGAGCAGGTCCAGACCGATAACCAGCCCCTTGCGCCCCACCAGCGAGGCCGCCACCTGCAACCAGCCGCCGGGCGCCGCACCCAGGTCCACGATCACCTGGCCCGGCTTGATGAAGCGGTCTTTTTCCTGCAGTTCCAGCAGCTTGTAGGCGGCACGCGAGCGGTAGCCCTCCTTCTGGGAACGCTTCACATACTCGTCATTGACATGCCGCTGCATCCAGCGGTGGCTGCTTTTCGACCTGGCCATCTACCCAAAACCTATCCTGCGGGACATGAAAGCGCTATATTACGCGCCTTTTCCGGACACCTGCCGCGATCATGCCGCTCTCCCAGAAACAGATACGCCACCTCAAGAGTCTCGCCCATCACCTCAAGCCGGTGGTCCGCGTGGGCCAGCACGGCATCCGCGACGCCGTCCTGGAAGAGCTCGCCATCGCACTCGACGCCCACGAACTGATCAAGGTGAAGATAGCAGCGGAAAAAGCCGAGCGCATCAGGATCATTCAACAGCTGGTCGAGGCCAGCGGCGCGGAACTGGTGCAGCACATCGGCCAGATGGCGGTGCTGTTCCGGCGCAACCCCAAGAAGCCGAAAGTCGTACTGCCTTCGCGGTGACTTTTTTGGCCTCCAGCCCAAATATAAACCGCCAAGGGCGCGAAGGGCGCAAAGAGGAGCTTAATGGGTAGACGCGCCGCTGATAATGTATCCGCCCGGGCAATCAGGTCTTTGCGTTCTTAGCGCCCTTTGCGGTCGACCCATTTCATTCGTAACGCACCTCGAGGATCTCGAACTCGTGCGTGCCGCCCGGGGCCTCCAGGGTGACCTCGTCGCCTTCCATCTTGCCAATCAGGCTGCGTGCGATCGGCGAGGTGACCGATATCTTGTTTTCCTTCAGGTCTGCCTCGTCGAGGCCCACGATCTGGTAGGTCTTCTCCTCGTCCGTGTTGATATCCAGCAGCACCACGGTGGAACCGAAGACCACCTTGCCACCGGCATCCAGGGACGCCACATCGATGATCTGGGCGTGCGACAGCTTGGATTCGATATCCTTGATCCGCCCCTCGATGAACCCCTGCTGCTCGCGCGCGGCATGGTACTCGGCGTTCTCCTTGAGATCGCCGTGCTCGCGGGCCTCGGCGATGGCCGCCACTACCGCTGGACGCTTGACCGTTTTCAGCTCGTTCAATTCAGCGCGCAGCTTCTCCGCACCGTGTAATGTCATCGGATGCTTTTCCATCGATTACTCCAGGTTCAACTTTGCAGTTCGCGCAGACTGTGGACATTCAGTTCATCGGGTTGACGCAGGGACAGCACCGCGGCCTCCGCACCCGACATGGTGGTGGTGTAACTGACCTTGTGCTGGAGCGCCGCCGCACGTATCGAGCGTGAATCCAGGATGGCCTGCTTGCCCTCGGTGGTATTGATGATCAGGCTGAACTCGTCGTTCTTGATCATGTCCACGATGTGCGGACGCCCCTCCGCCACCTTGTTCACGATCTGGCGCTCGGTGCCGGCCTCCTGTATCGCCTTGCCCGTACCGCGCGTGGCGTAGATCTGGAAACCGAGCTCGGCGAGATCGGCGGCCACCCGTACCGCGCGTGCGCGATCCGCTTCACGCACCGAGATCAGCGCCTTGCCCGAGCGTGGCAGGCGCACGCTACCGCCCTCGAGCGACTTGGCGAAACCCTCGCCAAAGGTGCGACCCACCCCCATCACCTCGCCGGTGGATTTCATCTCCGGTCCGAGGATGGTGTCGACACCCGGGAACTTGGCGAACGGGAAGACGGCCTCCTTGACGTAGAAGTAGGAGGGAACCACTTCCTCGGTCGCGCCCTGCTCCGCCAGCGAGGTGCCCGCCATGCAGCGCGCCGCGATCTTGGCCAGCGGGCGGCCGGTCGCCTTGGATACGAAGGGCACGGTGCGCGAGGCGCGCGGATTGACCTCCAGCAGGTAGATGTCATCGCCCTGGATGGCGAACTGGGTGTTCATCAGCCCGACCACCTTGAGACCGTGTGCCAGGGCCCGGATCTGTTCGCGCATCCGGTCCTGCACCGCCTGGCTCAGGGTGTAGGGCGGCAGCGAGCAGGCCGAATCGCCGGAATGCACCCCAGCCTGCTCGATGTGTTCCATGATGCCCCCGATCAGCACGTCCCTGCCGTCACAGATGGCGTCGATGTCCACCTCGATGGCATCGTCGAGGAAACGGTCCAGTAACACCGGCGAGTCGTTGGACACGCTCACCGCCTCACGCATGTAGCGCTGCAGGTCCTCCACGTCGTGCACGATCTCCATGGCGCGCCCGCCCAGCACATAGGAGGGACGGACCACCAACGGGAAACCAATCTCCTCGGCCAGGGCCACCGCCTCATCGGGATTGGTCGCGGTGCGGTTGGGCGGCTGCTTCAGTCCCAGCGTCTCGACCAGCTGCTGGAAGCGCTCACGGTCCTCGGCCAGGTCGATGGAATCCGGCGAGGTGCCGATGATCGGCGCGCCGGCCGCCTCCAGGTCCTCGGCCAGTTTGAGCGGGGTCTGGCCGCCGTACTGTACGATGATACCCTTGGGCTGTTCCTTCTCGATGATCTCGAGCACGTCCTCGAGGGTCAGCGGTTCGAAATAGAGGCGATCCGAGGTGTCGTAGTCGGTCGAGACCGTCTCGGGATTGCAGTTGACCATGATGGTCTCGTAGCCGTCCTCGCGCATGGCAAAGGCCGCGTGGCAGCAGCAGTAGTCGAACTCGATACCCTGGCCGATACGGTTGGGCCCGCCGCCCAGGACCATGATCTTGTCACGATCAGACGGATCCGCCTCGCACTCCTCCTCGTAGGTGGAATACATGTAGGCGGTACTGGAGGCAAACTCCGCGGCACAGGTATCCACCCGCTTGTACACGGGCCGGATGCCCAGCTCGTGCCGAAGGGTGCGGACAGCCGCCTCGTCCACCCCGAGCAGGGTCGCGAGTCGCTGGTCGGAGAATCCCTTGCGCTTGAGTTCGAACAGACGGGCAGCATCCAGCACCGGCATGCCCTGGTGCTGTACGCGCGTCTCCTCCGAGACCAGGTCCTCGATCTGCACCAGGAACCAGGGATCGATCCGGGTCGCCTGAAACACCTCGTCCAGGGTCATGCCGGCACGGAAGGCATCACCCACATACCAAAGGCGCTCGGCGCTGGGCTGGCCGATCTCGTTGTGGATCTTTTCCATGGCGCCCTCCGCCGCGAGATCCACCATGGGGTCGAGGCCGGTCTTGTCGGTCTCGAGTCCGCGCAGCGCCTTCTGCAGCGACTCCTGGAAGGTGCGACCGATGGCCATGACCTCACCTACCGACTTCATCTGGGTGGTCAGGCGCGGATCCGCCTCGGGGAACTTCTCGAAGGCGAAGCGCGGCACCTTGGTCACCACGTAGTCGATGGCCGGCTCGAAGGAGGCCGGGGTGACGCCGCCGGTGATCTCGTTGCGCAATTCGTCCAGGGTGTAACCCACCGCCAGCTTGGCCGCGACCTTGGCAATGGGGAAGCCGGTCGCCTTGGAGGCCAGCGCCGAGGAACGCGACACCCGCGGGTTCATCTCGATGATGATCATGCGCCCGTTGTCGGGGTTGATCGCGAACTGCACGTTGGACCCACCGGTATCCACGCCGATCTCGCGCAGCACCGCCAGCGAGGCATCGCGCATGATCTGGTATTCCTTGTCGGTCAGGGTCTGGGCCGGCGCGACGGTAATGGAGTCACCGGTGTGCACACCCATGGGGTCGAGGTTCTCGATGGAACAGACGATGATGCAGTTGTCCTGGTGGTCACGCACCACCTCCATCTCGAATTCCTTCCAGCCGGCGATCGACTCCTCGATCAGCAGCTCGGAGGTCGGGGACAGGTCCAGGCCGCGCGCGCAGATCTCCTCGAATTCCTCGCGGTTGTAGGCGATACCGCCACCGGAGCCGCCCATGGTGAAGGAGGGACGAATGATGGTCGGGAAGCCGATCTGGGCCTGCACCTGGTGCGCCCCCTCCAGCGAATGCGCAATCGCCGAACGCGGCATGTCCAGACCGATCCTGTGCATTGCCTGGCGGAACAGGTCACGATCCTCGGCCTTGTCGATGGCCTCGCGCGAGGCGCCGATCATCTCCACGCCGAATTCCCTCAGCACGCCTTCGCGTTCCAGGTCCAGGGCACAGTTGAGCGCGGTCTGCCCGCCCATGGTGGGCAGCAGGGTATCCGGGCGCTCCTTCTCGATGATCTTGGCCACGGTGCGCCAGGTAATGGGCTCGATATAGACCGCGTCCGCCATATCCGGGTCGGTCATGATGGTCGCCGGGTTGGAATTCACCAGAATGACCCGGTAGCCCTCCTCGCGCAGCGCCTTGCAGGCCTGTGCCCCGGAATAGTCGAACTCACAAGCCTGACCGATCACGATGGGACCGGCGCCGATGATGAGGATGCTCTGGATGTCTGTACGTTTAGGCATTTTCTAGGTCAGTTGGTATAACCACAAAGGGCACGAAGAACACAAAGGAATCTTGTTGGCCAGCGACTGTCTTCACCGGTAATCCATGGCCCGCCTGCTGACGGCGATCCGGAAAGGACCTGGGACCGTCCTTCAAATCTTCGTGTTCTTTGTGCTCTTCGTGGTAAAAAATTCAAGCCTTCATCAACTCGATGAAGTGGTCGAACACCGGCGCCACGTCGTGCGGCCCGGGACTGGCCTCGGGGTGCCCCTGGAAGCCGAACGCCGGGCAATCGGTGCGGTGGATGCCCTGCAGCGAGCCGTCGAACAGAGACTTGTGCGTGGCCTGCAGGTTCCCGGGCAGAGTCTCCTCGTCCACTGCGAAGCCATGGTTCTGGCTGGAGATCATCACCTGCCCGGACGCCAGGTCCTGTACCGGGTGGTTGGCACCGTGGTGACCAAACTTCATCTTGACCGTCTTTGCCCCGCTGGCCAGCCCCAACAACTGGTGCCCCAGGCAGATGCCGAAGGTCGGCAGCCCGGTCTCCAGCACCTCGCGGATAGCCTCGATGGCATAGGTGCAGGGCTCGGGATCACCCGGCCCATTGGACAGGAAGACCCCGTCCGGCTGCATGGCCAGGACCTCGCTGGCCGGGGTCTCGGCGGGCACCACGGTCACCCGGCAGCCCCGGTCGACCAGCATGCGCAGGATATTGCGCTTGATGCCGTAGTCCCAGGCCACCACGTGTAGCGGCAGTTTTTCCTCGATCGGATGCGGCGCCTCGGGCAGGCCGGTCTCCAGGGTCCAGGTGCCCTGAGCCCATTCGCAGGGGAACTCGGTGGTGACCTCCTTTGCCAGGTCCATGCCCTTGAGGCCGGGGAAGGCCCGGGCCGCGGCCAGCGCCTCATCCTCGGACAGGTTCCCGCCCGCCATGATGCAGCCATTCTGGGCACCCTTTTCGCGCAGAATGCGGGTCAGGCGGCGGGTGTCGATGCCGGCGATCGCCACGATGCCATGTTCGGAAAGGTAATCGTCGAGCGGCTTCTCCGCCCTGAAATTGCTCATCAGCAGGGGCAGGTCGCGGATCACCAGGCCGGCGACATGGACATTGCCGGATTCCTCGTCCTCCTCGTTGACCCCCACATTCCCGATATGGGGATAGGTCAGGGTCACGATCTGGCGGGAATAGGAAGGATCGGTGAGAATCTCCTGATAGCCGGTCATCGCGGTGTTGAAAACCACCTCGCCAACCGTCTGGCCGTCACTACCAATGGACTGGCCGCGAAAGACGCTGCCGTCCTCAAGAACAAGTATTGCCGCTTTGGTCATTTACGTGCGCACACCAAAAGCCGGAGGCATCTGCAGCGACAGCACCTCTGGCGACTGAAACTCGGGTCATTTCTGGCTGGCCCGGGGACCCAGCACTGGGGAGGAAAGCTTACGGGAAAATCCGCTGATGCGCCATGCCCAATCGGACAAAAAAGGCCCTGCTCCGAAGAGAGGGTCACGGCATGAACATCAGGGGTCGGAGTCGTTCAACGACGACAAAGCCACTTCCTGGCCTGTTTGGAAACGACTCCGACCCCAGGACAGCGCACCGGAGTCAGGCGTGGGCGAAAGCGCCTACCTCCTCCAAGCGCGGGATCATCGAAGTGTCTTCCAGATGCAAGCGGTCTTCCAACAGAGCCAGAATCTGCTGGGTCTCTTCGATGAAGGCGGGGCTGACCTTGTGGTTACAATCCTTCAACCAGGCTCTCCTGTAATGATTGAAGGCCTGGTGCAGGGGCTTATCGTTGTTGATGAAGTCCCACACCATGTTCTGTACCTTCTGATCGCCATGCGCCAACAGGCTAGGGAACACCCCCTGGTGTTCTTCGGCCAGGTGCCCGCTGACCTTCTCGCACAGATCGCACAACAGGGCGTGGGTGATCTTGGCGATGGTCGGCACCGCCTGCTGCTCCGGGGTCATGAGATTGCGCAGCGCGCGGCTGATCTCGCGGATATCGTTCTGCTGGGACTTCAACTGTTCGAGCTTATTCATGGGTTCCTCCTTAGCGGTGTCGATCGGCGCGCTCTGTAGCCATCACCATCAGGATAGGGCATAGGGGACACGGGGGGCGCGGCATTACGATACATAGAATCACGCTTGTTTGATGCAAATCAATTAGCGTTTGACTCAATACTGGTACAGGCCTGACCCAAGTTTAGCCGAGCACGGGATTTCCCTCAAGCCCGCCGATATCCGTGTTAGTCCAAAGCAGTAATGTCCCCTTTGTCCAATTCTAAAATGTCCCCTTTTGATTTCGGGAGGGGTGGTGACAGAGGAGACCATTGCGATGACACAGAAGACGGTGGACCGGCTG
>JAKRWE010000104.1 GCA_024712425.1 Chromatiales bacterium
CAAAGCTTTCTTGGGTACATTTTGTCACGGGCAAAACCTTGTTCGGATCCAGTATAACCAACTGAATTTTAACGAACTACACGGGTTTTGCCCTTTTTATTTGTGAAATATTCGGGCTAGCACTCTCACCCTGCGAGTGCCAAATATCACTGGCACTCACCAGCAGTGAGTGCTAAATTACAGGTGTACCAAGAGGAGTTCACGAACATGACGCAAACCGCAACGATTCCGAGTGCCCTGCCCACCGGGAGCATGGATTCGTACGTCAGCGCCGCTTTCCAGCTGCCGATGCTGAGCGCGGAACAGGAACATGAGCTGGCCGTGCGCTGGCATGAGCGCCAGGACCTGGAAGCGGCCCGCCAGCTGGTGCTCTCCCACCTGCGTTTCGTGGTCCGCATCGCGCGCGGCTACAGCGGCTACGGCCTGCCGCAGAACGACCTGATCCAGGAAGGCACCGTTGGCCTGATGAAGGCGGTACGCCGTTTCGATCCGAGCATGGGCGTGCGCCTGGTCTCCTTTGCGGTGCACTGGATCAAGGCCGAGATGCACGAGTACATCCTGCGCAACTGGCGCATCGTCAAGGTGGCCACCACCAAGGCCCAGCGCAAGCTGTTCTTCAACCTGCGCAGCGCCAAGAAGCGCCTCGGCTGGTTCTCACAGGAGGAGATCGAGGGCGTGGCCGAGGACCTCGGCGTCAAGCCCGAGACGGTGCTGGAGATGGAGGCTCGCATGAGCAATTACGACGTGGCCTTCGACCCGCTCGACAGCGACGAGGAGGAGACCGCGAGCTTCACCCCGGCCGCCTATCTCGCCAACCTGCGTGAAGAGCCCTCCACCCTGCTGGAGGCCGCGGATACGGCCGAGCACGAACACGAGCAGCTGGGCGCCGCCCTGGCGGAACTGGACGAGCGCAGCCGTGACATCCTGCAGCGCCGCTGGCTCAACGAGGAAAAGGAGACCCTGCACGAACTGGCCGCGGAGTATGGCGTCTCGGCCGAACGCATCCGCCAGATCGAGAAGGCCGCGATGAAGAAACTGCGCCTGGCCATGGTCGCCTGAGCCGACTGCCCCGCCCGGAAAATCCCGGAGGCCCGCCCGAAACGGCGGGCCTTTGTTTTGTGCGCCCAGCATGGGCGCACTCTTGTGGGTGTAAGTCCCACCGTGAGTTGATCACAGCGAACGAAGTGAAGCGCAACTGCGGAAGGGTGACCGACCGTGGGGAGGAAGCGTGGAGCGAAGCTGCGAGCCGATGGACAAGAACCGGATAGAAGGCGCTGCCGAGCAGGGCGAGCGGGCAAGAAATCGCGAAGCTCTCGTGATCAAGGCGGAGCGGCGTAAATCCGGCGGTTGTGCAGTGAAGGAGTGCGTTCTTACCTGGGGAGATCTCGCCTTGTGCCTGAAAGGGTGACGGTAGATGCCGGAGCGAGAAGTCAGCAGAGGCCATAGTAGCCGCAAGGCGAAGGGCCGAACGAGAAGGAGTGCTTGAGCACGTGGCGATGTCGAAGGCCAGGCATCAGATGTCCGCACCCGCGGAGCGGTCAGGGGAAGCGAGCGGTGAAGCCGGTTGCCAGCCTGGCAGTGAGGAAGCCGACGGCCCGCGCCACGAGGACAAGAGCACAAGGTCAGGGCTGCTGGCAGCCGCCCTGACGAGAGAGAACCTGCAGCGTGCCTGGCAACGGGTCAAGGCCAACAAAGGCTCGGCGGGCGTGGACGGTCTGGATATAGCCCGGACCGCCGAGCACCTCAAGTGTGCCTGGCCGATGATCCGTGATCAACTGCTGCAGGGAACGTGTTAGTCCAAAGCAGTAATATCCCCTTTGTCCAATTCTAAAATGTCCCCTTTTGATTTCGGGAGGGGTGGTGACAGAGGAGACCATTGCGATGACACAGAAGACGGTGGACCGGCTGGGGGTGGTTCAGCAGGTTGTCGACCGGCAGTTGCGGCAGAAAGAGGCGGCACGGCAGTTGGACTTGAGCGTGCGGCAGATCAAGCGCCTGGTGGTCCGATACCGGGCCGAGGGAGCGGCTGGACTGGTTTCCCGCCACCGGGGCAGGCGCCCCAACAACCAGATCGCCGATGCGCTCCGGCAGGAGATCCTCGACCAAGCATCCACGCCACCGTCGAGAAGGCCAAGACCATCCAACTCAACCGCAGGACCCACAGGCCTGCACCGGACCATCCCTGGAGATGAGGCGCCCCCTCGTCCCCTCATGACCCCGGACTCACCAAGGGGACATTTCAGCTTGGGAGAAAAGGGGACATTTTAGAATTGGGTTGACACGAACGATTCTTCGATCATTCGCTGCAGCCGCTTATTGCGCGCCAGGCCGACAATGTAGCCCACACCGTGGCGCGCACACCAGCGCGGCACACGGTGACGGCAGAAGCCCGAGTCGGCCCGCAGAATGATCCGCACGGCAGGCCAGGCCTGGCGTAGTCGTTTGACCAGTAATGCCAGGATGGCCCAGGTATGCTTGGCGCCGTCGACATTGCTGGGCCTCAGATAACCGACCAGCAGCTGCTCACCGCAAAAGACATACAACGGGAGGAAGCAGTAGGCATCGTAATAACCATGGAAGAAGCGCCCTTCCTGCAGGCCGTGCACCCGGTCGTCGGTGGCATCAAAGTCGAGAATCAACTCTTCGGGTGGCCCGGCGAAGGATGTGATGAACCGCTCCACCAGCACATGGTGAATGGCGACCGCCGCCTCACGGCCCATACGGTTCTCCAAACGGCACAAGGTCGGTGAGCTACCCAATACCTGCTCCTGCTCGGTCGCTGTCTGCAACGCCGGGTCACCTCGAAGCTGGTCATGGTCGTTGAGATCCTCATACCCTTGACACAGGACATAGACGCGTTGTTAGTCCAAAGCAGTAATGTCCCCTTTGTCCAATTCTAAAATGTCCCCTTTTGATTTCGGGAGGGGTGGTGACAGAGGAGACCATTGCGATGACACAGAAGACGGTGGACCGGCTGGGGTGGTTCAGCGGGTTGTCGACCGGCAGTTGCGGCAGAAAGAGGCGGCACGGCAGTTGGACTTGAGCGTGCGGCAGATCAAGCGCCTGGTGGTCCGATACCGGGCCGAGGGAGCGGCTGGACTGGTTTCCCGCCACCGGGGCAGGCGCCCCAACAACCAGATCGCCGATGCGCTCCGGCAGGAGATCCTCGAGAAAGCATCCACGCCACCGTCGAGAAGGCCAAGACCATCCAACTCAACCGCAGGACCCACAGGCCTGCACCGGACCATCCCTGGAGATGAGGCGCCCCCTCGTCCCCTCATGACCCCGGACTCACCAAGGGGACATTTCAGCTTGGGAGAAAAGGGGACATTTTAGAATTGGGTTGACACTGCTGCAGGGAACGTACCGGCCCAGTCCGGTACGACGGGTGACAATCCCCAAGCCGGACGGCGGCGAGCGCGAGCTCGGCATCCCGACGGTGACCGACCGACTGATCCAGCAGGCGCTGTTGCAGGTATTGCAGCCCTTGCTGGACCCCACCTTCAGCGAGCATAGCTATGGCTTCCGGCCTGGACGCTCGGTCCACGGCGCGGTGTTGGCCGCGCGGGCCTATGTTCAGCAGGGCCGGCGCATCGTGGTGGACGTGGACCTGGAGAAGTTCTTCGACCGGGTCAACCACGACATCCTGATCGACCGTCTGAACAAACGCATCGGCGATGCCGGGGTGACCCGGCTGGTTCGGGCGTATCTGAACAGCGGGATCATGGATGGCAGGATCACCTGGACGCGGGACCAGGGGACGCCACAAGGCGGCCCGCTGTCCCCGCTGCTGGCGAACCTGCTGCTCGATGAGGTGGATCAGGAACTGGAGAGCCGGGGGCATTGCTTCGTGCGCTACGCTGACGATGCGAACGTTTACGTTCGCAGTCGTCGGGCGGGCCGACGGGTGATGGCTTTGCTGCGGAAGCTGTACGCCAGGCTGCGCTTGAAGGTCAATGAGGCCAAGAGTGCGGTGGCGAGTGTCTTTGGTCGCAAGTTCCTCGGCTTCAGCTTCTGGGTCGGTCCCGGTGGCGAAGTGAAATGTAAAGTGGCGGCGAGGCCGCTGGCGACCTTCAAGCAGCGGATCAGGCAACTGACCCGTCGCTCGGGAGGCCGTAGCATGGAGGAGGTGGCTGAGCGGTTGCGCAGCTACCTCTTGGGTTGGAAAGGGTACTACCGACTGGCGCAGACGCCGGGCATCTGGCGCAGGCTGGGTGAATGGCTGCGGCACCGGCTACGTGCCATCCAACTACGGCAATGGAAACGGGGATCGACAATGTATCGGGAACTGCGTGCCCTCGGTGCGTGTGAACTGGTGGCCCAAAGGGTTGCAGCTAACTCGCGCTGTTGGTGGCGTAACAGTGCCCGGCTGCTCAACTCGGTTCTGACCATTGCCCATTTCGATCGCCTGGGTGTTCCCCGGCTCTGGTAACCTCAACTTCTCGAACCGCCCGGTGCGGACCCGCATGCCGGGTGGTGTGGGAGGGGTTCGGCCAGCTATGCTGGTCGCCCCTATCCCGATTGGTTCCGCTACGGTGCTGTTCGAACCGCCTCAGTCAACCGAGCTGCCGATCGCGAAATCGCGCCGCGCCGCCACGATCGACACGGTAAAGCCGGCGATCACATCCAGCAACGACATCAGGGCCAGGGCAAAGAAGGTCGAGGTGCCGCAGGCAGCGACCACCAGGAATTCCACCAGGAACACGATGAACACCAGCATCGACAGGGTGTGGTCGAGCACCGAGGCCATGTCCGTGCCGGTGGACTTGAATATCTCGAAATAGAGTACCAGCACACCACCCACCACGAAGGCATCGTGCGCACTGAAGGACCAGGTGGCGCCCGACATCAGGTGCACTGAAAAGAGCCCGGCCGCCAGTGCGCTATGCACATCACCCGACAGCATCAACAGGTTGTAGATCACCAGGGGAACGACGAACAGGGGGATGGCTCGAAACATGGGAACGGGTCTCTCTCGGAAAAGTGGCGGCATTATCGCCCGGAATCCCCTGCAAAGACCACAAAAAACCGGACTGGCCGTTACCGGCAGTCCGGTTTCTGATGCCCGGCCGGCCGGGCAGCCCCGACCGGCGAGCGCCGTGCTTACTTGGCAGCCGCCAGGTACTTGGCGATCTCGGCCATCTCGGCATCGGATACGCCAGCAATCACGCCTTTCATGACAGCGGATTGGCCGTTGGCACGGGCGCCGGACTTGATGTCCTTCATCTGGTTCAGCAGGTACTGCTCGCTCTGCCCTGCCAGCTTCGGATAGACCGGCATCACTGGGGTGTTGCCGCCAGCGCCGTGGCAGCCGCCACAACCCTTGGCCTGGAACAGCGCAGCGCCATCGGCGAAGGCGTTACCCATCATGCCAAACGAAAAAACAGCCGCACCCAGGGAAAGTGCCAGAACTTTGGTCTTCATCATTATCAACCTCGTAGCTATGTCTTGAAATGTACCAACGGAGCGCCGGAGCCCCACGGGTGGGCGGTATATTACCACCTGCCCCGGCCTGCGGGGAAACGACATATGTCAATCGCCCCCGGCGCCTCACAGCAGCTGTTGTAGTTCGACCATCGAATCGATGACAAGATCCGGATCGTGGTTGCGAATATCCTCGCCGTGGTTGTAGCCATAGCTCATGCACACGATCTGGAAGCCGGCCGCACGCGCCGCCTTCACGTCACTCACCGAGTCGCCGATCATCAGCGCATCCTCCGGCGCCACGCCAAAGTGTTTCGCGGCATGCAGCAACGGGCCCGGATCGGGCTTCTTCACCGGCAGGGTATCGCCCGAGACGACAATCCCGAAGTCGTCGTGCACGCCCAGGTCCCTGAGCAGGGGAAGGGTGAACTGGGCGGCCTTGTTGGTCACGCAGCCCAGGCGATAGCCCTGCGACTTCAGGTAATCGAGCCCCTCGCGCACGCCGGGATAGAGGCAGGAGCGTTTCGAGGCGTTCTCTGCGTACAGCTCGAGAAACAGCGGATAGGCCCGCTCGAACTCCTGGTCCGATGGCTCGCCATAGAGCGAACCGCTCAGGGCGCGCCGCACCAGGCGCTCCACCCCGTTGCCCACCCAGTCACGCACCCGCTCCTCACCCCATGGCGCGCGGCCGATGGTCTTCATCATCTCGTCCACGCACCAGGCGAGATCGGGCACCGAGTCGACCAGGGTGCCGTCGACGTCGATCAGGATCATCTGGGGCTTGCGAATCGTCATACTACTGCTCCGGAGGAAAAGCTACGGTTTGGCCCCGTAGGAGCGGGCTTGCCCGCGAACAGCGTTGCGCGGTCTGTCACCGGGCGTTGATCCTTCGCGGGCAGGCCCGCTCCTACATGCGAACAGCGCGTTAGGCGCCTCGCTTACTACCGACCTTGGCCAGCTCGTCACGCATCTGCTTGAGGATGGTGTCGTACTTGTTGGGATCACTCTCGTTGCGCCCACCGAAGATACCCGAGCCGGAGACGAAGGTATCGATACCGGCGGCGGCCACCTCGGCGATGTTGTCGGCCTTGACCCCACCGTCGATCTCCAGACGGCAGTCCAGCCCCTGGTCGTCGATCATCTTGCGCACCTGGCGCGCCTTGTCGAGCACGTACGGAATGAAGGCCTGGCCACTGAAACCGGGGTTGACCGACATCAGCAGCACCATGTCGCACTTGGGCAGGGTGTACTCGAGCACGTCCAGCGGGGTGGCTGGATTGAACACCAGGCCCGCCTTGCAGCCCTCGCCCTTGATCAGCTGCAGGGTGCGGTACACGTGCTCGGAGGCCTCCGGGTGGAAGGTGATATAGGTGGCACCGGCCTTGGCGAAGTCCGGGATGATACGATCGACCGGGTTGACCATCAGGTGCACATCGATCGGTGCCGTGATGCCATGCTTGCGCAGGGCATCGCACACCAGCGGACCGATGGTCAGGTTGGGAACATAGTGGTTGTCCATCACATCGAAGTGGATGATATCGGCGCCGGAGGCCAGCACGTTGTCACACTCCTCGCCCAATTTGGCAAAATCAGCGGACAGAATCGATGGTGCAATCTGGAAATCAGCCATTTTTATGCTCCCTTACCGGCAAACCGGTACTAAACTTCATGGAAACGCGGAAACCGCGAACCGGAAAAATCAAAGGCCGACACTCTACCGGAAAAGTCCACAGGATGCAGCCAACCATCGACAAGCAAGCCACAGCCATTGTAAGGGTACTGCTGTGGACCTTTCTGTGCCTGCCCCTGTTGGCGCAGTCCGCCGACCTGGCACGCGAACAGCGGATCGATGAGCAGATCAGCAGCATGATCCTGGACGGGGAGGTCATGCATCTGAAGGACGGCTCGCACCCGTTTCTGGCCATCTACACCAAGACAGAGCGCAAGCCGATTCGTGGCGCGGCCCTGATCCTGCACGGGCGCGGCGCAAATCCCGACTGGATAGACGTGGTACACCCCCTGCGCACCGGGTTGTCCGAGTATGGATGGAACACCCTCGCCATCCAGCTGCCGGTGGCCTCCGAAGGCGCCAGCGACAGCGAATGGGTCGCCACTATCCCTGAATCGCTGCATCGGGTGGAGGCCACACTCGCCTACCTAAAACAGCAGGGCATGCAGAACATCGTAATCGTCTCGCATAGTTTCGCCACCCACACGATCGCGAACTACCTTGCCGGAAAGCCCGACAAATCCGTGAGGGCGTGGGTCGCAGTCGGCATGCCGCCCGATGACCGGTATGCGGAGACCGACACCGTCACCCTGTTGCGCAAGATCCGCATCCCGGTGCTCGATCTGTACGGCGAGCAGGACCTGGTCAATACCCGTTTCACAGCCGAGGCGCGCTGGGCAGCGGCCAGGGCGGCTGGCAACAAGGGCTACGAACAACGCGAGATCCCGGGAGCCGATCACTTCTTCACCGATCTCGACGGCCTGCTGGTCAGCACGGTCCGTGCCTGGCTGAGCAAGGTCGCCAGCGGCAATGGAACGGCATCAGGCCCCCGATAATAGTTATCCACGCAACAGGCGAGTCATCTCTTCGGCCGGCATGGACCTGCCCGTCAGGTAGTCCTGGATCCGGTCGCAGCCGAGTTCGCGCAGGAAAGCCAGCTGTTGTTCGGTCTCGACGCCCTCGGCCACCGTGTCGATACCCAGTTCCTTGGCCATCGCCACCATGGCGCGGATGATCGCCTCGTCCCCCGGGTCCTGGCCGACATCGCGCACGAAGGAGCGGTCGATCTTGATGCAGCTCAAGGGCAGACGCTTGAGATTGACCAGGGAGAAGTGCCCTGTACCGAAGTCATCCACCGCCAGGCGCAGCCCGCTGGCCTCCAACTGCTCGATGTTCTTCATGCGGATACTGCCCGCCGGCACCTCGATACTCTCGGTCACCTCGAGTTCCAGGCGCCCCTGCGGCACCTGGTATTTGTCGATCAAGGCCTGTAAACGCCAGGCAAAGGTGGGATCGGCCAGCTGGCGCGCCGAGACATTGATCGCCACCAGGTGATAGCGCAACCCGGCCGCCTCCCAGGCGGCTATCTGGCGACACACCTGTTCCAGCACCAGAAAGCCCAGGTTCATGATCAGACCGCTGAGTTCCGCGATGGGGATAAACTCGCCGGGCATGCGCAACTTCCCATCCTCGAGCTGCCAGCGAACCAATGCCTCCATGCCCCGGATGGTCCGCGAGTAGGCGCTGTACTGAGGCTGGTAGTGCACTATCAGGCAACCCTCATTGATGGCCCGGCGCAGGGACCGCTCCAGCTCCAGTTGCTCGACAGCCCTGCGGGTCAGCTCCGGGTGATGGAAATGGAAGCAGTTGCCGCCCCGCTCCTTGGCCGCATACATGGCCGAATCGGCGTGTTTCAGCAGTTCCGTCACGCCTTCCTCAGCGGCGTCGGGAAACACCCGCACACCGATACTCGGCGTCACGTGCAGTTCGCCACCCTCCTTGAGTACCACCGGAGCGGTGAATGCGAGCACGATCTTCTCCGCCACCCGTCCCGCATCGGTATCGGCATCCAGGTCCTCCGGCACGACCACGAATTCATCTCCCCCGAGGCGGGCGACGAAGTCCTCCTTGCGGCAGGCATTGTCGATCCGGCGCGCCGCCTCGATAAGCACTTCGTCACCGATGGTGTGCCCCAGGCTGTCGTTGATGTGCTTGAAACGGTCCAGGTCCAGCAACAGCAGCGCCCCGCGCGAATGCTGGCGCCGCACGCGCGCCATGACGTGCTGCAGGTGATCGTTGAGGTATTCACGGTTGGGCAGTCCGGTGAGCGTGTCATGGGTGGCCTGGTGGGCCAGCCGCTTGCGCGAATGATGCAGCTGGGTCAGGTCATTGAGCAGGGCAACGAAGAACTCCACCTCTCCGCTGTCGTCGCGCAAGGTGTCGATACTCAACCAGACCTGCCGCGTGACGCCATGCCGGTCGTGGATACTCAATTCTTTCTGCACATGATCCCTGCGCCGGGCCTCAGTACAAACCTCGTCGCAGACTGCCGCATCCAGCTCGTGCCGCAGGAAACCCTCACCGCCGGCCATCAGCTCGTCCGGCTCGTACCCGAGCACCTTGGAGACCGCATCGTTGGCATACAGCACCCGCCGGTCCCGTCCGCGCACGATCACGATGCCCTCGCTGGCCTGGCTCAGCACCGTATCCAGCAGACGGGTCATGCCCTCCCGCTCGACCCGTTCACTGATGTCGCGCACCAGAAAAATCAGCAGGGCCTCCTGCTCCGGCATGCGGAAGGGGATCAGACGCCCTTCATAGACACGCTCGACCGAGCCACTCTCGAGCGTGAACTCGACGGTCCTCTCCGCATCGCCAGCCAGAGCCGCCTCGATTGCGGACAGGATGGGTTGTGCAGCCTCTGCCGGAAGCACTTCGCTCAGGGTCTTTCCAACCAGACAGGGCGTGGCAACGGATGGCGCAGTCAGGGATTCCAGGCAACGGCCCTCTCCATTCAGAACGAACAGGTGGTCGGGAATGGCTTGCAGCACCGCATGCAGACGGGCGCCCAGTTGCTGCTGCTGGCGTTGGTACAGATCCGACATCTCCTTGGAGGAGATACGCAGCGACCGTTCCATGAGGTAGCGTTCGGAATCCGCCTGTTCATAGGCCGCGGATATGCGCTCGAGCAGCTTCCCCCCACGTCTCCTTGGCCGGTGGCGTATCCGGTGCCAGCCCGAGCCGCCTGAGCTGGCGCAACAGCACCTTGTGTATCATACAACCTCGCGAAACAGTGTCAGGGTCATGGTCTGGTTGTGCAGACTGCATCCCGCCCCTGCATCCACCAGTGGCGATATCTCGCCGTAGGAATAGAAACCCGTCATGACGCTACCCCTGGGCAGGGACTCCCAGACAGCCTCCAGCTCCTCTTCCGCACGCTGACCAAGCACCATGCGCCGCCCCACGCAGCTGATGGCCACGCACAGGCCCGCGCCGCCATCGGCCACGCCCATGTCCTCGGTCGCCGGCCCCGCGCCGGCGATCAGGCGATCGAAATTGGCGCGCATCAGGCACACCGTGGCCCCCTCGGGGATATCGCCCGCAAAGGTGATGGACTGGGATGCCTCGTCCACCGCCAGCACCGTACGCACGGTCATCTCGTCGGTGTCGCCATCACGGATGGCCAGCGGAAACAGCAGCGCGCTCCCGGGCAGATCGCCGGCCAGTTCGCCAAGGTATTCCTTGTACAGGGCCAGCGCCGGCCGGCCGTCCAGGGAGAACAGGACATTTTCCTTTGCCCCGGTGACCCGGCGGTCGATGCCAAGCAGGTCCCAGCCGCCCCGACTGCCGTGAAACACCTCCAGGTCAGAACCATAGAAGCCACAGGCCAGTACTTCACCGGCATGGATGGCATCATCACGCACTACCCAGGTGGACTGGAAGCGCTCATCGTCTCCCGCCATGCCACCAGTTGTGACCACCGCCTTCGGCAGGGCCTCGTTGAGACCGCCCACATAGGCGGACCCGTTGAGCTGCAGGCCGTCGGTCAGGGTGAAAACCGCCACCAGCTCCTCGTCCAGCAGCGCGGAGGCAATCTGCCGGCCGACTTGGGCGGACGCCTGCATGGAGGGAATGGACTGGCTGACCAGCCTCAGGCGTGTCCGCTCGAAACGGGCCACCGACACCACCAGGCTGTCGTCATGGAGCTCATCCGCATAGATCTCGCCAGCCGTAGAGCAGCCCATCACCACCGAGTTGGGGAACAGGCCGGCCACCCGCGCCAGTTCGGCCTGGATCGGATGTTAATGCCCATCTATTCTGACCCACCTATGGCCAACAATTTTGACCCACCCATCGGGGCATTCCGGGCCATGTGGCCGTACCCTTTCCGTCGTTTTTTGACACGGGCGACGGGAGGCA
>JAKRWE010000105.1 GCA_024712425.1 Chromatiales bacterium
GCCTCCCGTCGCCCGTGTCAAAAAACGACGGAAAGGGTACGGCCACATGGCCCGGAATGCCCCGATGGGTGGGTCAAAATTGTTGGCCATAGGTGGGTCAGAATAGATGGGCATTAACAGGTGAGGTCTCTGAAAGCGCCGTGCGTGCGGCGGTTGGCGCGGATGATGCGCGCGAGAAGGCGGATGCCGGTGCTCTTGCGGTTGTCCAGGTGCAGGAGCGTATCGACAGTCTGTCGCACAAGGTACATGACAGTGCAGAGGCGATTCGTTCGGTTGAAAAGGAATCTGAAGCGATTGGCCAGATACTGGATGTGATTCGCGGTATTGCCGAGCAAACCAATCTGCTGGCGCTGAATGCCGCTATAGAAGCTGCGCGGGCCGGGGAACAGGGTCGTGGTTTCGCGGTGGTGGCGGACGAGGTGCGCACGCTTGCCAGTCGCACTCAGGAGTCCACCGCTGAGATCCAGTCCATGATCGAGCGCATTCAGAACGGTACCCGGCAGGCCGTTTCAGTGATGGGCGAGAGTCAGTCCGAGGCTGAACGTTCGGTGCAACAGGTGGTTTCCGCCAATGGGATCATCCGCTCGATCGACGATGCGGTACAGCAGATCTCGGCGATGAATACCCAAATAGCCGCCGCTGCCGAGGAGCAAAGCGCGGTGGCCGAGGAGATCAATCGTTCCGTGGTGAATATAGCCACGGTGGCAGAGCAGACCGCGAGCGGCGCGCAGCAGACACGAGAGGCAAACGAGCAGACCAGTCAGCTGGCAGACCGGTTATTACAGCTGACCAGTTATTTCAAATTGTAGTCATAACCAATAAGGAGAAACGACGTGTGGTTCAACCGCTACAAACAACAACTCGTTGCAATGGAGCAGCAGGTAGCGGACAGGGAGGCCGAGAACGAGGCGTTGCGACAGCAATGCAAACAGCTGCGGACCAGCCAGGCAGCGCTGGAGCAGCAACTGAATATCGAACGTGATCGTTCGCAGCTGCTGGAGGAGGTATTCGCCTGCCTGGATACATTCGGCGATAGCCTGGGTCTGCAGCAGAAGACGCTGGCCAACATGGCCACGCTTTTGAAGGAAGAAAAAGATGTGGCGGTTGATTCCGGCGCCCAGTCGGCGGCGGCGCAACAACGATCCAGCAGCATGGTTGAACAGCTACGGGGCATGGAGTCTTCCATGAAGAGCGCAGTGGAGCATATAGAACAGCTCAACCAGCGCGCGGATGCGATTGGCAATATCGTCAGCCTGATCAACGGCATCTCCGAACAGACCAACCTTTTGGCCCTGAATGCGGCTATCGAGGCAGCACGTGCCGGCGATCAGGGGCGGGGTTTTGCAGTGGTGGCCGATGAGGTACGCAGTCTGTCCAAGAAGACTGGGGACGCCACCCAGGAGATATCGGCCGAGGTTGGTCGTATCCAGGAGGGCGCTCGTGACGTGGCCTCGCGTATCCACGAGCTGGCCGAGGGTTCGACTCAACTGACAGACAATGGTGTCCGCATGGTGGCGGGGATGGGTACGATCATTGAGGCCTCACGCCAGACGGAACAGACTGTATCTGCCGGCGCATTGCGCAGTTTCGTCGAAGTAGCGAAGGTGGATCATCTGGTATTCAAGTTCAATGTCTATCGACAGGTGAGTGGACAGAAAGAAGCCGATCCGGATGCGATAGTCGATCATACCCTGTGCCGCCTGGGCAAGTGGTACTACGAGGGTGAGGGGGTGAATTGTTTCTCCCGTCTGCCGGGCTATCGCGAGGTGGAGGTTCCGCATCAGGCCGTGCACGCGCATGGCCGGGCTGCGGTAGAGGCCTATGTTGCGAAGAACTTTGAGCAGGTCGCCCGCGAACTGCGGCAGATGGAAGAGGCCAGTCTGTCGGTAATAGAAGCATTGGAAACCATTGCTCATTCGGCCGAACAACAACCCGAGATCATCTGCCATGCGTGAGCGGGCGACTTAACGGGATGTTCTTCTGAACAAGCACTATCGAGGAAAAGAAGATGGCGGCAAGCTTTATTAAATCCGTGGACGAACGCACCCAGCTGGCGGGTGCCAACCGTTTGGAGATCCTGTTGTTTTCCCTGGGAAAGGATCGCAACTCGGGGCGCGAGGAGACCTTCGGGGTAAATGTCTTCAAAGTGCGCGAGGTGATGCTTATACCCGAGATCACCCGCGCGCCCGATATGCCGCCTTCCGTGGAAGGGATGGTCAGTCTGCGAGGCATTATGGTGCCAGTGATTAATCTGCAGCAGTTTTGCGGCGTGGACGCCGAAGAGCCGCCGAATATCCTGGTGATTACCGAATACAACAAGCATGTGCAGGGTTTCCTGGTGCATTCGGTGGACAATATCCAGCGTATTGCCTGGGATGATGTCAAGGTGCCGCCGCCCATGATGGCGCAGCAACACGGCGGTATGGTCACGGCGGTAACTGAACTGCCGGATGACCGGCTGGTCATGATCATGGATGTCGAGATGGTGCTGGCCAAGACCGCCGGATTTGGTGAAGACCCCGGCCTGTTCGAATCTCTCAATCATCTAGACGACGAATACACGGTCCTGTTCGCAGACGACTCCTCGGTGGCGCGGGATCAGGTCACCCGCACCCTGGATGCGATGGGGGTGCGGCATATCGCCTGCCAGAATGGTAAAGAAGCTGGGAACGGTTGGATGAGATCGCACAGCATGCGGAACAGGGCGGGCGCCGGATAACTGATCTGGTGCAGTGTGTGCTGACCGATGTCGAAATGCCGGAGATGGATGGCTACGTACTGACCCGGCGTATCAAGGAGGCCCCGCGTTTTGCCGGCCTTCCAGTACTGATGCACTCCTCCCTGTCGGCGGAGGCCAGCCAGGAGCTGGGCAAGGGGGTTGGAGCCGATGCCTATGTGCCCAAATTCGAACCCACGGAACTGGCCAGGACACTGGAGGAGGTGCTGCGGTCACAGGCTAACAGGGCACAGGGCCTGGCGGGTTGAAAAGCCGGGCTGGTTCCAGCTGTTTTTCTCAAGAAACCGGTGAACGTGCCGATGCATCGCCCAGTCGAGTAACTGGTGCATACAGTAAATGAATAGAACCTGGCTGCGAGCGGTGTGGGCTGTGGGAGGGTGTGCCGTCGCGGTGACGCCGGTGCTGTGGTTTGAGCCCGGCATCCTTGGCGCGCTGCTGGCGGGATGGGGTGCCTTGGCCGGCCTGCTGGTGTCCTGGCTGTTTGGGCGTGATCGCATGCCGGAGAAACTGCCCGAATTCATCGCCAGTCTGAGCGAGGGCGAACGGATCCACCTCGAGCGCCGTTGCAGCATCGGCTCGACGGTCTCGGATCGTTTCAACCATTTCGTCGAGACCACGGACAGGCAGATCACCGAGATTGCCCGTTCGGCCAGTCGTTTGGGACCCATCGCGCGTGAACTGACCGACGGCTACATGATGATCCACCAGAAATCCCAGATGCAGAATCAGTACGGTAACGCGGTGGCCAATTCGGTGCGCGAGCTGGAACAGGTGCGGGTGCGGGTACATGGCCAGAACCAGGAGATCAGTACCGCCGTGGACGAGGCGGTGGAGAGCGCCAGCGCCTCCCTGGAAACCGTCGAGGTGACTGCGCAAAGCATGCAGGAACTGGCGGCCGCAACCGACCAGGCGGCGGGCCAGATCGACGTGCTGGCCAACGTCAACACCGAGATCCTGGGCATCGCCCAGACCATCACCGATATCGCCGAGAGCACCAACCTGCTGGCCCTGAACGCGGCCATCGAGGCGGCACGTGCCGGCGAACACGGACGCGGCTTCGCGGTGGTGGCCGACGAGGTGCGCAATCTCTCCGCCCAGACCCAGGATGCGACCGCCAGGATCCGCGGCCTGGCCGACTCGGTCGGGGTGGAGTCGGAGAAGACGGTGGCACAGATCCGCCAGACCCGTGACAGTGCCATGCATACCCGTGAGCAGATGGATCGGGCCAGCGAGCAGATCGGTGTTATTGCCAGCGCGGTGCACCAGATCAAGGCACTGTCCGACGCGATCACCGGCGCCATGCAGGAGCAACAGGTGGTGGCGGAGAAGGCCAGCGCCGATGTGGCCTCGCTGGTCAGCCTCAACGAGAGTGTGGTGGAAGACAACGCTTCCCACGCGGTATCCGAGGATGATCTGCGCAAACTGGGCGAGGCGCTGCGCACCAAGATCTCGATCTTCGTCACCAGCGAGGACGGCTGGGACGAATCGCAGCGTCCGCAGCGGGGCTACGAGAAGGCATCGGCCGCGCCGGCACCCGTTGCATCGGCCACGCCGGCAGCTGCGGCGGCGGACGACGAAGGAGACATCGAGCTTTTCTGAAGGCACTGCTCTAGCCGTGAGCGTGGGACTTGTTCTGAGTCGTTTCACTGTCCCGGGGTGGGAGTCGTTTCCGAACAGGTCAGGGGCTGGCTTTGGCGGCGCCGAACGACTCCGACCCCTGGTGTTATCATTGCGCCCCTGTGATCGACCGTCCGAGGGCCTTCCATGCTCACACTGCGTGGCGCACCTGCGCTATCTGATTTTCGTCTGCAAAAGCTGACCCGGCGGGTCCTGGACGACACCGGGATCAAGCTGTCGCTGTACGCCGAATACCTGCACTTCATCGACCTCGAGGGCGATCTGGACGCGGCACAACGCCAGGTGCTCGAACGCCTGCTGCGCTATGGGTCGGCCCTGCCGGCGCACGAGCCGCATGGCCGGCTGGTGCTGGTGGTGCCGCGCCCTGGCACCATCTCCCCCTGGTCGTCCAAGGCCACCGACATTGCGCACAACTGCGGCCTGCAGGCGATCCACCGCATCGAGCGTGGCATCGCCTATTACATCGAGGCCCCGGAACTGGATTCGGTCCAGTACCAACAGGTGTGCGCGCTGTTGCACGACCGTATGACCGAGGTGGTGCTGGATGCCACGGAGCAGGCGCAACGGCTGTTCGAACAGGCCCAGCCACGGCCCCTGACCACGGTGGACGTGGTCGGCGGCGGGCGCGAGGCCCTGGTCGAGGCGAACGGCCGCCTCGGCCTGGCCCTGTCGGACGACGAGATCGATTACCTGGTGGACAGCTTCCGTGAGCTGGGGCGCAATCCCAGCGATGTCGAGCTGATGATGTTCGCCCAGGCCAACTCGGAGCACTGCCGGCACAAGATCTTCAATGCGGACTGGATCATCGACGGCGAGGTGAAGATGGAATCGCTGTTCGCCATGATCCGCAACACCACCGAGTGTGCGCCGGACGGGGTGCTGTCCGCCTACAGGGACAACGCAGCGGTGATGGCCGGCCACGAGGGCTCGCGATTCTTTCCCTCACCGGAGGACGGGGTCTATGGCGAGCACGACGAGGCTATCCATATTCTGATGAAGGTGGAGACCCACAACCACCCGACCGCGATCTCGCCCGACCCGGGCGCGGCCACCGGCTCGGGTGGCGAGATCCGTGACGAGGGCGCGACCGGGCGCGGTGCGCGGCCCAAGGCCGGCCTGTGCGGTTTCTCGGTTTCCAACCTGCGCATCCCGGGCGCGGAGCAGCCTTGGGAACAGGACTATGGCAAGCCCGAGCGGATCGTCTCCGCGCTGGAGATCATGCAGGAGGGGCCGATCGGGGCCGCCGCCTTCAACAACGAGTTCGGGCGCCCCAACCTGTGCGGTTATTTTCGTACTTACGAGCAGCAGGTCGGCGACGAGCTGCGCGGCTACCACAAGCCCATCATGCTCGCCGGCGGCCTGGGCAATATCCGCGCCGAACACGTCGACAAGGGCGCGTTTCCGGCCGGCACCCCGCTGGTGGTGTTGGGCGGGCCGGCCATGCTGATCGGGCTCGGTGGCGGCGCCGCCTCGTCCATGGCATCGGGTACCTCGGCTGAGGACCTGGATTTCGCCTCGGTGCAGCGCGCCAACCCCGAGATGGAGCGGCGTGCCCAGGAGGTCATCGACCGTTGCTGGCAGCAGGGTGAGGCCAATCCCATTCTGTTCATCCACGACGTGGGCGCGGGCGGCCTGTCCAACGCGCTGCCGGAACTGGTCCATGATGGCGGTTGCGGCGGTGAGTTCGAACTGCGCGAGGTGCCCAACGACGACCCGGGCATGTCGCCGATGGAGATCTGGTGCAACGAATCGCAGGAGCGCTACGTGCTGGCGGTCGCCGCCGATCGCCTGGACGATTTCAAGGCCCTGTGCGAGCGCGAGCGCTGCCCCTACGCCGTGGTGGGCGAGGCCACCGGTGAACAGGTGCTGCGCCTGCACGACCGGCATTTCGACAACCAGCCGATCGACATGCCGCTGTCGCTGCTGCTGGGCAAGCCACCGAAGATGTCGCGCAAGGTGGCCCGTGTGGCGCCGTACGCCAAGCCCTTCGATACCGCGCAGATCGATATCGCCGAGGCCGCGGCCCGGGTGCTGCGCCTGCCGACGGTTGCCAACAAGACCTTCCTGATCAGCATCGGTGACCGTTCGATCACCGGTATGGTGGCGCGCGACCAGATGGTCGGCCCCTGGCAGGTGCCGGTGGCGGACGTGGCGGTCACCGTGAGCGATTACAACGGCCACACCGGCGAGTGCATGAGCATGGGTGAGCGTACCCCGCTGGCGCTGCTGGATGCGCCCGCCTCGGGCCGCATGGCCATCGGCGAGGCGATCACCAATATCGCGGCGGCGCGTATCGAGCGGATCGGCGATATTCGCCTGTCGGCCAACTGGATGGCGGCGGCCGGGCACCCGGGCGAGGATGCGCGCCTGTTCGACACGGTGCGTGCGGTGGGCATGGAGCTGTGTCCGGCGCTGGGGATCGCGATCCCGGTCGGCAAGGACTCCATGTCCATGAAGACCGTATGGGAGCGTGATGGACGGCAGCAGGCGATGACCTCCCCGTTGTCGCTGATCATCTCCGCCTTTGCGCCGGTCAGCGATGTGCGGCGTACCCTTACCCCGCAGCTGCGCACCGACCGTGGCGATACCGACCTGATCCTGATCGACCTCGGCGAGGGACGGGACCGTCTGGGCGCCAGCGCCCTGGCCCAGGTCTACAGCGAGATCGGGGAGGAGGGCCCGGATGTGGTCAGTGCGGACGTGCTGAAGCGCTTCTTCGATGCGATCCAGGATCTCAACGAACAGGACCTGCTGCTCGCCTACCACGACCGTTCGGACGGTGGCCTGTTCGCCACCCTGTGCGAGATGGCCTTCGCCGGACGCACCGGTCTGGACATCGACCTGGCCGGCCTTTCCGCCAACGATGCCGCAGTACTGTTCAACGAAGAACTGGGCGCGGTCATACAGGTCCTGCACGCCGACGCCGACGATGTGCTGACCCTGCTCGAGCGCTCGGGTCTGGGACATTGCTCGCAGGTTATCGGCAGCCTGCGCGAGGACGAGCGGCTGGTGTTCAGCCATGCAGGTCGCGGGATCCTGGACGCGTCGCGCGTGACCCTGCAGCAGTACTGGTCCGAGGTGACCCGCGAGATGCAGGCTCTGCGCGACAACCCGGACTGCGCCGCCGAGGAGTTCGCACGGATAGCGATCCCCGATCCGGGGCTGTCGGTGTCGCTGAGCTTCGACCCCGAGGACGATATCGCTGCACCCTATATCGAGACCACGCGGCCGCGCATGGCGATCCTGCGCGAGCAGGGGGTGAACGGGCAGCTCGAGATGGCGGCGGCCTTCCACAAGGCCGGCTTCGAGTGCGTGGACCTGCACATGTCCGATCTGCTGGCCGGGCGCGCGGCCCTGGACGACTTCAAGGGCTTGGTCGCCTGTGGCGGTTTCAGCTATGGCGACGTGCTGGGTGCCGGCGAGGGCTGGGCCAAGTCCATCCTGTTCGATCCGCGCGCGCGCGAGCAGTTCCAGGCCTTCTTCGAGCGCGACGACACCTTTGCCCTGGGGGTCTGCAACGGCTGCCAGATGCTGTCCAATCTCAAGGAGCTGATTCCGGGTGCGGCACACTGGCCGCATTTCGTGCGCAACCGCTCCGAGCAGTTCGAGGCGCGCTTCGTGATGGTGGAGGTGCAGCAGTCGCCCTCGTTGTTGCTCGATGGCATGGCCGGCAGCCGCATGCCGATCGCGGTGGCGCACGGCGAGGGGCGCGCCGAGTTTTTGGACGAGGCGGGTCTGCAGTCGGTCCAGTCCCTGGTGGGCCTGCGTTATATCGAGAACGACGGCAGCATGGCGCAGCGCTACCCGGCGAATCCCAACGGTTCGCCGCAGGGCATCACCGGACTGTGTAACGAGGATGGCCGGGTCACCATCATGATGCCGCACCCGGAGCGGGTGGTTCGCGCCGTGGAGAATTCCTGGTATCCGGATACCTGGGGCGAGGACGCGGCCTGGATGCGTCTGTTCCGCAATGCGCGGCGCTGGGTGGATTGAGCATGGAGGCGGAACTGATTGCGCTGCAGGAACGCATTGCCCATCAGGACGCGGCAATCGATGAGCTGACCCGGCAGTCGCTGACACACACGGACCTGATTGCACGCCTGCAGGAGCGGATTGCGCAGCTCGAGGGGCAGGTGCGCGACCTGTCCGATCGCGTGGGGCAGGAGGTGGACGATGCACCGCCGCCACATTATTGATTCCGGATTTGATGGCTGGCCCTGTAGGAACGGGCTTGCCCGCGAAGAATTCGCCATCAAACAGGTTCTTTCGTGTTCCGGGATATGTGCGGCAGCTACGAGGACCTTTGGATGACCCAATGTCGCGTCTGCCTGCTGATCCGCACCGTGCTGCTGGCGATCGTCCTGGGCGGCGGCGCCGGCTGGCTGGTCGCGCAGTCGCTGGGTCCGGGCAATCTGTCCATGATCGCCACCTTTTTTGGCGCCCTGCTGCCGGTACTCTGGTACGTTCGGGATACCCGGCCGCGTCGCTGACGCAATATTCGGCGCTCCAAGGCGGTCTCATCGGCCATCGTAACAATGGAGCCCCATCATGTTGATTCGTTCACGCCGCCCCTGGGAGCTGAAAGCGTCGGACACCACCCCCGAGGCGGCTTTTCGCCAACGTCGGCGTCTGCTCAAGGCCGCTGCCGCTGCCGGTATCGGCGCCGCCCTGCCGGCGCATGCCCTGGTCGACCCACAGGGCGGCGGCAGGCCGCTGACGAACCTGCGTGACACCCCCTACGGCAAGGGGCTGCCCCTGACCGATTACGAGGACGTCACCGGTTACAACAACTTCTACGAGTTCGGTACCGGCAAAGGGGATCCGGCCCGTAACGCGGGTAGCCTGAAGACGCGTCCATGGACGGTCAGGGTGGACGGAGAATGCGAGGTGCCGGGCGAGATCGGTATCGAGGACATCCTCGGTGGCATCCCGCAGGAGGAGCGTATCTACCGTTTTCGCTGCGTCGAGGCCTGGAGCATGGTGGTTCCCTGGGACGGTTTCCCGCTGAGCCGTCTGCTGGCGCGCTTCAAGCCCACCTCGAAGGCGCGTTTCGTGGCCTTCGAGACCCTGTACGACCCGGAGCAGATGCCGGGACAGAAACGGGCGCTGCTGGACTGGCCCTACCGGGAGGGGCTGCGCATGGACGAGACCATGCATCCGCTCACCCTGCTGGTGACCGGGGTCTACGGTAAGGAACTGCCGGGCCAGAACGGTGCGCCGCTGCGCCTGATCGTGCCCTGGAAGTACGGTTTCAAGAACATCAAGTCCATCGTGCGGATCAGCTTTACCGAAAAGATGCCGGTGACCGCCTGGAACTACCTTCAGCCATCGGAATACGGCTTCTACGCCAACGTCAATCCCGAGGTCGACCACCCGCGCTGGAGCCAGGCGCGCGAGCGGCGTATCGGCGAGGGGCTGTTCGCACGCAAACATCCCACACTGCTGTTCAACGGCTATGCGGAAGAGGTCGCGGACCTGTACCGGGGAATGGATCTGCGGCGGAATTTCTGATGGTTGCGGGCGACAGGATTTTTCGGTGGTTCTTCAAACCGCTGCTCTTCGTCTCGGCGCTGGTGCCGGCCGGCATGCTCGTGCGGGGTGCCTGGCAGGACGAGTTGGGGCCAACCCGCTGGAGACGGTCACCCATTCCACCGGTGACTGGGCGCTGCGGTTTCTGCTGCTCACCCTGGCCATGACCCCCTTGCGGCGTCTGCTGCACAGTGGTTGGCCGCTGCGCCTGCGGCGCATGCCGGGGCTGTTCGCCTTTTTCTATGCCAGCCTGCACTTCCTGATCTGGCTGGTGCCGGACCAGGAGCTGTTGTGGCAGAATATCCTCGCCGATATCGCCAAGCGTCCCTATGTTACGGTGGGTTTTGCAGCCTGGCTGCTGCTGGTGCCGCTGGCGCTGACCTCCACCCGTGGCATGATGCGCCGCCTGGGGCGGAACTGGTCGCGCCTGCACCGGCTGGTCTATCCCATCGCGATCCTCGGCGTGTTGCACTACCTGTGGCTGGTCAAGGCCGACCTGTTCGATCCTCTGGTCTGCTGCTGGCGAGGCTCAACCCGGTGCGCTCCCGGCTGCAGGTCCTGGCACTGGCTTTGGCCGTTTGAGATATTTATTCCCTTTTTCGACTTGCGGCATTATTGATGTGGGTTATACTGCACCCATCTTCGAGACTTGCCACAGAACAAGCCCGGAGGAGGATGGAACGCCCGGTTCAATGGACAGGGCGTTTTTTATGCCCGCGAACTATACTTGTTGGTAGTTGTGTTCAGGAGGTGATCATGAGAAGGCTTATCGCGATGGCGGCATTGACCGCCGCAATGGTTTCCGCCCCCGCCCCCGCCGCTGCCTTCTGGGGATGGAACGACAACAACAGCCAGAGCAACGGCCGCTATGACGGTTCGGGTGATGCCTCGGGCGATGCCGATGCCCAAGCGGAAGCGACCTTTGCCATGACCTTCACCGGCCGCGGCAAGGCCAGGGGTGACTTCAAGGGCAATGCGGACAGCAATGGCGACTGGCGCGGCTACAGCTATGACGCACCCTACTGGTACGGCGCCCCCTACTACTACAGACCCTACTATGGGGCCCCGCAGGCGCCGGTGGACCCGCAGTCGCAACCACCGGCCGCCAACCAATAGCCTCCACGCAGCCTGGACAAAGTGCACCCGGCCGGGAACGGGGCATTTTTTCGGCGCCCCACTGTCAACCCAATTCTAAAATGTCCCCTTTTCTCCCAAGCTGAAATGTCCCCTTGGTGAGTCCGGGGTCATGAGGGGACGAGGGGGCGCCTCATCTCCAGGGATGGTCCGGTGCAG
>JAKRWE010000106.1 GCA_024712425.1 Chromatiales bacterium
GCTGACCGTGCTGAACAGGGCATCTTGTTGAATATCCGGGCCACGCATCGTACTGCTCGTCCTTCTTCCTTCCTTACCGGTATCTTCCACTTCAGGCGGCGAATTTCAACAGCCTGCTAAATATTAACGTTCCGTATATTCGACAGCCACCGGGGCCGGGCCCCATGCAGGTGCGACAGCCGATCAGCCGTCGAGTTCCATCACGGCATCCATTTCGACCCCTGCGTCACGCGGCAGGGAGGCAACCCCGATGGCCGCCCGGGCAGGATAAGGCTGGGTGAAATATTCCGCCATTACCGTGTTCACGGTAGTAAAATTTGCCAGATCGGTCAGAAAGATATTCAACTTGACCACATCGGCGAGGCTGCCGCCGGCCGCACGCGCAACGGCTGAGAGGTTGTCGAAGACCCGCCTGATCCGGGCCTCAATATCACCCTCCACCATCGCCATGGTCTCGGGCACCAGCGGGATCTGCCCGGACAGGTAGACGGTTGTGCCCACCTTGACGGCCTGGGAATAAGTGCCAATCGCCTGAGGCGCCTGGTCGGTGGTGATGATTTCTCGCGCCATGCTTATCGATCTCCTGGAATCCGCGTCGATGCCACTTTACCAAATCGCCCGTATTACCGCATGTTGCGGGCACCAGCAGGGCGGGGCAACGTCATCTAATACAGGCGGGACGGGTGGTCTGCTCGGAAAACTTCGGCGGCAGGGATGCCGTCGTAGAGCCTACGATGCACAGGGATGTGCGAGTGCCGCGGGAGGCAGGAAGCCGTAAGCGGCCATGGATGTATTCACGGCGCTTTTCCGAACAGACCACCCGTCCCACTTTTCAGAGAGTTGCGAACTTAGATGACGGAGCCAGCGTAGCGGGAACGGCGCAGTAACAGCAGGGCCGACAGTACCAGTGCCAGAACGACCAGGGGCGCATCCCGCCAGCGCGCATAGGGAGTCATACCCTGCATCGGAACGATGCTGCCCTGCAGCACGACCTGTTGGAACTGAGGGGCCTGTTTCAGGATGCGCCCACCCGGCCCGATCACTGCCGAGATACCGGTATTTGTCGTGCGCAGCAGGTATCGACCGGTCTCGAGCGCCCGCATGCGCGCGATCTGCAGGTGCTGATGCGGCGCCAGGGAATCACCGAACCAGGCATCATTGCTGGCATTGACCAGGAAGGCCGCCCGGGGCAGCGCTGCCGCCACCTCGTTGCCAAAGGCGTCCTCGTAGCAGATATCCACGCCCACCCAGTGCCCCGCCAGCTTGACGGGACGTGCCGGCCCGCCGCCCGGAGAGAAGTCCGACATGGGGATATGCAGGAAATCCAGCACTGGCCCCAGCAGGGGAGCCAACGGCAGATACTCGCCAAACGGGACCAAGTGACGCTTGTAGTAGGCATGCCGCCCGGACACGCCGAAACTCAGCATGGCATTGAAGTAACGGCCATCCGGATGGCGGGCCACGATGCCGGTCAGCAGGTCCCGCCCCTGGCCACGCAGCTTTTCTTCCAGCGGCCGCAGCACCGCATCCTCGATCCGGTCATCGAACGCCGGGATGGCCGTCTCCGGCCAGATCACCACCCGAGCACGGTCCGCCTGGTCACTCAGGCGCTGATAGCGTTGCAGCGTGAGCTCGAACATGCTGGGTCGCCACTTGTCCATCTGCCGGACATTGCCCTGCACCAATGCCACCGGCACCGGATCGCCCAGGGGGGCTGTCCATTCCACCAGGGAAAGACCGTAGCCCCCGCCCCACAGCACCAACAGCAGGGGCGGCGACCAGCCCCGACGCCACAACAGCAGCAGCCCCGCGGACAGCGCCGCCAGGGCACCGACACCGAACACGCCCAGCAGCGGGGCAAAGCCGGCCAGCGGCAGATCGATCTGGCTGTAGCCGAGCGACAGCCAGGGAAAGCCGGTGAACAGGTAGGCTCGCAGCAGCTCGCTCGCCAGCCAGGCCAGCGGAGCCACCAGCAGCATGAACACTTGCTCGCTGCGCCCACGACCGAGGCGAAACGCCAGCCATCCCGTGAAGGCAAAGAACAGGGCCACGACCAGGATGAACAGCAGCGTGAACAGCAGCCCCAGCGGCGGCTGTATGCCACCGAACTGGTTGATGCTGATGCGCAGCCAGAACACCCCGAAGCCCAGCAGGCCAAGACCGAATGCATAGCCCAGGCCGGCTGCCGTCCGAGGGGTCCCGGCGTGCCGCAGCAGGTAGAAGAAGGCTGCCAGGTCGATGATCGCCAGCTGGCCCAGCGAAAAAGGCGCAAACGCCAGCACCATCAGCGCGCCCAGCACGAAACTTGCAGCCAGGCGCAACCCCGGGTGCCACTCAGCGGGGGACATCAGTCGTTCGCTGCATCCGGGTCCAGCCGTTGCACATTGAGCAGGCGGATCTTGCGGCTGTCGGCCCCGACCACCTCGAAGCAGAAACCCGCCACGTCCACCGACTCGCCGCGCTTGGGCATGTGACCGAGCGCCTTGAGCACCAGCCCACCCACCGTATCGTAGTCGTCGTCGGGCACGTCCACGTTGAAGTAGGCATTGAAGTCCTCGATGCTGGTATGTGCCTTGGCCGTGTAGAGATTGTCGTCCCGGCGCATGATGAAGGCACCTTCGTCGAAGTCGTACTCGTCCTCGATCTCGCCGACAATCTGTTCCAACACGTCCTCGATGGTGATCAGCCCCGCTGCGGCGCCGTATTCATCGACCACGATGGCCATGTGGTTGCGGCTGGCGCGGAATTCCCGCAGCAGCACGTCCAGCCGCTTGCTCTCCGGTACGAAGACCGCCGAACGGATGATATCGCGCAGGCGGAAACGCCCCGCCGATTCGCCACAGTAGGGCAGCAGATCCTTGGCCAGCAGCGTGCCCACCACCTCGGCCCGGTCCTCGCCGATAACAGGGAAACGCGAATGCGCCGAGTCGACGACCACCGGCAGGATCTCGCCGAAGCTGTCATCACGGCCAACCACCACCATCTGCGCCCGGGGGATCATGATGTCGCGTACCTGCAGATCGGATACCTGCAGCACGCCTTCCATCATGGACAGGGCCTCGCCGTCGAACAATGCCTTGCGGCGCGCCTGGCGCAGCAGCTCAACCAGCTGCTCCTTGGTTTCCGGTTCATTGCGGGCGTTCGGGAACAGGCGTTCCAGTAGGCGCTCCGTCAATGAACCACTGCGACTTCGGTCCTTGCTATTCATACTCTCTCGGCGATTTCCGGCCAACGGTGAAAAATCTATTCGTCATAGGGGTCGCCGAAGCCGAGGGACTGCAGGATCCCGCGCTCGCGCTCCTCCATTTGCTCGGCCTCGGCCGGCACCTGGTGATCCATCCCGCGCAGGTGCAGTATGCCGTGCACGACCATATGCGCCCAGTGCGCCGCAGGTGTCTTTTTCTGCTCGATCGCCTCACGCTCGACCACCGGCGCGCAGATCACCAGGTCCCCCAGGTGATGACCCGCCTCCTCGGGCGGCACGCCCGCCGGGATCTCGAACGGAAAGGACAGCACATTGGTCGGCCGGTCCTTGCCGCGGTATTCACGATTGAGTTGCCGGCTCTCCGCCTCATCGACGATCCGGATCACCAGCGCGGCATCGCCCTCGAAATCGGACAGCGCCGCGGCAGACCAGATACGGAACGCCGATGCCGGCGGGAGCCCCTCGGCCTCCAGGGCGCACTGCACCTCGACCTCGACGTTCACAACGGCTTGTCCTTGAACGATTTGTCGAACCTGTCGTAGGCCTGCACCACCTTCTGCACCAGCGAATGACGCACCACATCGCGCGCATTGAAGAAGGTAAAGCTCAGTCCCTCCACATCGCCCAGCACCTCGATGGCCTGACGCAGACCGGACTTCTGGCCGCGCGGCAGATCCACCTGGGTGACATCACCAGTGATCACCGCGGTGGAGCCGAAACCCAGGCGGGTCAGGAACATCTTCATCTGTTCCGGGGTGGTGTTCTGCGCCTCGTCCAGGATGATGAAGGCCTCGTTCAGGGTGCGCCCGCGCATGTAGGCCAGCGGGGCCACCTCGATCACGTTGCGCTCGATCAGCTTGTTGACCCGTTCGAAGCCGAGCATCTCGTACAGGGCGTCGTACAGGGGCCGCAGGTAGGGATCGATCTTCTGCGCCAGGTCGCCCGGCAGAAAACCCAGCCGCTCGCCCGCCTCCACGGCAGGCCGTACCAGCAGGATACGCCGCACCTGCTCCCGCTCCAGGGCATCCACCGCGCAGGCCACCGCCAGATAAGTCTTGCCGGTACCTGCCGGACCGATCCCGAAATTGATGTCATGGGTGATGACCCGGTGCAGATACCCGGCCTGATTGGGACCGCGCGGACGCACCAGCCCACGACGGGTCTTGATCACCGTTTCCGGCACCTCGCTGTCAGCAGGCGCAAGCAGCGCATCGATGCCCGACTCCTGCAGGAACAGGTGCACCCGGGCCGGCGTCAAGGCCTCGTGGGCACTGGCCTCGTACAGCCCCTGCAGGACCTCCCGACCCGCCTCCACGGCACCCGTGGCGCCGAACAGCCGGAAGAAATTACCGCGGTTGCTGATCTCGATACCGAGCCGGCGCTCGACCTGACGCAGATGCTCGTCGAGCTGTCCGCACACATTGCGCAGATGCTCGTTGTCCTCGGGCTCGAGCAGCAGGTCCAGCGAATCGGGATGTTCTTTCATCAGGCGTTGACAGCCTCGGCTGTGTTCACCAGCTCACCGCGCAGCGAATTGGGCAGGGCCTCGGTAATGCGTACATCGGCAAACCCGCCGATCAGCTCCTTCGGGCCCGCGAAATTGACCACGCGGTTGTTCTCGGTACGGCCCGCGATTTCGTTCGGGTCCTTGCGCGACGGCCGGTCCACCAGCACACGCTGCACCGTCCCCACCATGCTGCGGCTGATCTGCTGCGCCATGTTGTTGATCGTGTGTTGCAGCCGCGCGAGGCGTTCCTGCTTGACCGCGTGCGGCACGTCATCCGGCATATCGGCTGCCGGCGTGCCTGGACGACGGCTGTAGATGAAACTGAAGGACTGGTCGAAACCGATCTCCTCGATCAGGCGCATGGTGTGTTCGAAGTCCTGCGCCGTCTCGCCTGGAAATCCCACGATGAAATCCGATGACAGGCTGATGTCCGGCCGCGCCTCGCGCAGGCGCCGGATCTTCTGCTTGTACTCGAAGGCGCTGTGGCCGCGTTTCATCAGCATCAGGATACGATCGGAGCCGGACTGTAGCGGCAGGTGCAGGTGACTCACCAGCTCCGGCACATCCGCATATACATCGATCAGCGAATCGGAGAACTCGAGCGGGTGCGAGGTGGTATAGCGGACCCGTTCGATGCCCTCCACCGACGCCACATAGCTGATCAGCAGGGCAAGGTCGGCCACCTCGCCATCGTGCATCTGTCCGCGGTAGGCATTCACGTTCTGGCCCAGCAGGTTGATCTCGCGCACCCCCTGGTCAGCCAGCTGAACGACTTCCGCGATCACGTCGTCGAAGGGGCGGCTGATCTCGGTGCCGCGGGTATAAGGAACCACGCAATAGGTACAGTACTTGGAACAGCCCTCCATGACCGAGACGAAGGCGGAAGGCCCCTCCGAACGGGGCTCCGGCAGGCAGTCGAATTTTTCGATCTCGGGAAAACTGATATCGACCACCGGTTCCCCCCGGCGGGCGCTCTCGATCATCTGCGGCAGGCGATGCAGCGTCTGCGGACCGAATACCAGATCGACGAAGGGGGCCCGTTCCCGAATGGCCTCGCCCTCCTGGCTCGCCACGCACCCCCCCACACCGATGAGCAGCTTCGGATTTTTCTCCTTCCACGGGCGCCACTGGCCCAGCTGGGAGAACACCTTCTCCTGCGCCTTTTCACGAATCGAACAGGTATTCAGCAACAGCACATCGGCCTGTTCCGGGTGTTCGGCCTCCCCCAGGCCAAGCGCATCCTGCAGCACGTCCCGCATCTTGTGCGAGTCGTACTCGTTCATCTGGCATCCGAAGGTCTTGATAAATACTTTGCCCGACATGCGCGCATCAACCACCAAAAATATAGGGGGCGTGATTTTACGCCCTCAAACAATAGCTTGCATCAAAAAAGCGGCGCCTCGCATGACCGGGGCGCCGCCTCAGGAGGGAAAAATGAACAAAATACCTACAATCCGATCAACTCGGCATGGACGCCGTGGGCCTGAACCTCATGCAACAGGGCGCCGGCGGGTACGTCCTCCGGGTTGAAATCGACCAGCATCAAATGGCGCGCCCGCTCATGCACACAGGCGCTGTACACACCGTCCATTCCGCCCAGGTCTTTTTCCAGTGCATGGATCTCGTTGTCGCTGAGATCCTCATCGATATGAATCACTACGTCGGTACAGTGCTGATACATGATGGGCTCCTCCTCCGCGCGCCAGCGCTTATTGCAGCCAATACAATGAATAGTCCTTCTGAGAGAAGCCGCAATGGGGAAAACCCTTGCCTGTACCCGATCAGCGCCCCTCCGGCCCGCGGCGGGCGCGCAGCCGCTCATTCTCCTCCTTGAGCTTGCGGTAACTCCTGGCCAGGACCCGCAGCTTGCGCTTCTTGCGCTGAAGCTCCTCATCCATGGCCTCGCTTATCGCCTGCTCAGCATCGGCCAGCCAGCGCTCCACCAGTTCCTGAGGCAACGCATACTCACGGGCGGCACCGCCTGCATCCTGCCTCCCAGCCGGGATCTCGTGCACCAGGGCCGCCTTGCGCCGGCTGGTCCAGTGGGCCTCGTCCAGCCCGGGCGCGGCCTCATCGCCTTCCGCCACCGCGGTTTTTCCGGCCCCGAAGCGCATCCCCAGGGAACGCAGCGGACTGTTGGGACCGTAGAAGACGATCAGCAGCGCCGGCAGCAACAGCAGATCGAAGATCAGTGCCGAAACCAGGCCGATGGCAGTCAGCAGGCCGAAATGGCGCGTCGGCACGAAATCGGAGGACAGCAGGACCAGAAACTGCACACACAGGATCACGGTCGTGGTGATAACCGCCCGGCCCGCGCTGCGGTAGGTGCGGGCCAGCGCCAGCACCGGTGAGGCCCCGGCGCGGATACGACGCCTGAACCCGTCGAACACGTGGATGGTGTCATCCACCGCCACCCCCACGGCGATGCCCGCAATCATGGCCGTGGCCATGTCCAGCCAGATTCCTGCCGCGCCCATGATGATGAAGATGATCAGGATAGGTGAGAGGTTGGGAATCATGCACAGCACCGCCGCCCCGAGCGAGCGAAACAGCACCAGCATGAACACAAAGATCAGCGCCAGCGCCCCGACCAGGCTGTATACCTGCCCGGAGACGAGCAGATCCTCCATATCCGCAAACAGGCACGCCATGCCTGCGATATCCCAGTGCAGGCGATCGCCGACATGGGTGGCCAGATACCCCCGGATCCGGTCCTGCACAGCGGAAATCTCGTTGGCACTGTGCACATTGAGGTTGACCACCATCTGGGCGTGCTGGAAATCCCGGTCCACCACGTCATACAGATCGTCACCGTCGTAGATGAACAGATACTGGCTGATCAGCGCCTCGCTGTCCGGCAGCCGGCGAAACGTCGGATCCTCCGCATGGAAGCCCCAGTTCATCTCCTCGATGAAATCCACCAGACTGAGCGCACGATCGACCTCCGGCTGCTGTTCCAGCCACGCCTGGAAATCACGGATCAGCGCCAGCTTTTCCGGATCCTTGAGTCCATCACGCCGGTCGCTGTCGAAGGTCACCGCCAACGGCATGGTGCCGACCAGCTTCTCATCGATATGCCGGGTCGCCTGCCGTATGGGGTGCCCCGGATCAAAGAACTCCTGCAGGTTGGTCTCCACCACCACCCTGCCGATCTGAGGGGCGCCGATGGCCAACAGCAGGGTAACCGCGCCGATCACCGCCAGCGGATAACGTAGCCCGGTTCGATAGAGTACCGCCACTGTGCGGTCAATCAGATAAGCGCTTCCTCTGACCCGCGGCCAGGGCCGATGGTCCCAGCGCGTGATGACATTGGGCAACACGCGGAAAACAACGAGGTAAGCCAGCAGCACACCGACGGCCGAGACCAGCCCCAGCACGCGGATGGGGAGGATGTCACTGGTCGCCAGCGAGGCCAGACCCGCCGCCGTTGTGAGGGCCGCGTAACGGGCAGGCAGCTCCACATCCGCAACGGCCTTGTACACCCGCTCAGCACCGGACAGGCCCAACCGGGAATACAGGAACAATGCGTTGAACAGGTGCACCAGGCCGGCCACCGTCAACGCCGACAGCAGTGGAGGGATGATGGTGGTCACCAGGGCAAACGGCTGATCGAACAGCACGTAGATCGCCATGGTCGTATTGACCACCACTCCGATCGCCACACCGGCCAGCATGACCGCCAGCCAGCGCCGGAAAAGCCACCATATCAGCAGCAATTCGACAAATACTGTGGCGGGGATGAAGATCATGTTGTCGCGCAGCATCGAGCGCAACTCCGCCACGTCGACCGGGATCTCGCCGGCCACGGCGGTCAGATAGCCTCGTAACTGGTGCGAATCCACCACCTGCAGGATCCGGGATTCCAGCGCCAGCCGCTCCAGGCTGTTACCCGTCCTGGCCGGGATCACCACCATCGCCACGGCGGAACCGTCACGCGCCACCAGGGCGCCACGACTGAAACGGTCGTCGAGCACACGCTTCCTGCGTTCGGGCGGCTGGCTCTGCGCGAGCTTGCGCATATCGATCAACGGCTGGACGATGAACTCGTCCTCGGTTCCGGTAATGTGATCCTGCAGGGTCAGCGAGCGGACCTCGTTGATCGACTTCAGACCCTCCAGCTCCCGTGCGACCGCGTCGTACGCGCGCAAAAAACCATCCGAGTACAAGGCCACGCCCTCGAACAGCAGCACGAAGACCTGGTCATTGGGGAAGCGCTTGTGCAGCGCACGGTCAACCACGTTCGCGGGCTGGTCGTCCGGCAAATAGACCGCTGGCGCATTGTCGATATCGAGCTTGAGCAACAGGGTCGACGGCAGCACGGTGAACAGCACCAGGAATACGACGCTCAGGTACTGCCGCCACGGCAGCCGTTTTATCGCGCCCGACAGACCCTCGTCCTCGGGACCCGAGAGATTGATCTGAACGCAGTCCTCGCCGCCATAGCGCGTACGAAAAGCCGTGCTGTGCACCTGAAGCGGCAATTCGTCGGCACGCAGCAGAGTCAGACGCGCTTCCGGGTGACGCTTGTCGGTACCGGCCGCCCCCTTGGCCGCATCCAGGTGATCCCGCAGGCGCTCGTGATCGCTCTCAGCAACCAGATCGAGCATCGGTACCGACTGCAGATCCTCCAGACTGGCGTAACCAAGGCGAGACAGGAAGGCCGGGTTGGCGCAGACAAAAAAGCCCTCGTGCGCGATCGCCGCCGGGCACGGCGAATTCTCGAGACGGGAAGGGGCCGATGATTCGTCAGTCACACTTCATCCATGGGCGCGGCCCTCAGAATTTGGCCCGCCAGCCAAGATTGATGGAAGAGTGATCCTTGTGGAAACCGCCCAGGGTTTGCTCCTCACCGGCAAAATAATTCAGTGCCAGATAGAACTCGTGTGGCTCCCAGCCCAGGAACGCGATCTCCGGATTCAGGAACAGATCCCGCTTGTCCAGGCCGATCGAGAAATCGAACGAGGCCTTCCAGCGCTCGCGGTCGAAAGGCAACTCGATTTCACCATTCAGATTGTAGGCCTCCGTACGGTCCAGCACCGCCGGTGGATCGGTCAGGTTGGTCCCGATCAATTGCAGGTTTACACGGGCATCACCATCGCCGGGATGCATCTCGACCCCGAACCCCCAGTCGATACCCTCGGTGGTGGTGTAGCTGAAGGTCGCATCACGCCGGGTAACCGGGTTGTCCGTGCTGTAGACCACCTCTGCCCGCCAGGTCGCGCCCATCGCGTCCACGGCCGTGTCCGCACCGAAGGCCCAGCTGCGCGGATAGACCGTTCTGAAGTTGGCTCCGGAAACCCGGTAATAGGGAATGAACCGGCGGGTGTTGGCGACGGTGATCCCGATGTCCCCGAAGAACGGGCTGTCCGTGTAGCGGACGCCGAAACCGCCATCGCCATCGGGCTCGTCCTCGACAATACCGGCGGCCTTGACCGCGGCTGGCGCGATATCGGTGCGGGACACCCCGATAATGCGACCGTTCACCCGGTCGATGGGGTACCAGATGCTGTCCTTGTCCGGCAGCTCTGCCGGGCGGAAGTCGGCCAGCCATACGACATCCAGTTTCCCTTCGCCCACATTCATTTCCGCGCGCACCATCGGATTGGCCCGCCTGCGATCCTCAAGCTTGTCCAGCACCAGGCGGGTCAGGTCTGCCGTACTGACGCGATCGGAAAGCGGCACCTCATCCATCCTTCCCCAGATGACCGTCTGGGCGCCAACGGTCAGACGGACCCTGTCGTCCCGGTAGCGGACATAGCTGTCGCCATAATCCGCACGCAATTCGGACCATTCACGTTGACCATCCTGATCGTAACCGTCCAGGCGGCCGCTGAGCTGCAATTCCCATTGCGGTTGCGGGCGCCAGTTCAGCGAGGCGGCAAACTTGCCATAGAGTTCCCGCTCCGCCACGGACCCGTCCCGTACTTGGTGGCCGTATTCCAGGCGCACATCATCGAGCGTGAAACGCAGACCGCTCTCCGCTTCCCCCGCCATCGACGGCAGCGCCGTGTCATCGCCCCCATCGATGACCAGTTCGCCTTCGGCACCCTGCGCTTCCTCTTCGATGGATATCCCATCCTCCGCAGCGGGCGCCTCCTCGATGACCAACTCATCTTCCGCGCCGGTGACTGCATTCTCCTGCGCCGGCGCCTCGTCCTCGATCAGTATCTCGTCCTGAGCCCCCGTCCCCTCCTCGATGACCTGATCGGCTACCACGCAGGAGGCGTACAACGCGGATCCTGCCAACAGGAACGCGGCAATCGGGATGGCTGTCAGGGGAGTGTGTTTGAGACTCATCAACTTTCCTTGCATCGGTCTGGCTTGCCTGGCTTCGAGACTAGCCCGAATATTTCATCCGCTTCTCGCTTTTCCGGGCGGTCAGTGGATGGAAGATGTGGTGCCTCGAACGGGACGTGGAAAGGCTCGTGAAGGGCTATTTTCTAGGCTGCAGGCACACC
>JAKRWE010000107.1 GCA_024712425.1 Chromatiales bacterium
ATTTTGTCACGGGCAAAACCTTGTTCGGATCCAGTGTAACCAACTGAATTTTAACGAACTACACGGGTTTTGCCCTTTTTATTTGTGAAATATTCGGGTTAGGGCGACGCAGGATGCCAAAGCCGCGATCCGCAACGTGGAAATGGGCGATTTTGCGCCGCAAGATGCCGTGTTACGAATTGATCAGAGCTTCCCTAAAGTCCTGAGTCCGGCAGCCGCTACAATCGTTGAAGCCCAGTTTTGACGGAAAACGCCATGGATACCGAGATCAGCCGCCTGCGCCTCGCCTTCGAGCAGCATATGCGCGAAATCAACCGGGAAACACTCAATCCCCTGATCGACGAACTGTCACTGGAGGACCTGGAGCCCATGCAGCACTTGGTGGCGCAGGCCAGGGGCAATTATTTGACGGCCTTCCTGGAGATCGCCGGCTCAGTGGAGCCGGGACAGATGCCGGACGATACCGAGATCAAGAAGCTGCATCAGCACCGGGTTCGTTATGATGAGCTATTGGCTGCCGCGCAGGCCCTGGAAACCGCCATACAACCCGGCTACCTGGACGTCACTTTCGACAAGGATTCATGAACGACACACCAAGCTGGCATCTGTATCTCATCCGCTGCGCTGACGGCAGCCTGTACACCGGCATCAGTACCGACGTGGCACGGCGCCTCGAGCAACACCGCAACAACCGCGGGGCAAAGCGATTGCGCGGCCAGGCATCGCTGGAACTGGTCTACTCACACGAGATCGGCGACCGCTCGACGGCCCAACAGGTCGAATACCGCGTAAAACGTCTGCGCCGCAGCCAGAAGGAAGCACTGATTGCCGGGCGTGTACCGCTACCCCTCGAGTAGGCCCGCGAGACGGCCAGCCAGTTCCCGCCCCTGTTTTTCCTCATAAGGATCAGCCTCAGACACGGGCCCAGGCCAGGCAGCATCCCCCTCATGTCGCACCACGTGGTGCAGGTGCAGCTGTGAGACCACGGTTCCAAGGGTGCCAACATTCAGCTTGCCGCGCGGATAGGCCGCCTTCAGGGTCCTACAGGTATGCAGGGATTCATCCCACAGGCGATCCGCATCCCGCTCACTCAGATCGGTGAGTTCGACCGCACCGTACAGGCGCGGCACCAGGATGAGCCAGGGGTAGCGACGGTCGTTCATCAACAGCACCCGGCACAGTTCGAACTCACATACGGAAAGGGTGTCTTTTTCGAGTCGGGGATCGAGCAGGAAGGGCATGCCGGGCATTATGCCCCCAGTCCCCGACGCGAACCAAACAGGCCGCCGAACAGACCCGACTTTCCGTGCTGATTCTCCCAGGCACGGCGCTCCTTCACGATCTGCTGGGCCAGCATCAGGATACTGCGCACCGAGCGGGCGTTATGGATATCCTGACGCATGTCCTCCTGCACCTGCGGGGTTGCCCAGGGACCGCCCTTGAGACGGCGGATGATACCCTTGACCTGGTCCTGCAGGATCTGGCGCAACTGCGCCACTACCAGGGCCTCGCCCTCTTCCGGGGGCTTGCCCACCATGCTGCGCACCATCTTCTCCGCCTGCTTCTGGTTGAGCAACCCCATGTTCACACAGTCCTTACGCAACAACTCCTGCACCGGCGCGCGCTGGTCCCGGAGCTTTTCCTCCATGGCCTTTGCCTCTACCGTGTGCCCCCTGCCCTGCAGAGTGCGCACACGCCGCGGTTTCTCCTCCAGCGGCGTTTCATCGTCGCCCGAGGATGGTTGGTCAGGAATCTGCACGACATCGCAACCACTGCATTCACGGCGCATGCGCGCATCCACAAGCGATGCCTCGAGAAGATTCAGTTGCTCCGTGATCAGGGGCTCGAGGGTTACCAGGCCGGGACGCCCGTACGGATACTCGTGATCGATTACATCCACGATGGCGCGCACGAACACGTGGATCCGCTCAGGATCCACCAAACCATGTCGCGACGCGCCCAGCATAATGCGTCCGGCCAGATTTATTTCAAGCGTGCCGATCAATTCACACCTCCTTTGACTGACCTTATCGGCCGGCTGCCGATATGCTTTAATTTCGTCTTAGCACCCCCCGGAGACGACCATGAGCTACAACATGCGCGGCAACTGCTGGCACTGCGGAGCCACGTTGGAGGAACGCGACTACGCGCGCGAGTCCACCTGCCCGGCCTGCGGCCGCCAGACCCACGTGTGCCGCAACTGCCGTTACCACGATCCGGCACGTCCGAATGCCTGCGTCGAACCGGTTGCCGATCCGGTTGCGGACAAGACGCGCGCCAATTTCTGTGGCTATTTCGAGGGCCGCTGCCAGGACGCGGCAGCGGATGGTGACGACGAGGCCCTGCGTCAGGCGGCCGAGGAGCTGTTCAAGCTCTGATCGGCGGACGCCTCGGCCTCATCGAGCAGGGGCTGCCCTTTCAGAACCCGGGAATACATGTCCTCGATCTCGCGATACAGTTCGCGGACGAATTCCGTATCCGGCCCCTGCTGGTAAAGTTGCGTCAGCACCGAATGCAGCAGGCTGCGGGCCGTTTTTACATCGCCCTCCGCCTGCGCCCGGTGGGCACGCACAATGAAATAGCGGGCATTCAGCTCCGCGCGTCGTTCACGTGCCTCCTGCAGCCACTGCAGGCACTCCACGCCTTTCCCGGCGGACAGCCCCCTGTTGCCCAGCACCCCAATCAACACATCCAGCGCGCTGTTGAGGCGGGCAAATTCCGACGGATCACTGACCCCCGGCACCCGTCCGCTGCTCATGCCGCCATCGCTGTCGATCCGCGCGCGGGCCTGTTCCAGCCGCCGGTCGATGTCCGGGTAGGCCCGATGCAGCCGGCGCATGGCCAGGTAGCGATCCGCCACGAACCATCGCACCGCGGACCGCGGACCGCGGACCGCGGACCACAGGGGCTGCGACAAGGGGATGCGCGACAGCTGCTCCATGGCCTGCTCCAGGGCGTCAACCTGGCCCGCCATCTGCCTCAGCCGGGCACGCTGATAGGCCTTGTACTCCTGGTAACGCCTCACCAGGGCAGCGGCAAGCAAAGCGCTCAAGACCAGGCCGACAACCGCCAGTGGCATCTGCCAGGCTGCAGGAATCATCATGCAGGGAAACTCCAAAACCACTCTCGTTGCCGTTAGCGGCCTGTCACATCCTTTCTTGAACCCCGGTAAAAGCCCTAATGTCCTTCGAGGGCGAAATGCTCTTTAATTTCCATAGTGGTTGAAGGAGACAAGGTATGAACCTGACCGTTTCGGTGGTGATCGCCCTGGTGCTGGCATGGATCGGGTACATGGGCTACCTGTCGTTCACCAGCCGAAAAGTGAAGGGACGTGAAATCGGTGACCTCGCCTCCCGCCTGCCAGAGCTTGCGAGACACCTGGACCGCGCCCTGATCTACTGCTACAGCCCTCGCTGCGGACCCTGCAAGACGATGACGCCCCTCATCGATGAACTGTGCAAGGCCGGAAAGCCCATCATCAAGCTGGTTCTGCCGGATCAGATAGAGGTCGCGCAGGAGCTGGGCATCCGCGCCACCCCCACGCTGCTCCTGGTCCGCGACGGACGTATTGCGGAGGTCAACATCGGCGCCAAGAGCCAGCACCAGGTTCTGCAACTGCTCGAGAGTACCTGAGCACGCCGGGCAATGGCCGGTCTCTCCCGCATCCTGCGCATGCTGGCCGGCTGGGCCCTGCTGATCCCCTACACCCTGCTGCTGTATCTCCTGTCCTTCCTGCCCATGCCGCGCCCGCTGTACCGGGCATTGTTCCGGCCCTGGTGCCGAACCTGGGTACACGCCCTGGGGGTTCGCCTGCAGCTGCGGGCACACAACCGCCGCCCGTTGCCGGGGACCTTCCTGCTGATCGCCAACCATCCGTCCGCGTTCGAGGATGTCGGCATACCGGCACTGTTCGATGTGGACAACCTGGCCAAGCACGAGGTACGCCACTGGTTCCTGGTAGGGCGCATCAGCGCGGCGGCAGGCACCCTCTATGTACGACGCGACTCGAAGGCATCGAGGCAGCAGGCGGCACAGCAGATCGCACAGGCATTGGGCAGGGGGCGCAGCGTCGCCCTCTACCCTGAGGGCGGCGTCAAGGGCATGCGCGTGCACCCCTTTCGCCATGGCGTCTTCCGTATCTCGCTGCAGACCGGTATCCCGATCGTGCCGATCTTCATCCACTACGAACCGCAACAGGACTTCTTCTGGCACCGCCAGCCCCTGCCACTGAAGCTGTGGCAGATCATGCGCGCCCATGCGCCAAGCGCCGATTACCACCTCTTCGACGCCTTCGACCCGAACCAATTCGACTCGGTCGAGTCCTATTGCGAGACGGTTCAGAAACACTACCTGGCATGGCAGGCGAGCTACCTGGGGCCGGATCCCGATGTCCCGGAGCAGTCCGACGGGGCTCTATAATCGGGAACATTCACCCTCTGCAGTCTTATCGAGGTACCCATCGAATGAAAAGCACCCTGACCGGCCTTCTTCTGCTGCTGGCGACCACGCTCCCTGTCCATGCCGATGTGCTGGTGCTAGTGCATGGCTATCTCGGTAGCGACCGCTCATGGCTGGAGAGCGGGGTCATCGAGACCCTGGAGCGCAACGGCTATCCCCTGACCGGGACCTATTATCCCTCACAGGGAGGCGTCGTTTTCCGTCCCACCGGCCGGCATGGCAAGAATGCCGTATACACGGTCAACCNGCCCTCGACTGCCCCGATCGTCCTGCAGGCGGACTGGCTGGCCGCCTACCTGCGTGATGTACGCAAGCGCCGCCCGGATGAGGACATCACCCTAATCGGCCATTCGGCCGGTGGTGTAATAGCGCGCATGACCCTGGTGCGTCAGCATCCCGCTGGCGTCGTCCGCCTGATCACCATCGCCGCCCCGCATCTGGGGACCTGGCGTGCCCTGCAGGCCCTGGACGCGGTGGATACCGGCGGTCTGCCGCCGTTCAGCACCCTCAGGCGCTGGGAGGTCAAGCGACGTCTCGGCAGCTGGCTCTACCACACCCTAAAGGCCAGCCGGGGCGTATTGCACGACCTGATGCCGCCCCGCCCGGGCAACCTGCTGTACTGGCTGAATGGCCAGCCGCACCCCGACATCGATTACATCAGCATCATTCGCAGTGGCACCTTCTACATGCCCGGCGACCGCATGGTGCCACCGTTCAGCCAAGACATGCGACGGGTGCCGGCCATCGGCAAGCGGGCCAGGGCCTATACTATGGCCCAGGGGCACCTGTTGAGCCCCATGGACGGCCAGGTGATCGTCAACCTGCTCGCCCTGGCCAACAAGACGGGACGAACATCGTCCGCCACCGGGACAGCCGGATCGAAATAGCCTGGAATATGCAACACTTTGATATCTATTTCTCGGGGCAACTGCTGCCCGATGCCTCGCCCGCCGAGGTCCGCTCCCGGATCGGCACCCTGTTCCAACTGCAGGGGCCGGCGCTGGAAAAACTCTTCAGTGGCAAGTCGGTTCGCATCAAGGCCGGCGTGGACGTGGACAAGGCCAGCCGCTACCGGGAGGCCTTCCGCGAGGCCGGCGCGCTCATCGATATCGTCCCGCAAGGCGCCCCGCCACCCCAGGCGGCACAGCCCAAACCACAACAGGCCGCAGCAGGCGCACCGGACACGGACGATGACGACATGGAATTGCTGCCACCCCGGACCGGCTCGCTGGAGGACTGCGCACCGCAGGTCGAGCCACGCGCCATCGGCGACACCAGCTGGATGGAACTCGATGCCCCCGGGGTGATCATCGATGACAGGCCGCTCCCGCCACCCCGGGAGTTCGACCTCGAGGGCATCAGCATGAGCGAGGCCCACGCCTTCTCGTTGGAGGACTGCGTCGACACACGCCCAGCGAAGCCCGTTCCCGACATCTCACACCTCGAACTGACAGAGCCGGAAGATGATTAGTGTGGAAAACGCTCAACCACAAAGAACACGAAGGACACAAAGTACGTTGCCAGCTCGTCTTGCCGACACTTTCATCGATCCTCTTCGTGTCCTTTGTGCTCTTCGTGGTTGATCTGACAGTGGAGATTTACAGGGAGCCTTTGCGTAACTTGGCGTCCCTGGCGGTTTGAAACGCATTGTTCATCGGGCCAGGTGTGAACCCGCCCGTGGGCTTTCCATGATCGGGGGTATGGCCAGGGGCTCACGGCAGTTGAGGATGCGTTACTCTGCACGCAGCGCCAGCTCGGTCGCTGACGGCCGCGAAGGGACCAGCTCGACCCGGAGGCGCCCCAGGGCATGCCGGCTCTCGGCCAGAAGCGGGATATGCGAGGGGTCCGCGCTCACCCAGATATAGACCGGCCGGTGACTGTGCTTCTGGTTACCGTGCGCATCGGTTTCCAGGCCATCGAAGCGCAGCTTCAGGGCCGACCATTCCCGGCCCGCCACCCTGAGGGGCATCGCCTTCTCCACCTTGACCCGGTGGCGCAGCATTCGGCTACCGTTGGAGACCACCGATTCGACAACCGCCCCCGGGTGCAGATCGCTACCCCGTATACGCTGCAACAGGCCCAGCCGGTCGAAGGCCCGGCGCTCCCCCTTCGCCGCCACTGGCTCATAGGCCCCCGAGCGCAGCACCGGGATATCCAGCGGCGCCTCACGCGAGACAGGACGTGAAACGAACGGCTTGCCCGGTCGGTCCAGGTAGATCAGCTTGTGCTCGGTATCCCTGGGGTCACCGTACTCGAAATACTCCGAGGCCAGGACCGCGGAACGATCGCGCCAGTACCAGGAACGAAAACGGTAACGGATGGGATAGATCGACTCGACGTGCGCATAGGCCTCGGAACTGGCCACCAGTTCCGATTCCGCATAGGGCGACTGCGCGGCCGGGGTGCGGGTCCGCAATACCACGTCCGCAATGGATACCTCGGCGCCCGCGGAGAATATGCCACGGTAGCTCACCCGGTAGTGCAGCTCCTCGGCGGCGGACGCCGCTGAGGTCGGCAGGCCCAACAGCAGCCAGGCCCATGCCACGAGGAGATATCGCACCGCCCGGCCGCCACCAGGAACGGCAATATGAACAGGTAAGGTTGTCATCATGGCAGTTTAGTCCAGTCAGCGCCGCAATTGTTCCTGGCACGTTTCCTGCTGCATGGATTGCAAAGGCTGAAAAACGCCGATCTTCTGACGAAACGGAGGCACATCGTGGCACACCTGAGTATTGGCGACAAAATTCCGGCACATGTAAGCGCATAGGCCAGCGAGCGTGGCGGAAAAAGGACATCCTCGAGTGCGGCAGGCGAGGAACAGCGCGAGACCAGCGCACCCTCCGATTCCGTGACCCTGGCCAGCGGAGGGCCCGAACGGCTGGAACGCCCCCTGAGCGAACGTATCGGCAATGCAGCCGATGCGCTCGGCGCCCTGCAACGCCTGCAAAGCCAGATGCAGGAGCAGCCTGCCGCCGCCGTTGGCGCACATGCCGGCATCGGCCAGGCACAGGTCGACAGCCTGCTGCGCCCACCCCTTACCTGAGAATTCATTCCTCCTCAGCGACGACGACAACCAACTCGTCCTTGACCCGGTACCCGCTACCGGGTTTTCTTTATCTGTGCGCCGGGGGAAAATAGGGACCCGCTGTAAACAGAGTTCCGAGCCATGCTGTCCCTACTCCACCAACCGCCGCTCCACTTCGCCACCCTGCCCGGTCACGAGCCCATCGACCAGACCCTGCTGGACGCCTTCGAACGCGAGATCGACGACCCCCATGTACGCCGATCCCATTACGAACTGGGCCGCTTCGAAAACACCTATATCGAGCGCGCGGCAATCCCGGAGGTCGACCCCCTGTGCCAAGCGGCGCTCGACGCTGCACGACAGATCCTAGGGCGCGACGGCCTGAAACTCGGGTTCTGGTTCAACGTGATGCAGCCTGGCGATCGCACCGCACGCCACACCCATGAGGAGGACGACGAACTGTTGTCCTGCGTCTATTACCTCGAGGTAGCCACGGGCTGCGGCGACCTGCTGATCTACCCACAGCCGGCGCCCATACACATCACACCGCAGGCCGGTCGCTTCGTGTTCTTCCCGCCGCAGCTGGCGCATGCGGTGGAGGAAAACCGCAGCGGTCGGCGCCGACTCTCGGTGGCCTTCAATTTCGGGCCGGTGGAACCGTACTGATCTCCACGCGCTCGGTCTCGGCCAGGCGTACCCGGGTCCCGTCGGTGGTGACGAACTCGCGATCATCGATATCCCCGCGATAGGCGCGATACTGCTGCGCATGGCCGGTCCCCGCATCCACCACGCGGACGTACAGGACCTCGTTCATCTCCTGCCAGCTGCGGTACAACCAGCCCCCCGAGGCAAGGATGAGAACCACGATCACCGCACTCGCCAGCCAACCGATGGTGGAACGGCCCGGCGGCGGCTCGTTGACCACCCGCGGCGCGGGCCGTGGCGGCGGCGGAGATGCCTGTTGCCGGTAACGCAGATATATCAGAACCGCAGCGATGACCGCGATCGTCAAAAACAGTTTGCCCAACAGCCCCACAGAAGTACCCCTTGATCGAACTGCGTCTATCATATCGTCAAAGTGGTATCGTCATTAAAGTGGTATCGTAATCAACCCGGTAATACCTGCATGCACCGCCTCTGTTCCAAGTTGTTTTTCAGCCTGTTACTGGTCCTTGCCGGCTTGCTTGCCGCCGGCTGCAGCGGACCGGACAAGCCGACGGTATCCCTGTACACCGCCGTGCAACGGGGTGATATCGATCAGCTCGAGCGCCATATCCACTGGGGAAGCGATATCGATGCACCCCTGCCCAACGGGCGCTATCCCCTGCACGAGGCGGCCCGCCTGGGACGCACCGTCTTGCTCAAGATGCTTCTGAAACAGAAGGTCAGCCTGGATCCGAAAGACAGCAGGGGCAGAACGCCCCTGGAACTGGCGGTCCTCAACGGCCGCACCAAGACCGCCGCCGTCCTGATCAAGGCAGGCGCACGCTTCGACCCCTCCCGCCTGTTGCTGATGAGCGCACGGGCCGGACTGACCGACCGCGACGTGGTGCGCTTTCTCAGGCAGCGTGGTGCCGACATGGATGCCCGTGATAGCGAAGGCAATACGCCCCTGCTGATCGCCGCGGCCCAGGGTAACCACCGCCTGATCCACCACCTGGTCGAGTATGGAGCCGACGTCAATATCCGCAACAGTGCCGGTAAAAGCGCGCTGGACCTGGTGCGCCAGCAGGGCCTGCGGGAGGTGGAGAAATTCCTGTTGCGCAACGGTGCCAGCGGATGACAGGCATCTGCTCCGGATGCTATGGTCCGCCACCGATTATTCAGCAATAGCAGGAGTTCCCCGTGGCCAGCACACCCGATGAACTGACCATCAACTACAGCGAGGGCGGTGTCGATATCGTCAAGGAACTGGACAAGCGCATCCTGTCCAAGGGCGCCTGGACCACCATCCTGTACCGCTACCAGGAATGGAACAATGCCAAGGGCGAGTACGGCAAGGACAAGTACTCGATCCGCCGCTACCAGAAGCGCAACGGCGAGTACCAGCAAAAATCAAAGTTCAATATCTCGAGCCCCGACCAGGCGAAACAGCTGATCGAGGCGCTGCAGGAATGGACCAAAGACTCCTAGCCTGGGATTCGTCACCAAAACAGTGACGTAGTGGCGTAGCCCGGATGCAGCGAAGCGGAATCCGGGACGGCTGGCGATATTCCCGGATTCCGGCCAGTGGCCTTCATCCGGGCTACGAGTAACCAGGGCCCGTCCAACGACCCATCATCGGGATGTGCCCACCAGTGGCGTAGCCCGAATGCAGCGAAGCGGAATCCGGGGACGAAGGTGATTTCCCCCGGATTCCGGCCTGTGGCCTTCATCCAGGCTACGGGTGCCTGGATGACGTGTCCATCAGGGCATGTTGTTGACAACGCCCTCTTTCTGCACCGGCATCAGGTCGGCCTTGCTCACGCCCAGCATCAGGGCAGCGGTGCTCGCCACATAGATCGACGAATAGGTACCGACGATCACGCCCACCAGCAGCGCAAAGGCGAAGCCATGGATGATCTCGCCGCCCAGGAAGAACAGCGCGATCAGCACCAGCACCGTGGTGAAGGAGGTCATGAGGGTACGGCTCAGGGTCTGGTTGAGCGATATATTGATCACCTCTTCCGGGGAGCCCTTGCGCAGCTTGCGGAAGTTCTCCCGGATACGGTCATAGACCACGATGGTGTCGTTGAGCGAGTAACCGATCACTGCCAGCACCGCCGCCAGCACCGGCAGGTCGAACTCGATCTGCAGCAGGGCAAACAGGCCCACGGTGATGATCACGTCATGCACCAGGGCGATGACCGAACCCAGCGCGAAACGCCATTCGAAACGCAGCGCCACATAGATCAGGATAGCCATCAGCGCAACCAGCACCGCGAGCGCACCGTCCTCGGTCAGCTCGTCGCCCACCTGGGGCCCCACGAACTCCACCCGGCGCAGCTCGACCTTGCCATCCACCGCCTTGGACAGCAGCGCAAACACATCGTCCGATATCTTCTTGCTCTTGCCCTCCTCCAGCTGGGGAAGCCGGATCAGCACATCCCTGGGGGTACCGAACTGCTGCACCGAGGCACCCGTGAAGCCCCCCTTCTCCAGGACCTGGCGAACAGCGGGAATGTCCGCGTCCTGCGCATAGGCCACCTCGATCAGTGTACCGCCGGTGAAGTCGATGCCCAGGTGCAGGCCGCGGGCCAGGATCGCACCCAGGGCCACCAGGAGCATCGCGCCGGAGAACACCAGGGCCAGCTTGCGCTTGCCCATGAAATCCAGGGTCGTTCCTTTCTTCAATAAACGCATGATCTGTTACCGCCTCAGATGGAGAGCTTGCTGACCCGCTTGCCGCCGTAGATCAGGTTGATAACGGAGCGGGTGCCGACAATGGCTGTGAACATGGAAGTGACGATACCAATCGCCAGGGTCACCGCGAAACCCCGCACCGGGCCACTGCCGATGGCGAACAGCACCGCCGCCGCGATCAGGGTGGTGATGTTGGCGTCCATGATGGTGCTGAAGGCCTTGGCGTATCCGGCGTGAATACTGGCCTGCGGCGTACTGCCGACCGCGATCTCCTCGCGTATGCGTTCGAAGATCAGCACATTGGCATCCACCGCCATGCCCACGGTCAGCACGATGCCCGCGATACCGGGTAGGGTCAGGGTTGCCTGCAGGATCGACAGCAAGGCCACGATCAGAACCAGGTTGAGCAACAAGGCCAGGTCGGCCACCATGCCAAAGCCCTTGTAATAGAGCACCATGAACAGGACCACCAGTGCCATGCCGACTACGACCGAGGTGAAGCCCTGGTCGATGTTGTCCTGGCCCAGGCTCGGGCCGATGGTACGTTCCTCGACGATATCGATCGGCGCCGCCAGCGCGCCCGCCTTGAGCAGCAGGGCCAGCTGGTGCGCCTCTTCGATGCTGTCCAGGCCGGTGGTCTGGAAACGGCGCCCGAAGGGCTCGCGGATGGTCGCCACATTGATGACCTCCTCGACCCATTTCTTGATCTCCTTGCCGTTCTCATCGCGGCCGACGGTGCGCTTTTCCTTGAACACCACCGCCATGGGCTTGCCCACGTTTTCGGTGGTGACGTTGCGCATGCGGCGCGCGCCCTTGCTGTCGAGGTTGACGAACACCGCCGAGCTGCCCGACTGCTGATCGACACCGGACGAGGCGCTGACCATCTGGTCGCCGGTCACGATAAGCTGGCGTTTTAGGAGGATGGGTGCGCCATTGCGCTCATGATAGAGCCGCGTTCCCGGCGGCACCCGGCCGGTACGCTCGGCCTCGGCCGCCTGCGCCGGATCCCCCGCCACCAGGCGGTATTCCAAGGTTGCGGTGGCGCTGAGCAGGTCCTTGACCTTGCCTGGATCCTGCACACCGGGCAGTTCCACCACGATGCGGCGCTGCCCCTGCTGCTGAATGATCGGCTCCGCCACACCCAGGGCATTGACCCGGTTGCGCAGGGTGGTGATGTTTTGTGCCAGCGCCTGCTTGCGGATCGCGGTCTGCTCCGCCTCGCTGACAGCCGCCACGAAATAGAATGACCGGCCATCGTCCTGTGCACTGAAGTTCATGCTGCGGAATTCCTCCGCCGCTGCCTCCATCGCCTTATCGCGGGTGGCCGCGTCCTTGAACCGGACCTTGACCGTCATGCCATCGGCCTTGACCGTAACGTAACGCAGCTTCTTCTCACGCAGGAAGGTGCGCATACTGACCACCTGCAGTTCCATGGATTTCTGCAGCGCAGCGTCCATGTCCACATCGATCAGCACGTGTATCCCGCCACGCAGGTCCAGGCCCAGGTTCATCGGCTTGCCGCCGATGGCCTGCAGCCAGCCCGGCAGGTCAGGCGACAGCGTCAGGGCGTGGGTGTAGTTGGCCGGCAGCTTGCGCGCGATCACATCCTGTGCGCGCAGCTGATCCTCGGCCTTCTCGAAGCGCACCCGCAGGCGATCGGCCTCCATCTCGACACGCTTGGGCTGGAGCCCTGCCTGCTTCAGGGCATCCTCGATGTCCGCCTGCAGACTCTTGCTTACCGTGGCGCCACGGGTGCCGGTGATCTCGACCACCGGGTCCTGGCTGAAGATGTTGGGAAGTGCATAAAGAAAGCCCACCAGCAGCACAAAGACCACCAGAAGGTTCTTCCAGAGAGGATATCGGTTCATAACGATGGCTTACCCGAACAGGGTGAGGATTTACATTTCCTTGAGGCTGCCCTTGGGCAGAACGGCTTCCACGGCGGTGCGTCGTATCGCAACCACGGTATTGTCGGCAATCTCCACCTTGACGAAGTTGTCGCCCACCTCGGTGATCTTGCCGACCAGGCCGCCCATGGTCTGGACCTCGTCCCCCTTGCTCAGGGCCTCGAGCAGCTTCTTGTGCTCTTTCTGGCGCTTCACCTGGGGACGGATCATGAAGAAGTACATGATCACGAACATGCCAATCAGGAACAACAGCGGCATGGCATCGCCACCGGGAGGCGCACCGGCACCCTGCGCCATGGCATCGGAAATCAGAAAACTCATGGATGACTCCAGCTTCTCAATAAGGATCTAAGGCGCGGCATTATGCCACAGAGCCTAGAGTGGTGTCGGCTCGCCCCGCCGATGATAGAAATCGCTGCGATAGGATTCGAAGCGATTCTGCACTATCGCCTCGCGGATACCGCGCATCAGGGACTGGTAGTAGTAGAGGTTGTGAATGGTATTGAGACGCGAGGCCAGTATCTCGTTGCAGCGGAACAGGTGGCGCAGATAGGCGCGGCTGTAGTTGCGACAGGTGTAGCAGTCGCAATGCGGATCCAGCGGGCCGGTGTCCATCTCATGGACCTTGTTCCTGATCTTGACCACGCCCTCTTGCACGAACAGGTAACCGTTACGCGCGTTGCGCGTGGGCATGACGCAATCGAACATGTCGATACCGCGCCGCACCGCCTCGACGATATCCGCCGGCGTGCCGACCCCCATCAGGTAGCGGGGCCTGTCCTGCGGCAGCTGCCCGGCCATGAAGTCCAGCACTCGCAGGCGATCCTCCGGCGGCTCGCCCACCGACAGTCCGCCCACCGCGTAACCGTCGAAGCCCAGCGCCTGCAGGCCGGCCAGCGACTCGCCGCGCAGGGACTCGTACATACCGCCCTGCACGATGCCGAACAGCGCATTGGGGTTGCCCTCGTGCGCCGCCTTGCTGCGCGCCGCCCAGCGCAGGGACAGCTGCATGGACGCCCGGGCCTCGCGCTCGGTGGCCGGATAGGGCGTGCACTCATCGAAGATCATCACGATATCCGAGCCCAGCTCACGCTGGATGCGCATCGACTCCTCGGGCCCCATGAAGACCCTGGCGCCATCCACCGGAGAACGGAAATGCACGCCTTCTTCGGTGATCTTGCGCATTTCTCCCAGGGAAAACACCTGAAATCCGCCCGAATCGGTCAGGATCGGGCGATCCCAGTGCATGAAGTCGTGGAGATCCCCGTGGGCCCGGATCACCGCAGTGCCGGGTCGCAGCCACAGATGGAAGGTGTTGCCCAGGATGATCTGCGCGCCCAGGTCGACCAACTCTTCGGGCGTCATGGCCTTGACCGTCCCGTAGGTGCCCACCGGCATGAAGGCCGGGGTCTCGATGTCACCCCGCGCGAATGACAGACGTCCCCGTCGCGCATTGCCATCCGAGCCGATCAGTTCAAATTTCACGCCATAAACCTTTTTTATCAACGGGTGTTGACAAATAGTTAAGCATATTCGAGAATACTCATGTGCTTATTCATTAGGCACACTCCTCCATCCTCCTTTGGTGGAACTTGGCGCGGCACCCCTGCCGCGCCTTTTTTATGCGCGCTCCAAAAACATGGCGTCACCATAACTGAAAAACCGGTAGCGCTGGGCCACCGCATGCCGGTAGGCGGCCATCACCCGTTCATACCCGGCAAAGGCGGACACCAGCATCAGCAGGGTCGATTTGGGCAGGTGGAAATTTGTCAGCAGCGCATCCACCACCCGAAACTCGTAGCCAGGCCGGATGAACAACCGGGTCTCGCCGGCATAGGGTCGCAATGCCCCGGAGGCCGCTGCGCTCTCCAGGCTGCGCACGCTGGTGGTTCCCACCGCGACCACCCGTCCGCCCCGCGCCCGGGTCGCGGCCACCTGCTCACAGACTCGCTCATCGACCGCCAGCCATTCGCTGTGCATGACATGCTCGTCCAGGTTCTCCACCCGCACCGGTTGAAAGGTGCCCGCACCCACGTGCAGGGTCACCTCCGCGGTCTCCACCCCCCGCGCCCGCAGCGCTTCAAGCATCGCCCGATCGAAATGCAGCCCCGCAGTAGGTGCCGCAACGCCCCCGGCCTCACGTGCATACACGGTCTGGTAACGCTCCTGGTCGAAAGCCGCATCCTCACGTTGGATATAAGGTGGCAGGGGCATGTGTCCGTTCCGGCTCATCAGCTGGTGGATGTCGCCGTCTCCCGCCAGCTGCAGCTCGAACAGGGCCTCATGCCGACCGATCACCTCCAGATCCTGGTCCGCCACGCACAGGCGCGTACCCGGCCTGGGCGACTTGCTGGCACGCACGTGCGCGAGCACCCGCTGCGGATCCAGCACACGCTCGACCAACACCTCGACCTGCCCGCCCGTCTCCTTGCGCCCGTACAGCCGCGCCGGCATGACCCGGGTGTTGTTGAACACCAGCAGATCGCCGGGACGCAGCAAATCGGGGAACGCCGGGAACTGCCGGTCGAGCAGCTGTTCACCCGCAAGCTGCAGCAGACGACTGCCCGTGCGGCTGTCGGCCGGGCGCTGGGCGATCAGTTCGTCAGGCAGTTGGTAATCAAAATCGGAGAGTTGCATGGGCGCGCGATGGTAGCACAGCACTTGAGTCTGGCGGACCAGGCGGTATACTCGGCGGCTCCCAAATGCCGGGGTGGTGGAATTGGTAGACACAGGGGATTCAAAATCCCCCGCCTTCACGGGCTTGCGAGTTCGAGTCTCGCCCTCGGTACCAGACCGGGCCTGAATTTCCGGGCAAACGACAAGGGCCTGCATATGCAGGCCCTTGTCGTTTTCACAGGGAATGAATCCCCGTTGCAATGATCAGTCCCGTTTCCTTACTCGCTCTTTCGGTTGCCCGATGCACGGCAACGCCTCGGGAGGCACCTTCGCCACCTGGCCGTTCCTCCACACAACCGCGTACTGACCGAGGCGACGCTTGCGATCGAGGGCCTTGCACACGGCACGGTTGAGGACATCCAGAATCTTCTGATCGTCAGGAGTGGTCGGCTTGCTCATGTGTCAGCATTTTCCAGCAGTTGCTGATAGATCTCGGGGTTCTGAAGATCGATAATACCATCTTCCCAGCGCGCTACTGGCAAAGCGGGCGATTCGGTATTGAGTAGACAGTAGGCACGGTGAATTATGGGGTCAGGTCTTTCCTTTTGCCCTCTTTCAACTAGACTACGGTTATGGCGAGACCCCTCAGATTACAATTCCCCGGCGCCCTATATCACGTCACGACAAGGGGTGATGGACAGGAAGATATCTACCTGGGGGATGAAGACAGGGAACAGTTCCTGACGGTTCTTGCCCAGGTGCAGGGAAGGTTCAATTGGGTCATACATGCCTATTGTCAGATGACCAACCACTACCACCTTCTGATAGAAACGCCTGACGGGAACCTTTCAGAAGGGATGCGTCAACTCAACGGCGTGTATACACAACGATTCAATCGAGCACACCGACGCGTCGGCCATGTCTTCCAGGGGCGATACAAAGGCATATTGGTGGAGAAGGACAGCTACCTGCTGGAATTGTCCCGTTACATCGTACTGAACCCCGTGCGGGCTGCGATGGTCACCAACCCGGGCGAATGGCCCTGGAGCAGTTACCGGGCAATGGTTGGAGAGGATGTGGCTCCTGACTGGCTGGCGACCGGAAACGTATTGTCGCGATTTGGAAGTAACGAGTCCGAGGCCGTGCGCCGTTACAGAGCCTTTGTCATGGAAGGAATTGACCAACAGTCACCTTGGGTGCAGTTGAAGCATCAGGCCTACCTCGGGTCTGAGCGGTTCGTAGAAAAGATGACTAGTAAGATACCCAAAGAACGGGGTCTGAGAGAGGTACCACAGGCGAAGCGCCGAAAGCCTGCGGCGCCACTCGAAAGCTACGCATCCAGGTTCAACATACGGAACGAAGCCATTGTTGCCGCTTATTTAACAGGCTGTTGAAATTCGCCGCCTGAAGTGGAAGATACCGGTAAGGAAGGAAGAAGGACGAGCAGTACGATGCGTGGCCCGGATATTCAACAAGATGCCCTGTTCAGCACGGTCAGC
>JAKRWE010000108.1 GCA_024712425.1 Chromatiales bacterium
CCGGCTGATCCACCATTCACACATCTTCATGCTGGGAGGTGAGAGCTATCGACTGAAGCACAAACGCGAGAGCTGATTTTTTGTCGCCCCGGGTGGGTCAATTTTATTGGCCGAAGGGGGGTCAAAATTATTGGCCATTGACACATGCGGGCACGCTGCTGCCCGTGCTGGTCGACGAACAACACGTGCCGCGTATGCGGGTTGGCCCACAGCAGTTTGACCATCAGCGGCTGTTCCGCCGGGTTTTCCTGCAGGGCGAACCAGGTGCCGACCGGGATCTTCAATACCCGCGCCGCGGCGGCTTCGTCGACAACGGTTTCTTCATCCTCGGCTGCCGGTTCGGGTGCCGCGACCACCGGTTCCACCTCGGCGTGTGTGATGGTGGTGTCCAGATTGTTCAGGAAGGTATCGATCTTGTCCTGGTAGTGTGGCAGCAGGGTGATGATCAGCTGTTTCAGCTGATTCCCGGCATCCAGCGCCGCGTCGACATCCTGCGTGTCCACGCTCTCGATCAGGCTCACCGCCGCTGCGAGCGATTTCTTGCAGTCGGGGTTGTTGGGGTCGAGGTCGTTGCGCAGCAGTAGCAGGCTCATGTAGTCGGTAAACACGGTCTGCAGAAAGATGCGCACGCCAGCCGGCAGGCCATGGGTCTGCAACAGGGCCTGGGTCGCCGATTCCGCGGTATTGCGGGCGCGCGCCAGCATGGTCTTGCCCTTTTCGGTCTCGATGGTGCGCTTTTCGGATACCCGCTTTGCCTGCTCGAGTTGCGCGGCCTTGCGTTCCAGTTCCCCCTCCGGCTCGTGGTAGTCGATGTTCTCCGGCGAATCGATGATCTTGCGCACGCTATACTGGATGGTCGGGTAGATGCCGCTGCGCAGGCGCTCGGGGTCCACCCAGCGGATCCCCAGCTGCAGCATCTGCCCGAGCAGCCGGCGGGAAGGGTGGTTGGTGTCCGTGAGGCACTTGGGATCCTTTACCGCGATCTTCAGGTAGGGGGTGTGCAGGTGGCTGAGCAAGGCCTTCAACTGGTCGGGTATGGTTTGGTCGTCGAGCATGGCTTCGAACAACATGCCCACGATATCGATGGCGTTCTGCTCGCGCTCCCCGATGTTCTTGCTGCCGCCCATGAGCGAGTTGATCAGGGCGCGCTGTTTCTTGAACGTATTGCGCACCCGCAACAGCAGATCCTTGTCGATGACGATCTTGTTGTCACGCGCGGTCAGGATCTGCGGAGCGACGTTGGGGCCTGCTGGATCAGTTGCGGTGAGTTCAGGGCCTCCAGTGCACGCCGGCGGCTCTCCTGCGGTGGGATCGGCGGTGGCGGTGTTGCACCGGACTGACTCAGCTCCTGGTAGCGCTGGCGCCGGCGTTGGGCGGATACCAGCCGGGTGATGTCCTGCATCGTCTGTTCAGCGCTTGGGGCGGCGGTTCCGGGTATGGTTCCGGCGCCCGCATCGCTGGTGCCAATTCCGCCAATACCCGGGCTCCCGCCGCCATGTCTGCCACCAGGTGCAGAGGGGCTGGCGGAGGTGCTGCTCTGCGAGGATGAGGCCGGACCCGCTGTGCTGCCCGGGGCAGCAGGGGGTTTGCCTGAGCGGGTCGAAGCGGGGTGCGTCTTCACCGTGTATTTTATCGTCGGCAGTACCCCGGCCTCGGCCAGTTGCCGGTTTATATCGGACAGGGCGTCGTCCAGCCGGCCCATGACGTAGCGGTCGAACAGGGTGAACAGGACCAGGCGTGCCTTGTTGGAGATGTCCAGCACTTCGAAGGCGGTCTCGAAGCTGTTGGGGACCCGCCCGGGATTCAGCGGCAGGTCGTCGAGTTGGAACTTGCGTCCTCCGTAGAGCGCGGAGAGGCGCTGCTTCAGGGCGTGGAAATTCTGCTGGTTGCGTTGTATGCAGTTGTTGGCGATGGTCTCCAATGCCACAGAGCGTTCATAGGCATCGCGTTCCAGCAGGCTCAGTGTCTCTGCGCCCGGGGCGGGCTTGTGCGTGATGGCCTCGGTCTCCGCCTGCTCCAGTTCGTCGCGAAAACCCGCAAGCACGCGATCGCCCTGCATGGCCACGGCATGCTGGGCGTCGAAAAAGGTGGTTTGCAGATCGATGCTTTCTGTCTTGGCGGCGAAGTCGACGAGGGTCTCGCCGGCGTTGTCGAGCAGCAGATTGAGACCGTCGCACAACTGTTGCATGGTCTCCATGCGCCAGTTGTTCAGGATTTGTGTTGCGGCCTCTCTCATCAGCTCTCCGTAGCGCTCTGCTCAGAAGTGGAAATATAGACCTCTATGGTTTTGATTGCTATCAGATAAATCGGATGTTCAACGGGCGCTATTGTGGCATGTTACACGCTTGTCGACTGGCCTGGCGCCAGCGCTTGTGTTTTTTCAGGGCTTTTGTTCCTTGTGGTTGGCCGATGGCCGGGTTGATACAAATTATCGGACTGATTCAGCGGGTGCGATATGCGCGGGTTTCGGTAGAGGGCGAGCGGATCGGGGAGATCGATGCCGGCCTGCTGGCCTTCATCGGCGTGCAGAGGGCCGATACCGAGGCCAGCGCGGAGCGCCTGCTGCAGCGCATGCTCGGCTACCGGGTGTTTGCCGATGCCGACGGCAGAATGAACCTGAGTCTGCGGGATGTCGGCGGCGGGCTGCTGCTGGTATCCCAGTTCACCCTGGCGGCGGACACGCGCAAGGGCGCGCGTCCAGGCTTTTCCAGTGCGGCGCCACCGGAACTGGGGGAGCGCTTGTTCGATTATCTGCTGGAGCGTGCGCGGGTGCAGCATCCACAGGTGGCCAGCGGTCGCTTCGGCGCCGACATGCAGGTCGAGTTGCTCAACGACGGTCCGGTCACCTTCTGGCTGGAGAGTTGAGCCTGTACCTTCAACGGGTTACGAGGCAGACCACCTGGCTCACCCGAGTTAAAGTGGCAGACATTCAACCGCAAAGGACGCAAAGAAGGTGAAAGCTCTGCGTAAAGTGGGTTGAGCGCAGTGATACCCACCGTTTCAGGCCGCGTTCCATGGGTTTCGCGAAGCTCAACCCATCTTTCCATGATCGAGGGCGTGGCTAGCGGTTCATGGGAGTTAGATAACATTGCCCTGGGTTACGAGGTTTTACGTCTGACAGCGCCGCCGGATTTGGCATAAAATAGCGGGCCTGCACAGATGTCCCCGGAGGGCGCCCCGCATGTCACGCAAAGCCCGCGTCGAACGCAATACCCTGGAGACCCGGATCAGGGCCTCGATCGATCTCGATGGTGCCGGCCAGGCGAGCCTGGAGACCGGCGTTCCGTTTCTCGATCACATGCTGGACCAGATCGCCCGCCACGGTCTGGTCGATCTGGAGATCGTGGCCGATGGTGATCTGCATATCGACGCTCACCACACGGTGGAGGATATCGGTATTACCCTGGGCCAGTCCTTTGCCGAGGCCGTGGGGGACAAGAAAGGGATCCGCCGCTATGGTCATGCCTATGTCCCGCTGGACGAGGCGCTCTCGCGTGTCGTGCTGGACCTGTCCGGCCGGCCGGGGCTGGTGTTCGAGGTGGATTTCGTGCGCGCCCGGATCGGCGAATTCGATGTCGACCTGTTTCACGAATTCTTCCAGGGCTTCGTCAACCACGCCCAGGTGACCCTGCACGTGGACAACCTGCGCGGCGGCAATGCCCACCACCAGGCGGAGACGGTGTTCAAGGCCTTCGGCCGGGCGCTGCGGATGGCGCTGGAGCCGGATCCTCGTATGCAGGATGTCATTCCCTCCACCAAGGGCAGTTTGTAGGTAAGCGAGATGTCACAGAAGATTGCCGTGATCGATTACGGCATGGGCAACCTGCGCTCGGTCGCCAAGGCAATCGAGCACGTGGCGGGGGCGGCCGAGGTGCGGGTGACCGATGATCACCAGTACATCAAGGCGGCCGACCGGGTGGTGTTTCCGGGCCAGGGGGCGGCGCGCGACTGCATGGCGGCGATCAGTGATCACCATCTGAACCAGGCGGTGCTGGATGCCGCGCGCAACAAGCCGTTTCTGGGGATCTGCATGGGGCTGCAGGTGCTGATGCAGTTCTCCGAGGAGAACGGTGGCACAGCGTTGCTGGGCCTGTTCCCCGGCAAGGTGCGTCGCTTCGACGGTACCGCGACGGGCGACAATGGCCTGCCGCTGAAGATTCCCCACATGGGCTGGAGTCCGGTGGAACAGCGCCGGGAGCATCCGTTGTGGCAGGGCATTCCTGACCACAGCCGCTTCTATTTCGTGCACAGCTACCGGGTGGTTCCGGAAGACCCCGGCCTGGTGGCGGCGACCACCGACTACGGGGCCCGGTTCACCTCGGCCATTGCCCGGGACAATCTGTTTGCAAGCCAGTTCCATCCCGAGAAGAGCGCTGATACGGGGCTGCGTCTGTTGAGGAATTTTGTCGAGTGGAAACCCTAGGATGGAATGGCTTTGCGGTTTTTGCGTCTTTCGGTGATCACGAGGTTGAAAGAATATGCTGTTGATACCCGCCATTGATCTCAAGGACGGAAAATGCGTCAGGCTGCGCCAGGGGCGCATGGAGGACGACACGGTTTTCTCCGGCAACCCGGCGGAAATGGCCGCGCGCTGGGTGTCCGAGGGTGGGCGTCGTCTGCACCTGGTCGATCTGAATGGCGCCTTCGCCGGGGAACCGGTCAATGGCGATGCGATCTCCGCAATCTGCGCGGCCCATCCGGATACGCCGATCCAGGTCGGCGGCGGCATTCGGGAAGAACAGACGATCGAGGCCTATCTCCGTATCGGTGTGGATTTCTGCATCATCGGCACCCAGGCGGTGAAAGAGCCCGAGTTCGTTGCGCGTGCCTGCAAGGCATTCCCCGGGCACGTCATCGTGGGTCTGGATGCGAAGGACGGCATGGTGGCGATTAACGGCTGGGCGGAGATCACGGATCACCCGGTCGTCGATCTGGCTAGGCGTTTCGAGAACGATGGTGTGTCCGCGATCGTGTATACCGATATCGGGCGTGACGGCATGATGCAGGGCGTCAACGTGGATGCCATGGTGGCGCTGGCCGAGGCCATCGATATACCGGTCATCGCATCCGGCGGTATCACCAACCTGGATGATGTACGTGCGTTGTGCGAGGCACCGACCCAAAACATCATGGGCGCGATTACCGGGCGGGCGATCTACGAGGGCACGCTGGATCTGGCCGAGGGTCAGCGGCTGGCGGATGAGCTCCGGTAAGCGCAAAGAAATCCGGATGCAAAGAGGTCTTTGCGTCCCTGGTGGCGAGTAAATACTATGGGCTTGGCAAAACGCATCATTCCCTGTCTGGACGTGGACGACGGCCGCGTGGTGAAGGGCGTGCAGTTCGTCGATATCCGTGATGCGGGCGATCCGGTCGAGGTGGCGCGCCGTTACAACGAGGAGGGTGCGGACGAGATCACCTTCCTGGACATCACCGCGACCCCCGATGACCGCGATACCATGTTGCACGTGGTCGAACAGGTGGCCTCCGAGGTATTCATTCCGCTGACGGTCGGTGGCGGTATCCGCAAGGCGGACGATGTGCTGACCATGCTGCACGCGGGCGCGGACAAGGTCGCGATCAACTCGGCGGCGGTATTCAACCCCGAGTTCGTGAAAGAGGTGACCGAGCGCTTCGGCTCGCAGTGTATCGTGGTAGCCATCGATGCCAAGCGGGTGGATGACCATTGGGAGATCTTCACCCACGGGGGGCGCAAGCCGGCCGGTATCGATGCGGTGGAGTGGGCCAGGAAGATGGCCGATTACGGTGCCGGCGAGATCCTGCTGACGAGCATGGACCGGGATGGGACCAAGATCGGCTTCGACAATGAGTTGACACGGGCGGTGGCCGAGGCGGTGCCGATTCCGGTCATTGCCTCAGGCGGTGTCGGCGAGTTGCAGCACCTGGTGGATGGCGTGAAGATCGGTGGCGCGGATGCGGTGCTGGCGGCGTCCATCTTCCACTTTGGCGAATACAGTATTGCCGAGGCCAAACGCTTCATGGCGGAACAGGGTGTGGAGGTGCGTCTGTGAACGGAGTGCTCGAACAGCTGTCCGAGGTGCTGGAGGAGCGCAAGCAGGCGGATCCCGAGAGTTCCTACGTGGCCGGGCTGTATGCCAAGGGGCTGGACGCCATTCTCAAGAAGATCGGCGAGGAGGCCACCGAGACGGTCATGGCGGCCAAGGACGGGCAGGCGGACAAGATCGTCTACGAGACGGCGGACCTGTGGTTTCATACCCTGGTCCTGCTGGCGCATCAGGGACTCGGACCTGATAACGTGTTGAACGAATTACGGCGTCGTTTCGGGCTGTCCGGCCTGGAAGAGAAGGCGGCGCGGAAAGATTAGACCGAAGGTTATCTAAAGAGGAGACAGGACATGGGTTTTGGTGGAATCAGTATTTGGCAGTTGCTCATCATTCTGGTTATCGTGCTGGTGTTGTTCGGCACCAAGCGCCTGAAGAACATCGGCAGCGATCTCGGCGGTGCGGTCAAGGGCTTCAAGAAGGCGATGAACGACGAGGAAAACAAGGCGGACGAGCAGCCGCAGAAGCTCGAGCAGGCGGATGAAAAGGTCATCGAGGGCGAGGCGGTAAAAGAGCAGGACAAGGACAGGCAGTGAGCCGCCGTTCCTGATCGGTCGAACCGATGTTCGATATAGGCTTCTTCGAACTGGTGCTGATCGGCGTGGTCGCCCTGCTGGTGATCGGGCCGGAGCGCCTGCCCATGGTTGCGCGCAAGGCGGGCATGTGGGCCGGGCGCGCGCGCCGTTTCGTCAGCTCGGTGAAACGGGATATCGACAAGGAGATCCAGGCCGAGGAGTACAAGCGCCTGCTGGATGAGCAGAACCTGAAGAACCCGGTGCACGAGATCATCGAGGACACCCGCAAGGAGTTCAGCGATATTCGGCAAAAAACCGAGAGTGCACTGTCGGCCCCCGAGTCCGGCGGGAAAAACGACAGCGATAGCAGCAAGCAATGAGCGATACCCTGCAGGAACAGCCGTTCATGTCGCACCTGCTGGAGCTGCGCGACCGCCTGATGCGCTCGCTGCTGGCGGTGCTGGTGCTGTTGCTCCTGTTGTTCCCCTTCGGTAACGACATCTACACCTTTGTCGCCGAGCCCCTGATGAAGGTGCTGCCGGAAGGCGCTTCGATGATCGCCACGCGCGTGGCATCGCCCTTTCTGACCCCGTTCAAGCTGTCGCTGGTGGCGGCCATCTTCCTCGCCATGCCGTACCTGTTGTACCAGCTGTGGTCGTTCATCGCGCCGGGCCTGTACCAGCATGAAAAGCGCCTCGCGCTGCCGATGCTGGCCTCCAGCATCTTCCTGTTCTACCTGGGTGCCGCCTTTGCCTATGTGGTGGTCTTCCCGCTGGTCTTCGCCTTCCTCACCGGCACCGCGCCCGAAGGGGTGCTGGTGATGACGGATATCACCGAGTACCTCGACTTCGTCCTGACCCTGTTCTTTGCGTTTGGCGTGGCCTTCCAGATCCCGGTGGCGACCGTGTTGCTGGTCTTGGCCGGCATGGCCACGCCGGAACAGCTCTCCTCCAAGCGCCCCTATGTGGTGGTTGGGGTGTTCATTGTGGGTATGCTGCTGACGCCGCCGGATGTCATCTCCCAGACCCTGCTGGCCCTGCCCATGTGGCTGCTGTTCGAGATCGGCGTGTTCCTGTCCCGGCTGGTGGTGCGTGAACGGTCGGCCCGTCAGGCACAGGCAGCGGTCGACGAGCCGGATGCAGCGGACGATGCCGCTCCCGCGGGTGGTGACAACGGCTCGGATGACAGCGGCGGCTCCCCGGCGGAAGAGCCGGACACGAGTGATTACCGGCCCATGACCGAAGAGGAAATGGACGCCGAACTCGACCAGCTCGACGACGATGACGAAGAGGATGAAGAGCCGGCCGAGCCGCAGGCTGGGGAAGAGGAGCCGTACCAGGTGCCGACCGACTTCGTCCCGGATGCGGTGGACAACAAGCTGGAATGGATCATGACCCTGCGAGAGGAGGGTCGTTACGGCGAGGCGCGCACCAAGCTCTACGAGGTGCTGGTTGAGGGCAACGAGACCCAGATCAAGGTTGCGCGCAACATCCTGGCCCAGCTGGATGAATAGACGGCTGTCTGTCCTGCGCCTGCTGGGCGGTCTCGTGTTGACGGTATTGCTGGGTGTCGCCGCTCCGGCGTGGTCCCTGGAGAATCAGCTCAAGGGGCATGCCTCGCCTTACCTTGCCATGCATGGCAATGATCCGGTTGCGTGGCAGAAATGGAAGTCTTCGATCCTTGGATTGGCGCAGAAGGAACACAAGCTCATCTTCATCTCCAGTGGCTACTTCTCCTGCCGCTGGTGCCATGTCATGCAGCGTGAGAGCTACAGCAATCCAAAGATAGCGGCGTTGCTCAACCGCTTTTTTATCCCGGTCAAGGTGGACCGGGAGCTCAATCCGGCGCTGGATGCCTATCTGATCGATTATCTCGAACGCACCCGGGGAAGTGCCGGCTGGCCTCTGAATATATTTCTGACACCAGAGGGTTATCCTCTGGTGGGCACCACCTATATGTCCCCTGAGCGCTTTGTCCAGGTATTGACACAGCTGAAGGATGCCTGGAGCGAACAGGCGGACAGGATGCGCGATCTGGCGCGCAAGGCCCTGTTGGAGCTCACGGCGGAGCCGCCGCGGGACGCGGGGCAGGGTGACGTGTCCATGGCCGAGGTGCAACAGCGGTTCCTGCGCCAGGCGCTGGCGCTGGGCAATCCCATGGAAGGGGGATTTGGCGAGCAGAACAAGTTCCCCATGGCCCCGCAATTGCTTGCGCTGCTGCGGTTGCGCGCCGGGCAGCCGGGAAAGGATCTCGATCACCTGCTGTTGCTTACCCTGGACCAGATGGCGGGTCAGGGGCTGCGTGACCGGCTGGGCGGGGGCTTCTTCCGCTATACGGTCGATCCTGCCTGGCACGTCCCGCATTTCGAGAAGATGCTCTATAGCCAGGCGCTGCTGGCGCGCGTCTACCTGCTCGCGGGCAAGCAGTACCAGCGCCAGGACTACCTTGATGTGGCCAGGGATACGCTGGATTTCATACTGCGGGAGATGCGGGGTCCACAGGGGATGTTCATTGCCAGTTTCTCGGCGGTCGGCGATGCCGGTCACGAGGGCGCTTACTATCTTTGGCCTGCCGAGGAACTCGATACCGTGCTGGGCGAGGCGGATGCGCAACTGGCGCGTCGCCACTGGAACATGCTCGGGCCGCCGACCACCGATGGTGGCTATCTCCCACGCTCCGGCGAGTCGGTCCTGGAGATCGCGAAATCGACGGGCGAAGATATGGAGGCACTCTCGCAACGTATCGCGCAGATCCGCGAGAAACTGCTGGAGGCGCGTGCACAACGCAGTCTGCCGCGCGATACCAAGGAACTGGCCGGCTGGAACGGGTTGCTGCTGGGGACGCTCGCGATGGCCGGAAAAGAACTGGACAGCCCAGCGTATCTGCAAGAGGCGGGACGGCTGGCCGATCTTCTGCGCGAACAGCTGTGGCAGGATGGGCGGCTGTGGCGCGCGCGCGAGGGTGACCGACCGGTCGGTCAGGCCACTCTTGCCGATTACGCCTACCTGGCGGATGGCCTGCAGCGCCTGTTGGCGGTGAAAGACGACCCGGAACGCCGGCGCTGGCGCCAGGAGCTGCTCCGCAACGCCTGGCGGCGCTTCCACGATGCACGCGGCTGGCGAACGGCCGAGGTGTCGCCGCTGCCTGGAATGGGCCCGGTGAAAGCCATCCAGGATGGCGCGCTGCCGGCGGCACCGGCAGTCCTTATGGCAACCAGCGTATCGAGCGAGGCCGACAGGGTGACCGAGTCATTGCGGCAGGCGCTGCCGTTGCTTGCCGACGAACCGTTCTGGTACGCCTCCTCCCTGTTCGTAGAGTGACGAAAGACAGTGCTGCCCGGCGCCCTGATCTCCCCTGTCCGATAAACAGATGAGTATTCCCTGCCTGTTGCATCATCCGGGGCAGGGTGCTTAGATTTGGCGGACGGCATTCACAATGAGGTGCTCACAATGAAATCGTTCAAGATCGTTGTTCTTGCTACAGCTGTTTCTGCAGGGAGTTTTCCAATATCTGCAGGCGCCTTCGGGTTCGGTGCGAGTCGCTTCGAGTACATGCCGCTTCCATCGCCCTATGGGTCCTATGCGCCACCGCCTCAGCAAGGCCAGTCGCGGCCCTATGCACCGGCCTACGGCCAGGTTCCTCCCTATGGTCCGCCTCCGGGAGCTCGTAACGTGACCGGCATGTGGGGTAGCGGCCCCGGAATGAGTTGGGGTAGCAGCAAGGAGGAGCGGGAGGCTTGGCTTCGGGAGGTCGAGAGGCGGCGCAAGCCGCATTGGCGTTATACCAAGGACTGGGTCTACATCAGCCCCTATGCGCAGCCGCCAAAGAGTGCGCCATCCAAGTAGGCGTGATGGCGTGTCGTAAGCGGAGGTCGGGGCAGTCCGGTGAGGTCCGCCCCGCGTAGAAGTTTGATAATTCGCGGCGGGGGTATTGCTTCATTGGCAACCCGGGGTTGAACGTGCCATCCCGGGTTTCGCTGTGCTTCACCCGGGCTACGATTTCTGTGAGGGGCTGCGATGGCAAAGCATCGCTTTGCGCAGCCGCGAACGCCGTAGCGTAAGCGGAGGCCGGAATAGTCCGGTGAGGTCCGGCACGAACGAAGTGAAGTCCCACCAGGACTCGAACCTGGGACCAAGGGATTATGAGTCCTTGCATCGGCCGTTTTTCCTATCTGCTACAATCACCGTAAATCACTGCCGTTTCCTAGATGAAACAGCCTGTTACGTCGAATACGGCTGTTCGGCGGGAATGATCGGCAGTGATCGAAATCGACCGCTAACCCGAACATTTCATCCGCTTCTCGCTTTTCCGGGCGGTCAGTGGATGGAAGATATGGTGCCTCGAACGGGACGTGGAAAGGCTCGTGAAGGGCTATTTTCTAGGCTGCAGGCAC
>JAKRWE010000109.1 GCA_024712425.1 Chromatiales bacterium
GCATATCCACCTCCACATCGGTGACCTGCCAAGGTGCCTGGATACCCAGTATCTGGGTGTATAGATCAACGTCTCTCATGCTCCCCTACGCTAAACTACCCACTCGATCAGGGGAAGAGCCTAATTTTATGTCGAGGTCTTCAGGCGACTGAGATCCCAGTGGCAGCGCTTTTCCACCAGGTTGAATACCTCCTCGTCATGCTTGAGACGCCAGGTGAGCCTCGGGTCCCTGTCGCCTTTCTTTGGCCGCTGATCCCATAGCAGCGCCGGCGACACATAGCAGGGCTTGCTGTAGCGCGCCGGGTAGCGAACCTCGGCGCGTTTCACCCGCCCCCAGACCTTGGCCCGACGCGGCGCCTCGCCGCGTTGCGCGACCGTGATCAGCAGGCCCTTGCCGTGGTACTCGATGCGCGGGTTCCTGCGTGCATGCCGGTTGCGGTTGAAATCGATGGGCTGCTCTTCCAGCACCCCGCCGACCAGCTCGGCACTGTCCGCATCGAAGAACACCGGCTCGCCGGTCGGCAGCCGTACCTCGAAGCGTTTTCCATTGCGACGCAGCGAGGGCAACTGCCGGCGCGGAAAGAAATGCAGCTCGCGAAACATGTTGTCATGGCTGTAGCGCTTGCTCAGGCGTACGTCATCCGACACCATCAGGGCCTCCTCCTCCCGCGCCCGGTCCGGAAACTGGAACAGGAATTCCCGTCGGGCCCCACTGCCCTTCAGTCCCCGTGGATTGATGCGCTTCGAGCCCCTGTCCACCAGGGCGAAGCCGACGACCTTCTCCGCACCGCCCGGTTCATAGGTGTACAGGCGGACACCGGGAACACGCCCCATGCTGATGGTGCGATCGAACCGGTAGGCATCGCGCACAAGGTCGCGTTCAGGCGCCCCGTTGCTACCCAGTTGCGCCATCACGTCCGACTTGGGTTCCGACACCTGGGCCACTGGCTCCCGGGGCTTTTCCTTCGGCACCGGCGGTGCCGTGGTACAGGCAGTAACGAACACCAACAGACCAAGACTCAACGCTGACAGACGCATAATGGTTCGCTTCCTTTTCCATGGTTGACGCCGAAACATTAGGCCTTGCACCGCCTGAACCACAGCGACCGAATGCGCAGTTTGGTTTCCACATGCCAGCCACTGCTCCGGCCTGTGCGCCAGTTAACTATTCGAGTTCTTCCCAACGGGCATAGCAGGACTCCAGTTCCCGCTCCACCTCGTCGAGCCGGCTACCGAGCCTGGCCAGCCCCTCGGCACCCTCCTGCTCATAGACGCCGGGGTCGGACAGCTGCGCCTGCAGCGTTTCAAGTTCCGCCTCGAGCTGCTCGATTTTTCCGGGCAACATGTCCAGCTCGCGCTGCTCCTTGTAACTCCGCTTGGTCGCAGACGCCTTTTTCTTCGGGTCGCCCTTCTTTTCCGCGGTGTTTACTCTGGGCGGCGCTTCAGCAGGCGAATCAGCGGCCTGCGTGCGCTGCCGCAACCAGTCCGCGTATCCTCCAACATACTCATTGACCCGCCCATCGCCTTCGAACACCAGGGTGCCCGTAACCACGTTGTCGATGAAATCCCGGTCGTGGCTGACCAGCAGCAGCGTTCCATCGAATTCGAGCAACAGCTCCTCCAACAGCTCCAGGGTCTCCAGATCCAGATCGTTGGTCGGCTCGTCCAGCACCAGGACATTGAAGGGACGGGTAAACAGTTTCGCCAGCAGCAAGCGGTTGCGCTCGCCGCCTGAAAGCGCCTCGACCGGTTGACGGCAGCGCCCCGGGGGAAACAGAAAATCACCCAGGTAGCTGATGACATGTTTCGATCTGCCGTTGATCTCGACCTTGTCCGACCCGCCCGCCACGTTGTCGATGACACTCTTGTCCGGGTCGAGCTGATCACGCAGCTGGTCGAAATAGGCGATCTCCAGGCGGGTGCCCAGCTCGATGGTGCCACTGTCCGGCTTCAGGCGGCCCAGCAGCAGGTTCAGCAGGGTGCTCTTGCCGCAACCGTTGGGGCCGATGATGCCGATACGATCTCCGCGCAGGATGGTGACGCTGAAATCCCGAATAATCGGCCTTCCCTGCCAGGCATAGCTGACATTCACCGCCTCGCACACCAGCTTGCCGGACCTGTCCGCCCTGTTCAGCGACAGGCGTGCATTGCCCTGGCGCCTGCGCCGCTCCGAGAACTCGACCCGCATCGCCTGCAGACGCCTCACCCGCCCCTCGTTGCGGGTACGCCGCGCCTTGATGCCCTGCCGTATCCAGGCCTCCTCCTGCGCCAGCTGCTTGTCGAAGCGGGCATTGGCCAGGGCCTCGGCGTTGTCCAGCTCCGCTCGGCGACGCAGGTAATTGTCGTAGTCGCCGGGGTAATCGATGATCCGGCCCCGGTCCAGTTCCACGATGCGGGTTGCCAGGCGGCGCAGGAAGCCACGGTCGTGCGTGATGAACACCAGCGCCCCGTTCCAGCTGAGCAGAAACTCCTCCAGCCAGGCGATGGATTCGATGTCGAGATGGTTGGTCGGTTCGTCGAGCAACAGCAGGTCGGGGGCCCCCGCCAGCGCGCGGGCCAACAGCACACGTCGCTTCATGCCGCCTGACAGCCCCGCGAAATCGGCCTCGGCATCCAGCTGCATGCGGGAGACGACCTGTTCGACCTGCTGTTCCAGCTGCCAGCCATCCGCAGCCTCCAGCGCATGCTGGGCCTGCGCGAGACGGTCCAGCGCGGCCTGCGAACCATCCGAGGCCAGGGCATCGCTTGTGGCATGGTATTCCTTGACCAGCTCCGCGATCTCCCCCACACCGTCGGCCACCACATCGAAGATACGTCCCCGAAGCGTGCGCGGCACCTCCTGCTCGAGGCGTGCGATGCGCGCACCACGCTGTACCACACGTTCACCGTCATCGGCCGCCAAGCTCCCGTCCATGATCTTCAACAAGGTCGACTTGCCTTCGCCATTGCGCCCGATCAGGCACACGCGCTCGCCGGCCTCGATGGACAGTGAGACACCATCCAGCAACGGCGGATGGGTGAAGGAAAGCTGGATATCACGCAGCGATAGCAGGGCCATGGGATGAACCGGACTGGAAACAGGGGCGCTATGGTGCCACAGGGCTCTGCTCTGCGGGGAGCCAAGGCGCAGACAAGGCGATCGCCAGGAATCCCTCAACAACCCTGTACTTCCGGGCAATTCCCGGTAACATTCGGCCATGCTCCAGAAAGTCTCCCTGCACGATGCCTGGAAAGGCACCGCCGACTGCCAGCAATGCGAACTGCGCAATACGGTCCTGTTTGCCGGCCTGACCATGGAGGATTTCGAGCACATCCATGAGCCCATCAACCAAGTCATACTGAAACCGGGTGAATCGCTCTACCGCAGTGGCGAACAGGGTCAACGCATGTACACCCTGCGGCACGGCCTGATCAAGCTGGTTCGCTACCTGCCGGACGGAACCCAACGCATCGTCCGCCTCATCCGTTCGACCGACGTTACCGGCCTCGAATCCTTGCTCGGTCAACCCTACGAGCACGATGCGATTGCCATCCAGGAGTGCGAACTGTGCTGTCTGCCAGCCTCGCTTGTGAACAACCTTTCCCAGCGCAACCCGAAATTGCATCAGGAACTGCTGAAGCGCTGGCAACAGGCGCTGAAAGCGGCTGACATCTGGCTCACCGAACTATCCACCGGACCCGCCCGGCAACGGGTCGCTCACCTGATCCTGTGCCTGTGCGGGGATACCGACCCGCCGCAGTGCCAGTTATTCAGTCGCGAGGACATCGGCGCCATGCTCGGTATCACCACCGAAACCGCAAGCCGCGTCATAGCCGATTTCCGTCGCAAGGACTGGCTCACGGAAACCGGCCCCAATCAGTACGCCGTCAATAAACCCGACATTTACATGGAATTATCCTGAATCAGGTCCAATTTTCCGCCCCCCTGGGTTTTCCCTAAGCCCGCAGGCGACATTAATTCTGTAGCATTGCGATACATCAATGCGCTATCCCCGCTAACCGCATTAGGGTAGCGAACCAAAATTAAAGCGACGATATCGAGTCGCTGCACACCAACCAGTCATAACACCACAACTACGTCATAAGAGGGGCCCAGATCATGCTTGATCCGGATTTTGTTGAACTGTCGCGATGGCAGTTCGCCATCACCGTTCTCTATCACTTCATTTTCGTGCCATTGACCCTGGGCCTGACATGGATCCTGGTCATCATGGAATCGGTCTACGTGATGACTGGCAAGCAGGTCTACAAGGACATGGTCAAGTTCTGGGGCAAGCTGTTCGGCATCAACTTTGCCCTCGGGGTCACCACCGGCCTGACCATGGAATTCCAGTTCGGCACCAACTGGGCCTACTACTCGCATTACGTGGGTGATGTGTTCGGCGCCCCGCTCGCTATCGAGGGTCTGATGGCCTTCTTCCTGGAATCCACCTTCGTGGGCATGTTCTTCCTTGGCTGGGAGCGCCTGAGCAAGCGCCAGCACCTGGTGGTGACCTTCCTTACCGCGCTCGGCACCAACCTCTCCGCGCTGTGGATCCTGGTGGCCAACGGCTGGATGCAGAATCCGGTGGGCGCCGAGTTCAACGTGGAGACCATGCGCATGGAGATGACCAGCTTCGCGCAGGTGTTCTTCAACCCGGTGGCGCAGGTGAAGTTCATCCACACCGTATCGGCCGGCTATGTGGCCGGCTCCATGTTCGTCGCCGGCATCTCCGCCTACTACCTGCTGAAAGGCCGTGATCTCGGTTTTGCCCGCCGTTCCATGGCGGTGGCCCTGGGCTTCGGCCTGGCCTCGATCTGCTCGGTGATCGTATTGGGTGACGAATCCGGCTACGAGGCCGGCGAGGTGCAGAAGATGAAGCTGGCCTCGATCGAGGCCGAATGGGATACCGAGCCGCCTCCCGCCGCCTTTACCCTGGTCGGCGCGCCGGACCGCGAGGCCATGGAGACCCATGGCGCTATCAAGATCCCCTATGTACTGGGCCTGATCGCCAAGCGCGCGATCGACGAGGAGGTCCCCGGTATCAAGGACCTCATGGAACAGAACAAACAACGCATCCGCAACGGCATCCTGGCCTATGGCGCCATGCAGAAAATCCGCGCCGGAAACGCCAGTGAGGCCGACCGCAAACTGTTCGAGGTGTACAAGAAGGACCTTGGCTACGGGCTGCTGCTCAAGCGCTACACCGACAAGGTGGTGGACGCCACTGAGGCCCAGATCGATCAGGCGGCCAACGACACGGTACCGGGCGTGGGCCCGCTGTTCTGGTCCTTCCGCACCGTGGGACCACACTGGGACGGCAACCAGGTCTGGTTCATCACCGCTGGTGGCGCCGTGTTTGCCGCCTGGCCGGCAGTGTATGCCGCGTCCTTCTCCGGTTTCTACTTCGCCATGATGCTGGTCCTGTTTGCATTGTTTCTGCGCCCGGTAGGCTTCGACTACCGCTCCAAGCTGGACAATCCGCAGTGGCGCAACTCGTGGGACTGGGGCCTGCTCGTCGGCAGCGCCGTGCCTCCGCTGGTATTCGGCATCGCCTTCGGCAACCTGTTCCAGGGCGCGCCCTTCCACTACGACGACATCATGCGTCCCTGGTACACCGGCAGCTTCTTCGGCCTGCTCAACCCCTTCGCCCTGCTGGTCGGCGTGGTCAGCCTGAGCATGATCGTGCTACACGGCGCCGCCTTCCTGCAGCTGCGCACCGAAAAGCTGATCTCCGACCGCGCCCAAGGCGCCGTTACCAAGGCAGGCCTGGTCTACATCGTCGCCTTCGCCCTGGCCGGCATCTGGCTGGCGCTGGGCATCGACGGTTTCGAGATCGTACGCGACCGTCCGCACGGCGCACTGCCGGTGCCAGTCGGCAAGGAAGTAGTAATGGCATCCAGCGCCTGGCTGCACAACTACAGGCAGTATCCGATCACCATCCTGGCTCCGCTAGTCGGGTTCGGCGGCGCGGTGCTGGCGATCCTGTTCTCGCGCGCCGGGCGCGCCGGCTGGGCCTTCTTCAGCTCGGCCCTGGTGCAGCTGGGGACCATCTTCACGGCCGGGGTCTCCATGTTCCCCTTCGTGATGCCCTCGAGCACCAACCCGAACCACAGCCTGACGATGTGGGACGCCACCTCGAGCCACCTGACCCTGAACGTGATGTTCATCGCGGCGGTGATCTTCGTGCCGATCATCATCAGCTACACCACCTGGAACTTCTGGAAGATGTGGCGTGTGGTGACGGTGAAAGAGATCGAGGAACAGTCACACCTGGCATACTGAATTTAGGAGATATAACAATGTGGTATTTCACCTGGATACTGGGCGTGCTGCTGGCGCTGTCCTTCGGCATCATCAATGTCATGTGGCTGGAGAACGAGACCTGCCTCGACGACGAGACCTGCGAAGGCCGCAAGGACTGATCGAGCTCTCGCGGGGATGCGGCAAGCGTTACGGTACGGCAAAGCCGATTTTGAGAGAGAGGTGGCCTGGAGGAAGCAAGGTGTAATCCAGGGCGTTCGTCACCGCCTCCCCGGATTCCGCTGCGTCGCCTGTGTCTGCTCGCGCCGCTTACCGGCATCCTGATCGTCACCCAGGCCTGGCTACTCGCCCGGGTGGTCGATGCAGTCGCCTTCGGGCACGCCGGCCTGACGGAGGTGCTTCCCTGGCTGCTGGCGCTGCTGCCGGTATTCGGCCTGCGCTTCCTTGCCAGCTGGCGCTCCGCGCGCCTGGGCTTCCAGGCCGCCTCCCTGGTCAAGACGGATGTCCGTGCCCGGCTGCTGGACAGGCTGCGCAGCCTGGGGCCGGTGACGCTGGGCGAGGAGAACAGCGGTGATCTGTCAACGCGACTGATCGACGGCGTGGAGGCCCTCGACGGCTATTTCGCACAATACGTGCCGGCCATGGTCCTGATGACCATGGTCCCGCTGGTCATCCTGTTAGTGGCAATTCCCAGCGACTGGCTGTCGGGCCTGGTGCTGTTGCTCACCGCCCCCTGGTGCCGCTGTTCATGGTCCTGATCGGCAAGGGGGCCGAACGGCGCAATCAGGCCCAGTGGCAACAGCTGACCCGTATGGGCGCCCATTTTCTGAACGTCATCCAGACCCTGCCCACCCTCAAGGCCTTCAATGCCAGCGGACGCGAGTTGCAGCGCATCGCCAGCATCTCGGACGCGTTCCGGCGCGCCACCATGTCGGTGTTGCGCATCGCCTTCCTGACCTCGGCGGTGCTGGAATTCTTTGCCTCCGTCAGTATCGCCATCATCGCGGTGTTGATCGGCTTCCGCCTGCTGGATGGCGAGATGGCCTTCCTGTACGGTTTCTTCGTGCTGCTCCTGGCGCCCGAGTTCTACCTGCCGCTGCGCAACTTCGGTATGCAGAACCACGCCCGCATGGAGGCCGTGGCCGCGGCGGAGAAACTGGCGGACATCCTGCAAAGGCCCGCTGCCGCGCCTGCCGCCAGCCAACAGCGCGGCGTCGATTTCCACGGCGCCATCCATATCCGGAATGTCCACTTTGCCTACGCGGAAGGACGCCGCGCATTGAACGGCCTCGATCTGACCATCGAGCCGGGCGAGCACGTGGCGATCGTGGGGCCCCAGCGGATCGGGCAAGAGCACCCTGGCCCACCTGCTGCTGGGTTTCATCCAGGCGGATTCCGGGCAGCTGAGCATCGGTGAGCAGCCGCTCACCCCGGACACCATCACCGCCTGGCGGCGCCGGATCAGCTGGATCCCGCAAAAGCCCCGACTGTTCCATGGCAGCATCATCGACAACATCCGCCTGGGCATGCCCGATGCGACCCGGGAACAGGTCCTGGATGCCTGTGAAAAGGCCTATGTGCTGGAGTTCGTGGAGCGTCTTCCGCAGGGCCTGGACACCCGGGTTGGCGAGGGCGGACAGGGCCTGTCCGGGGGGCAGCTGCAGCGGATCGCGATCGCACGCGCCCTGGTCCGTGACACCCCGTGGTTGCTGGTGGACGAACCCAGCGCCCACCTCGATGCCGAGAGCGAACACATCGTGACCGACGCGCTTGCGTCACTCGAAGCGGGCCGCACCCTCATCGGCATCGCCCACCGCCTGCAGACCGTGCGCAATGCGGATCGTATCGTGGTACTGCGGCATGGGCGCGTGGTCCAGCAAGGGCCATGGGAACAGCTCTCGCGCACGCGCGGCGCGTTCCGCGAACTGCTCGATGCCGACGGGGAACTGCTGCCATGATCCGGCGCCTGTACCGAATCTACCGGCCGCACCTGGGCTGGCTGTTGCTCGGCACCCCGCTCGCCCTGGTGACTCTGCTGGCCAATGTCGGCCTGCTGGCCATCTCCGGCTGGTTCATCACCGCCATGGCGGGCGCAGGGCTGGCCGGGACCAGCATGAACTATTTCGGCCCGGCGGCCATCATTCGCGGGCTGGCCATGATCCGCACCGCCGGCCGCTACGGGGAGCGCGTGGTAACCCACGAGGCCACCTTTCGTCTGATCGCCGACCTGCGCGTGTGGTTCTACCGCCGCATCGAGCCACTGGCCCCCGCCGGTCTCGCCGCCTGGCGCAGCGGAGAACTGCTGAACCGGCTGCAACGGGACATCGACCGGCTGGACGCCGTCTACCTGCGCATCGCACTGCCGCTCCTGGTCGCGGCCATCGGCATCTTGCTGTTCACCCTGTTCATGGCGCTGTACGACCCATTCATGGCACTGCTGAACCTCGGCTTCCTGCTGTTCGTTGGCGTGGCACTGCCCCTGTGGATCAACCGCCTGAGTCGGGATCCGGGACGCCACCAGGTCCAGCTCGAGAGCGAACTGCGTACCTGCGCCGTGGACACCATTCAGGGCATGGCCGATCTGACAGCCTACGGTGCCGATGGGGCCCACGCCAGGCGCTTCCGGGAGACGGCAGACCAGTGGCTGGCGGCCCAGGACCGACTGCAGTCGACCCAATCCCTGGGCGATGCCGCACAGGGACTGCTGGCCCAGCTGGCGGTGTGGGGCGTGCTGTTGCTGGGTATCGGCCTGCTTCAGGCCGGCCTCCTCGATGGTCCGCAACTCGCGATGCTGGCTTTGTTCACACTGGCCAGCTTCGAGGCCATCGCCCCGCTACCCGCCGCGCTGGGTGTGGTGGCCGAGACAGCGGAGGCCGCACGACGCCTGTTCACGGTTGCGGACACCCCGCCGGTGATCGAGGAGCCGGCCCGTCCGCGCACGCCGCCCAAACATGGCGGGATCCGCTTCGAGCAGGTATGTCTGCAGTACGATCCGAACGGACAACCGGCCCTACAGGACCTCGACTTCAGCCTGCCGGAAGGCAGCCTCACCCTGCTGCGTGGCGCGAGCGGATCCGGCAAGAGTTCGATCGCCAGCCTGTTGCTGCGCTTCCGGGATCCGGATGCGGGAAGGATCCTGTTCGCCGGCAACGACCTGAAGACGTTCGCCAGCGAGCAGTGGCGCGAGCGGGTTGCACTGGTTGCCCAGGACACACAGCTGATCGCCGGCACCATCCGCGACAACCTGCTGCTGGCCCGGCCGGATGCACAGGAGGACGAGCTGCTTGCGGCCTGCGCCCAGGCGCATATCGACGACTTCATCCGCACCCTGCCCGAAGGGCTGGATACCTGGGTGGGAGAGACCGGCGCACGCTTTTCCGGCGGCCAGGCACGCCGCATCGCAATCGCGCGGGCCCTGCTCAAGAACGCCCCCCTGTTGATCCTGGACGAACCGACCGAAGGACTGGACCGCCGCACGGAACAGCTTGTCATCGACTCACTGATGCCCTTGATCGAGGGACGAACCGTCCTGCTGATAAGCCACAGGGCGCTTGGTCTGACACATATCCAGCAGACGCTGACATTGCAGCACGGGCGCATTGTTTCGCAAACGCAGCCGTTTCAACATTGATTTTTCAAATTGACGCCCATACCGCGAAACGCGAGTATCGGAGTTACATCAGCACTTCGGAATCTATCGGTTATCCTGTTCCCCCCTCCCTTCATCCCTGTATCCATGGAGAAGCAACATGAGCCACCGCTACCAGGGCCGTTGTCACTGCGGCGCGATCCGTTTTTCTTTCACTACCGGCCAGGCCATCGATTCGGCGCTGCGATGCAATTGCTCGATGTGCGCACCCAAGGGTGTCCCCATGTCGACCATGGTGTTCGAACGTGAAGAGCTGAACATCGAAGCCAATGACGACGCCCTTGGCCTCTACCAGTTCGGCGCCAGGACGGCGAAGCACTTTTTCTGCAAACACTGTGGCATCTATCCGTTTAACGAAACCGCTCGGGTTCCGGGAAAATACCGGGTCAACCTCGGCTGTATCGACGAAATCGACGCCACCAGTCTGCCCTTCGAGGTCTTCGACGGCCGCCACCAACTGTAGGCCTTAACGTAAGCTTACGCGGATGGTTATGCCTGACGCTCACAATCAGCCGCCCACGACGAAGCGCGACGTTTGAGGCCAATTGGAACTACTTATTAGCGCTTTTTTGCTGATGTCAATGGCCAATAATTTTGACCCCCCCTCGGCCAATAAAATTGACCCGCCCGGGGCGACAAAAAATCAGCTCTCGCGTTTGTGCTTCAGTCGATAGCTCTCACCTCCCGGCATGAAGATGTGTGAATGGTGGATCAGCCGGTCCACGATGGGCACGGCCACGTTGTCGT
>JAKRWE010000010.1 GCA_024712425.1 Chromatiales bacterium
CAGGCCAGACTCGGAATTGGGATCCCGTTGGGTCGGTCGCATTGAATCCGGAACGTAACAACGAAGAAAAGTGTCGCGCCGCATGATCGAAAAGGCGACATCTATCTTGACAAATACCGGGCGCTGGCCGCCGCTGCATTTGGCGACATGGCGCTCGATATTGCCATCGATCATGGTGTGCCCGAGGTGCGGCTCGAGGATCACGAGGAACTCGGTGAGACGACGGCCTGGCTGCTGCTGGGACTGGCTGTGGTGCAGGGATGGTTCTATGCCACCGAAAACCGCGCCAAGGTCATCAATCTGCTGATGACACTGGGTTCCACCGCAGTGCTGGGCGTGCTGCTGGCCACCGCCTACCATGGCGGGGAGCTGGTCTACAAACTGGGTGTCAACGTGGGTTGAGCCAGTCGGGCCCGGCCCGAAAGGCCCTGATCACCGGCCGGTCCGGCCTGGCGTCCCAGGCCAGGGCCGCTGTCGTGTCATGGGTTATGGGGAATGTCAGGGATGGGAAGCGGTCGGGATCGGCTCTTTCGCCGAAGATCCCCTCGCCAAGGCACTTCTGGCGGGCCTCGTGTCGGGTCCAGCATGTAAAAAAGGCGCGTTCGCCGTAGCCAGTCCGCGCCAGGTATTCGGTTTCGGCCGGGTCGAAGAGTCGCCGGGCGATCTGCTGGCGATGTTGCAGTGGCCTGATGATCTCGAGGTCGACACCGACCGCCGTGTCCCGCGCCAGCGCTATCAGCAGCCAGGCCCCGGCATGGCTGAGATTGAAGTGCAGCGGCCCGGCCGCCAGCCGGGGCTTCCCGCCGGGCGCGATTCGGATGGGTACCTGTGCCGGCTCGCAGTCCAGGTGGCTGGCGAGCAGGTGACGCAGCAGGCTGCGGGTGGCACAGTAATGGCGGCGCATGTCCGGGTCGGGCATGCCCGAAAGACGCTGCTCCTCTTGCGCGGACAGCCACTGTCTGTGACAGCCCGACTCCTCCAGGGCCAGCAGCCACAGATGGATCTCGCCCGGGCTCAGCGGCGGGATGGAAGCCTGCATTTCCCAGTTCGGAACGGCTGAGTCATTCATGCGGGAATGATACTATCTGCGGGTGACCGAAACCGCTCCTGCACCAATCCCCGTTCCCCGTATTGCTCGCCGTGCCGATTCGCCCGAAAACGGTGGCACAGGGGATCTGCCCGCCGATCTGCCGGAAATCCTGCGCCGTATCTATGCCGCGCGCGGGGTGCGCAGCGCGGATGAGCTCGAGCGTTCGCTGTCGGGCATGATCCCGCCGCAGCGCATGACCGGTGCCGACCAGGCCGCCGGGTTGATCGCGGATGTCATTCAGCAAGGCGGACGCCTGCTGGTGGTGGGTGATTTCGATGCGGACGGTGCGACCAGTTGCGCGCTGAGCGTGCTGGCGGTGCGCGCCATGGGACATGCGGCCATCGATTACCTGGTACCTAACCGTTTCGAATACGGTTATGGCCTGACCCCGGAGATCGTGGCGCTGGCCCTGGAACGTTCTCCTGACCTGCTGGTCACCGTGGACAACGGTATCTCCAGCATCGCGGGCGTGGACGCGGCCAATGCCGCCGGCATCCCGGTGGTGGTGACCGACCATCACCTGCCCGGAGATACACTGCCGGACGCCGCGGCCATCGTGAATCCGAATGTCCCGGGCAACACCTTCCCCTCCAAGGCCGCGGCCGGGGTTGGGGTGGTCTTCTATGTGCTGTTGCGCCTGCGTACGCTGCTGATCGAGCGCGGCTGGTTCGATCGGATCGGCCAGGCGCCGCCCAACATGGCGCAGTTCCTGGACCTGGTTGCACTCGGGACGGTGGCGGACGTGGTGCCGCTGGATCGCAACAACCGCATCCTGGTGTATCAGGGGCTGATGCGGATCCGCTCGGGTGAGTGCCGGCCGGGCATCCTGGCCCTGCTCGAGGCGGCCGGCCGCGATCATCGTCGGGTCCAGGCCAGTGACATGGGCTTCGCGGTGGGGCCGCGCCTCAATGCCGCCGGGCGGCTGGACGACATGTCGCATGGCATTGCCTGTCTGCTCGCCGACTCCCTGGAGGCGGCGCGCCCGCTGGCACGGGAACTGGATGGGCTCAACCGCCAGCGACGTGAGATCGAACAGGCGATGCAGCAACAGGCCGAGGCCATACTCGAGCAGCGGGAGCCGGACGAGGAGCACATGCCCTGGGGCATGTGCCTGTTCCAGGACGACTGGCACCAGGGGGTGATCGGCATCCTCGCGTCGCGCATCAAGGAACGTTACCACCGCCCGGTGATCGCCTTCGCTCCAGGAGATGGAGATACCATCAAGGGCTCGGCACGATCGATACCCGGGCTGCACATACGGGATGCGCTCGATCGCGTCGCGGCATGTCACCCGGAGCTGTTGCAGAAATTCGGCGGCCATGCCATGGCGGCCGGCATGACCCTGCGGCGCGCGGATTTCGAGCGTTTTTCCGAGGCCTTCGATGCCGTGGTGCGGGAACAACTCGATGAAGAGGATCTACAGGCAAGTATCACCTCGGATGGCGGCATCCCGGCAACCGAGATGACCCTGGATACCGCCCACCTCATCGCCGAGGGCGGCCCCTGGGGGCAGGGCTTTGTCGAACCGGTGTTCGATGATTTGTTCGAGGTGCGTTCCAGCCGTATCGTGGGCGAGCGGCACTGGAAGCTGGTGTTGCAGCACGAGGCCGGTGGCGCGCTCGTGGATGCCATCGCCTTCAACGCGGTCGCCGATCACCCCAAGCTGCCAGTACGCATCCACGCAGCCTATCGCATGGACGTCAACGAGTGGCGGGGCCAGCGCAGCCTGCAATTGCGCATTGAGCACATGGAGCCAGCATGAGTGATTCCGAATTCGGGAATGAAACCGGTGGACGACCCAACAAGACCCAGCAGAAACGCGAGATCAGCGCGCGCACGGCACTGGTGGAACGGATGACGGGCCTGAGCGACCGGCAACTGGCCAGCCTGGGGCTGGACGGAGCGGCGGTTGCGGAGATTGCGAGGGTGCGGGCGATCAGGCCTTCGGGGGCGCGCAAGCGGCAGCTCAAGTTCTGTGTCAGACAGCTGCAGGGTGCCGACCTGTCCCAGGTCGAGCTGTACCTGGACGACCAGCAATCACAGCAGGTGGCGTTCAACCAGGCCTTCCATCATCTCGAGCGCTGGCGGGACCGTCTGATCGAGGAAGGCGATGCCGCGCTGGGGGACGCTCTGGCGGAATGGCCGGGTCTCGACCGCCAGCAACTGCGGCAGCTGGTAAGGGAGGCGCGCCGCGAAAGGGATCAGGGCAAGCCCAGGGGCGCCGGGCGCAAGTTGTTTCGGTATCTGCGCAGCCTGGATGAAAACAGCGTCATACCGGATTGAAAACTGAGCTATAGTGAAAGAACTCATGCTGATTCCGGTCTGTATGGGTGTAAAAAGAAACAACAAACCCAGCGCGAGCCCAGCGATGCCACTCCTATCGAGTAAACGGCCGGTCCATCTCAACCTGTTCAAGATCCGCCTGCCGGTGGCCGGCGTGATGTCCATCATCCATCGCCTGACCGGGGCGATCATGTTTCTCTCGATCCCGCTGCTCATCTATCTGCTGGACCGTTCCCTCATCAGCGAGGCAGGGTTCATGCAGGTGGTGGCCTTTCTGCACACGCCGCCTGGCATGCTGATGCTGTTCGGTTTGATGTGGTCGCTCATGCACCATCTGCTGGCCGGCATCCGCTACCTGTTGATCGATATCGATCTCGGTGTGGACAAGCCGACCGCGCGCCTGAGCGCGCTGCTGGTCATCGTGAGTGGGCCGGTGCTGGGCCTGTTACTGACCTGGGGAATGTTATGAGTCGCAAGGCATCCGGGCTCAAGGCGTGGGTGCTGCAGCGCGCCACGGCCATCTACATCGGCCTGTTCAGTATCGTGCTGCTGGCGGTGTTGTTGTTCGATCCGCCGCGGGACTATGCGCAGTGGCGTGACTGGTTTGCTGACCCGCTGATCGGTATCGCCACCCTGGTCTATGTCGTCGCGATCCTGCTGCATGCCTGGGTGGGTATCCGGGACATCCTGATCGATTACGTAAAGCCGCTGGGCCTGCGGGTTACCCTGCTGGCGCTGGTGGCGCTTGGACTGCTGGCCTGTGGCCTGTGGGCGTCTCAATCCCTGATCCTGGTAAGGTTGGTCTGAATGGCTTTGGCAAGAAGACGATTCGATGCATTGATCATCGGTGCCGGCGGTGCCGGCCTGAACGCCGCGATCCAGTTGGCCAAAACCGATGCCCGGGTGGCGGTGGTGTCCAAGGTGTTCCCGACACGCTCGCATACCGTGGCGGCGCAGGGCGGCGTGAATGCGGCGCTGGCCAACGTGATGCCGGACAACTGGCACTGGCATATGTTCGACACGGTCAAGGGCTCCGATTACCTCGGTGACCAGGATGCGATCGAGTACATGTGCCGCGAGGCCATCCCCACCGTTTACGAGCTGGAGCACAACGGGGTCCCCTTCTCGCGCCTGGACAACGGCAAGATCTACCAGCGCCCTTTCGGCGGTATGACCCAGAACTTCGGTGGTGCCCAGGCCGCGCGCACCTGTGCCGCGGCCGATCGTACCGGACACGCGATCCTGCACACGCTCTATCAGCAGAACCTGCGCGCCCGCACGCATTTCTTCGACGAGTATTTCGCCATCGACCTGATCCGTGATGACGAAGGCGCGATCCTCGGCGCGCTGGTGCTCGAGATCGAGACCGGCGAGCCGCTGTTGATCGAGGCCAAGGCCACGGTGCTGGCCACCGGCGGTTGCGGACAGGCGTTTCGCACCACCTCCAATGCGCATATCAATACCGGGGACGGCATGGCCATGGCGCTACGCGCCGGTGTGCCCCTGATGGACATGGAGTTCTTCCAGTTTCATCCGACCGGCATCGCCGGGCGCGGCATGCTGATCACCGAGGGTGTGCGCGGCGAGGGCGGTTACCTGATCAACAAGGACGGCGAGCGCTTTATGGAGCGCTATGCCCCCAATGCCAAGGACCTGGCCAGCCGCGACGTGGTCTCGCGCGCCATCGTCACCGAGGTCAAGGAGGGCAGGGGCTGCGGTCCCAATGGCGACCACGTGTATCTCAAGCTCGACCATCTCGGCGAGGAGATCATCAGCAAGCGGCTGCCGGGCATCCGGGAGAGCGGCCGGATCTTTGCCGGCGTGGACGCGGCCAGGGAGCCGTTGCCGGTGTTCCCGACCGCGCATTACGCCATGGGCGGTATCCCGACCGACCGCTATGGCCGGGTGCTGGCTCCGGTCGGCACCGGCGAGGAGATCGTGCCGGGCCTGTACGCGGCTGGCGAATGTGCCTGTGTCTCGGTACACGGCGGCAACCGCCTCGGCGGCAACTCGCTGCTGGACATTCTGGTGTTCGGTCGCGCGGCCGGTCTCGATCTGCTGCAGCACATGGAGAGCCACCACCGGCCGATGGACGAGGCCAGCGTGGACAAGGCCATGGCCCGGCTCGAGCGCTGGGACCGGAAGGGCGAAGGCCTGAGCGTGGCCGAACTGCGCGAGGCCTTCCGTCGCTGCATGGAGGATCATGCCGGTGTCTTCCGCACCGAGGAGATCATGACGGAGGGTGTGGAGAGGCTCCGTGAACTGCGCGAGCAGCTGTCGGAAGTGCGTTTGCAGGATCACTCCAAGGTGTTCAATACCGCGCGTATCGAGGCGCTGGAACTGGAGAACATCATGGCCTGCGGCATGGCGATAGCGGTCTCCGCGCTCAACCGCCAGGAGAGCCGGGGTACCCACTCGCGGCCGGACTACCCCAAGCGTGACGATGTCAACTGGATGAAGCACAGCCTGTACCTGCTCGACGGTGACCAGCTGGACTACAAGCCGGTACAGACCAAGCCGCTGTCGGTGGAGACCTTTCCCCCGAAGGAGAGGGTGTACTGATGAAATTCATTGTTTCCCGCTTCAATCCCGACAGCGACAGCAAGCCTTATATGCAGACCTTCGAGGTCGAGGTGAGGTGCGGCATGATGCTGCGCGATGCCCTGATGGAGATCAAACGCCAGGATGAGTCCTTCGCATTCCGTCATTCCTGCGGGGAAGGGGTGTGCGGTTCGGACGGGGTAAACGTGAACGGCACCAATCGCCTGGCCTGTATCACCCCGGTGGCCGAGCTCAAGGAGCCGGTGGAGATACGGCCATTCCCCGGCCGGCCCATCATACGCGAGCTGGTCGTGGACATGAGCCAGTTCTACGAGCAGTACAAGGCCGTCGAGCCCTGGCTGGTGCGCAAGGACCCCATGCCGGAACAGGAAATCCTGCAGTCCCCTGCGGATCGCGACAAGCTGGATGGTCTGTACGAGTGCATCCTGTGCGGGTGCTGCTCGACCGCCTGCCCGTCCTTCTGGTGGAACCCGGAGAAGTTCCACGGCCCGCAGGCCCTGTTGACCGCCTGGCGCTTCCTGGCCGACAGCCGCGATCAGGCCACCGACCGGCGTCTCGACGAACTGGAAGAGCCCTACAAGCTGTTCCGCTGCCATACCATCATGAACTGCGTCGAGGTCTGCCCCAAGGGACTGAACCCCACTCAGGCCATCGGGCACATCAAGCACCTGATGCTGAAAAAGGCGATCTGACGGCCTGTAATGCCGCGCGACGACGAACAGGCACGCGAACTCGCCCGCCTGCGCTGGCAGTGCCGGCGTGGCATGCTGGAACTGGATGAGATCCTCCGGGCCTACGTCGATACCCGCTACCCTGGTGCGAGCGCCGGTGAGCAGGCCGCCTTCAGGCGCCTGCTGGATTACCAGGACCCGGAATTACAGCAATGGCTGCTGCTCGATAGGGAGCCGGAGAACGAGGATCTGCGCGCTATCGTCACGTTGTTGCGCGATGGCCCGGGCGCATGAGCGGCCCGGGTGGGCGTATGCGCTACAGGGCTTCCCTTATCTGCGCCAGCAAGGCGACATAGCTGTCCATGTCACGTGAGCGGACCAGGCGTGTGAAATCATGCAGTTGCCGGCCAAGTTCCTCGTTCTGTTCCTGGCTCAGGACATAGCGCTTGAGCTTGACCGCGGCATCGTCCAGATCGATCCCGGTGACCGGGTTCTGCGACGCCTCGAATTGGGCCGCCAGCCGCATGAAGTTTTCCACCAATGCATCTTTCGACTCAATCATTTCCGATTTCCTCACTACCTCAACTCAAACCATACAACTCCGGAAAAACGAGAATGGAGATCACGACCGCTACCTGCATGGCGATAAAGGGCATCACCCCGCGATAGATGTCGATCGTCCGCACCGAGGGTGGCGCGACCCCCTTCAGGTAGAACGGGCTGAACCCGAACGGCGGGGTGAGGAAGGAGGTCTGCAGGTTCATCGCGATCAGGATCGCGAACCATAGCATATTGATACCCAAAGTCTCCGCGATCGGCGCCAGGATGGGGACCACGATGAAGGAGATCTCCACGAAATCGATGAAGAAGCCCAGCAGCATGATGATCAGCATGGACAGGATCAGGAAACCCCACTCGTTACCCGGCAGCTGGGTCATGAGATCCTCCACGATGGTGTCCCCACCGGTATAGGTGAAGGTCATGGAGAAGGCCGTGGCGCCGAGCAGGATGGCGAACACCATGGCGGTGATCTTGACTGTTTCCATTGCGCTGTCGAACAGCATCTTCCAACTGAACTTGCGGTATACCAGTGCCAGCACGATGGCACCGACGCTGCCCAGCGCCGAGGATTCCGTGGGCGTGGCAATACCGGCAAAGATGGAACCCAGGACCACGATGATCAGTGCCAGCGGCGGCAGGATGGCCACCAGGGCGTTGAGATACTGACGCTTGCGGGTGGAGCCGTCGTCCTTGAACGGTACGGCCGGCGCCGCATCCCTGTTGACCCAGGCGATGCCGAGGACATAGACGACGTAGATCCCGACCAGGACGACGCCAGGGATGATGGCGGCCTGGAACAGGTCTCCGACCGGGATACCGAGCACGTCGCCGAGGATGATCAGGATGATGGAAGGCGGGATGATCTGGCCCAGGGTGCCGGCACCGCAGATGGTGCCGCAGGCAAGCCCCTTGTCATAGCCGTACTTGAGCATGACCGGCAGCGAGATGACCCCCATGGCAACCACGCTGGCGCCGACGACACCGGTGGACGCGGCAAGCAGGGCACCCACCAGCACCGTCGATACCGCCAAACCACCGCGTACCGAGCCGAACAAGCGGCCCATGGACTCCAGCAGTTGTTCCGCCAGGCGTGTCTTCTGCAGCACGATGCCCATGAAGATGAACAGGGGCACGGCCATCAGCACCACGTTGTGCATGATGTTGAAGATGCGGAAGGGCATGAATTCGAACAGCTCCCAGCCTTCGGCCCAGACGCCGAAGATCAGGGCCACGCCGCCGAAGGTGAAGGCCACCGGAAAGCCCAGCAGGAGCAGCAGCAGGGCGACCAGGAACATGACGATGCCGACCATGGTCTAGACCTCCGGGTCGCTGGCGTGGTGTTGTGGCGGCTCCAGCCCCAGGAACTGGTTGACCGCATGTAGCAGGAAGCCCAGGCTGCTGATCATCACGCAGCCGAAGGACAGGGGGATCATGGCCTTGATGATCCAGCGGTAGGGCAGTCCGCCGGGGTCGCCGCTCATCTCGCCGAGTTCATAGGCCTCGCGCGCGAAACCGATGCCGTAATCGGCCACCGGGTAACAGAACGGCCACAGGAACACGATAGTGCCGAAGATGTCGATCAGGGCCTGGCGGCGCGGGCTGGCCTTTTCGTACAGGATATCCACCCGCACATGCCCGTCGGCCTGCAGGGCGTAGGCGACGCCGAACAGGAAGATGGCGGCGAACAGATGCCATTCCAGTTCCTGCATACCGATGGACACATCATTGAAGGCGTAGCGTTTCACCACGTCGTAGAACACATTGGCGACCAGCAGGAGCAGCAGGGTTGCGGAGAAATAACCGACCCCCACGGAAAACCGGCTGATGGCCTTTTCCGCCTTGAGCAATATGGACATGCTGATTCCCTGACAACTACATAAAAGACAAGGCGGCCATGGTAACCCATGACCGCCTCTCCGGTTAAGCGGGTGAGTAGGATGTTATTCCATCTTGTCGCCAACCGAGTTCAGGTAGGCCTTGTCGGAGATGTTGGTCCAGGCCCGCACCTTCCGCAGGTAGACCTTTTGCGAATCGATGATCTCCTTCGCCAGCGGATCCTTGGCGGCGCGTTGCGCCAGCAGATCCTCGTTGGCCTTGTACATCGCGTTCAGCACCTCTTTGGGGAAGGTGCGGATCTTGATGTTCGGGTACTCGGTCTTGATCTTTTCCCAGTTGACCGCGCTCTCGTGATAGGACTGGGCGTACATATCGTAGGAAACGGCCTTCATCGCGGTCACGAGAATGCTCTGCAGGTCCTTGGGCAGCTTGTCGAACTTCTTCTTGTTGACCAGAAACTGCAGTTCGGTGGCGGGCTCATGCCATCCGGTGTAATAGTAGGGAGCGATCTTGTGGAAGCCCATGCGCAGGTCCAGCGAGGGGCCTACCCATTCCAGGGCGTCGATGGTGTTGCGCTCCAGCGCGGTGTACAGCTCGCCCGCCGGGATGTTGGTCGGCTTGGCGCCCAGCTTGGCCAGCACCTCGCCGGCGAAGCCTGGTATCCGCATCTTCAGGCCCTTGAGGTCGTCCAGCGACTTGATCTCCTTGCGGAACCAGCCACCCATCTGGTTGCCGGTGTTGCCGCCGGGGAATGACAGCACGCCGTACTTGTCATAGACCTTCTTCATCAGGTCCATGCCGCCGCCGTAGTAGAACCAGGCGTATTGCTCGGGCGCGGCCATGCCGAACGGCATGGTGGTGAAATACAGGGTGTTCGGATCCTTGCCCTTCCAGTAATAGGAAGCGGAGTGACCCATGTCGTACTGGCCGGCACGGACCATGTCGAAGATGCCCAGCGGCGCCTTGTGCTTGTTCTTGGAGTCGATCTTGATCCGGAGACGGCCGTCGGACATCTCCTTGACCAGTTTGGCAAGGTTTTTGGTGGTGTCACCGAAGATCGGGAAGTTGGGTGGCCAGGTCTCGGCCAGACGCAGGGTGTAGGTCTTGGCAGCGAACGCGGTCGAGGCAGATGCCCCGAGCACCAGTGCCAGCGATGCACCAATCAGTTTCTTGAACATGGTTCCTCCTGAAATGGGGGGATTGTTATTGAGAGCGTATCGGGCGAGCCGATCAGATGAATGTAGCGCACCCGGCGGGCGCGTACAATGGGGTTTTGGGTTGGCGACAGGGTAACGTCATCCAACCCGTGCGGGGCGGGTCGCCTGCTCGGAAAAACGCCGTAAATACATCCCTGGCCGCTTACAGCTTCCTGCCTCCCGCGGCACTCGCACATCCCTGTGCATCGTAGGCTCTACGACGGCATCCCTGCCGTCGAAGTTTTCCAAGCAGGCGACCCGCCCCACTTTTCAACGACTTACGAGTTTAGATGACGAGGTCCTGGGGCTGGAGACAGACATTCTGTCGGCCTGCCCGTCCCGCGGTGTTTCGGGTCATAATGAAGGCACAAAAAAAGCCGGAGCCACCAGGACCTCGGCAAACAACCCGCATGGGGTTGGGGAACGTTCTTTACCTGGCGCCGCCGCACTTGCCGGCGCCGCATTTTCCTTTCATGGCACCACATTTGCCGCCCATGGATGCGCCCTTGTTCATCATCATGCCCATGCCGACCTGACGGACCCTGAGATCGACCGGTACGGTACTGCCGTCGTCCAGGGTCAGGTCGATATGGATGGCCTCGCCCGGCTTGATCTGGTGTTTCAGGTCGATCAGCATCACGTGATAAGAGCCCGGCTTGAGCTCGACACTGCCGTGGGCCGGCACATCGATGGCATCGACCCGGCGCATGCGCATGACACCGTTGTCGTGAATGTGGTTGTGCAGCTCGGTTACCTCCGAGACATCAGATTTCGCCACCACCACCTTGCGGTCCTGATCCGAATCGTTACGGATCAGCATGAAGGCCCCACTGTTTCGTGCAGTGGGCGGTACAGCCCGTGCATAGGCATTTTCCACTGTCACGCCATTGGTGGCAGCTGCGGCAACCCGTGCCGCATTGATCGAGGTGGCCAGAAAGGCCGCAGTCAGAAGATGAGCCAGCTTCATGGGTAGTCCTCCAGGGAAACAGGCATACAGAACGACGACCCGGGCCGGGACACGGCACGGGTGCGAAAAAACGGCTTGGATTCAGGCCAGGGGCGGGCCGCGACTGGTCGTGTCGGTTGGCCGTGCGCGGGCACAGCGACCGCTGTGCTCGCAAGGGTGGTGCTCCAGCTGAGCACCTGCATGGGCGGTTGAACAACAGCGACCACGGGGGACAGGTTGTTCAGCAGGTTCGAAAAGAGCATCGCAGCCGATGCATGCGGATGATGGCTGGTTGCGCCAGCGGAGGGATCCAGTTGGATATTCCTGGCCCCCTGCAGGGTGCAGATGACCACGGTGATACCGTTGCTGTCGCGCCGGTACTGGCTGTGCGCCTGCAGCGGGATGAGCAGTTGCACAAACAGCAGCGCCACCAGGCCCTTGGCCAGGCGGGCGCTTGTCCTGTGCTGTCTGAGTGCCTGCAACATCGCGTTTATGAGAACAAAACAGGCCGTAACTGTCCAGCGGGGAATGTGATTGTTCTGATCCGGCGCAAACAATCGCTCACACCCGACAGGCTCCTAGCGGCGGACCGGCCTTGGGCGCCCGTTTTCATCCAGTGCCACATACACCAGCGTGGCATCGGCCACCAGGTCCTGGTCCTCGATATCATGGCTGCGCTGGCGGGAGGCCTCGGCCTCGATATGGACCGTGACCGAGGTGCGGCCGACCGAGACGATCTGCGAATAGCAGCTGACCAGGTCGCCGACCTTGATCGGTGCGATGAATCGCAATTCCCGGACCGCCACCGTCGCCACCCGCCCGCCGGCCTCGCGGACCGCCAGGACACTGCCCGCAATATCGATCTGCGACATCAGCCAGCCGCCAAAGATGTCACCCGCTGCGTTGGTGTCTGCGGCATTGCGACCATGCGGCAGGTAAGTTCACGAGGGCCGTTCAGGGCCTGTTCAGTGTCCGGCATAGAGTCTCTCCGCCGCTTCATGGCATTGGTCCAGGATACGTTCACGCCGCAGTTTCAGGGTGGGCGTCACCAGCCCATTATCGGGGGTCCAGGGTTGGGGCACCACCGCGATCCGGCGTATCCGGGCATAGCCCGGAAAGGCATGGGTGCGCTGTTCGATATGTTCCATCAGCACCGAGCACAGCCGTTCGTCATCGTAGAAATGCTGGTTGGCGGGGTCGAGATGCAGCCGCGCCGCGACCCGTTCCAACGCCTCGGGATTCGGCACCACCATCGCCGAGAGATAGGGTCTGCCTTCACCGATCACCATGACCTGTTCGACCAGTTCATCGAGTACGATGGCATTCTCCATGTCGCCCGGTGGCACCTTCTCGCCATTCGACAGGACGATGATCTCCTTCAGTCGGCCGGTGATGCGGATATGCTGCTCGTTGTCGATCTCGACCTTGTCCCCGGTATGCAGCCAACCATCCTCGTCCCGTATGGCGGCAGTGGCTTCGGGGTTGTTCCAGTATCCCAACATCACGCTGGGACTGCGGGTGAGTAACTCGCCCTGGCCGCTGACCCGGACCTCGATGCCGGGCAGGGGACGGCCGACGCTGGCGGGCAGATTGTCGTCCAGGCGGTTGGCGGCGATCACCGGGCTGGTCTCGGTCAGGCCGTAACCCTGCAGAATGGGTATGCCCATGCCGATGAACAGGCGCGCCACATCCTCGTTCAGGGCCGCGCCGCCGCACACGGTGAAGCGCAGACGCCCGCCGAGTTTTTCACGGACCTTGCGCGCGACCAGCCAGTCCAGGAGCGGCTGCAGGAACAGCCAGGGAGTCCAGGCCACCCGTTTTTGTTGCACCTCGAAACGGCGCCAGCCCAGCTCGACTGCGCGGGCAAACAAGCGGCGCTTGAGTGGCGACTCCCCGGACACCTTGTCCATGATGCGCCCGTACACCCGCTCGAAGATGCGTGGCACGGATATCATCAGGGTGGGCCGGATCGCCAGCAGATCCTGGGCCAGTTGCGGGATGCCGCGGCAGAACGCGACCGGCGTGCCGCTGACGATGGGCAGGTAATAGCCCGCGGTACGCTCCAGGGTGTGCGACAGGGGCAGGAAGGAGAGCAGCAGATCCGAAGGATAGACCGGAATGACCTTGAGCGCGGCCTGGATGTTCCACAGGATGTTGTGGTGGCTCAGCATGACCCCCTTGGGACGGCCGGTGGTGCCGGAGGTGTACACGATGGTGGCGAGTGCGTCCGGATCGACGCGCTCCAGCCGGTAATCGGGGCAGGGCTCGATACAGCGCGCCTGGGCGAGCCAGTCGTGCACCGACATGACATTGGGCAGATCCGTATTCACGCATTCGAGGGTGACGATGCGTTGCAGACGCCCGAGCAGGTCCCTGATGTCAGCCAAGGCCTGCAGTTGAGCGCCGCTTTGCACCATCATCCACCGGACGCCGGCATCGGTCAGTATCCAGGCGATGTTTTCCGCGCGGTCGTTGGTGTAGACCGGGACGGTCACCAGGCCGAGCCCCAATGCGGCCTGGTCGCACACAACCCAGTCCCGGTTGTTGCCACACAGGATGGCGATACGATCACCCGGCTCCAGGCCATCCTCCAGCATGCGGTTCTGCCACAGCGCAACCTCGTCCTGGGTCTGTTGCCAGGTGAAATCCTGCCACGCACCGTCCCGGTAATCACGGTAGGCCAGTGCGTCGGGGCAGCGCAGGACGCGTTCGTGGAACGCCTCCGCCAGGGTCGGGGCAGCGTCCAGGGCGATCTGTTGTTGTTCCCGTTCCATCTCACTCCCTCCTCGGTCCGTGATCTCAGGCATGTGCCGGCTCGCCGCCATGCACATGCCCGTTACGATCGGTGTCGTGGGTGCGCAGATAATTCATGGGGCCGCCGCGGAAGGGCGCGAAGCCGGTACCGAAGATCACGCCGGCATCCACCAGGTCGGCATCCTCGACCACACCATCGCGCAGGCAGGCGACCGATTCGTTGACCAGGCGGTCGATCATGCGTGCGGCGAGGTCCGCCAGCGGGACCCTGTCCGGAACCCGCTTGGCGTGGACGGCCCGCCCCCGCTGCCAGCCGTAGAATCCCTGGCCGGTCTTCCTGCCCAGCTTGCCGGCATCCACATGCTCGCGCAGACGGGCAGGGATGCTGCCCCCGATCACGGGCACCAGCTCCTCGGCGACCGAGAGGCAGATATCCAGGCCCACCGTATCGGCCAGTTCGATCGGCCCCATCGGCATCCCGAACTGCAGGGCCGCCGCGTCGATGGTCTCCCGCGCGTGGCCCTCCTCCAGGAGCGTCACCGCCTCCAGCAGGTAGGGCATCAACACCCGGTTGACCAGGAACCCCGGCGATGACCGGACCGGCAGCGGCAATTTGTCGATATGACGGGCGAAGGCCAGTGCCCGGCTCAGCGTCTCCGCCGGAGTGCCCTCGTCGTGCACCACCTCCAGCAATGGCATCTTTGCCACCGGATTGAAGAAATGCAGGCCGACCAGTCGTCCGGGGTGTTCGAGTTCCTTGCCCAGCAGCTGCAGGGGGATGCCCGAGGTGTTGGTGGCGAGCAGGGCATCCGCACGCATCCGCGGCTCGAGCTCGGCGTACAGGGCGCGCTTGGCGTCGGCGTTTTCGTAGATGGCCTCGATCACCACGTCGGCCAGCGGCACGCCATGGCCGCTGCAGTCCGGTGTCAGGCGGTCCAGCGCCTTGCGTATACGGTAGGGGTCCTTCAGCCGCCGTTCGAACAGGCGCTGTGCCCGGGCCATGGCGTTGCCCAGAAGACCCGGTTCACGGTCCTGCAGGGTCACCTGCATGCCGCGCAGGGCGCACCAGGCGGCGATGTCGCCGCCCCATGATCCCGCCGCCGACCACGTGCACATGGCGTGGGCGAAAGGCCTTTCGGTCACCCATGCCCTTGAGCCGGTCCTGGAGGAGGAGCACCCGGATCAACTGCTGTGCGTTGTCCGATGTCAGCAGGCGTGCGACCTCGCGCGCCTCGCTGTGGTACAGGCCGCGGGCGCTGCCAGCATGACGCAGCCAGTGCCTGAGCAGCGCATAAGGCGCCGGATAGTGCTCCGGCCGCACCTTTTTGCGCAGCTCATGTTGCATGTAGGCCGCGACCAGCGGGCGCAGTGGCAGGGCGCCGGGCAGCCGCTGCAGCAGGCCTGCGCGATGCGGGTGGGGGCGCGTTGCGATGAGCTGCCGCGCGGCATTGCGCAACTGTCGTGCCGGCACGGCGTGGTCGATCAACCCCATGCGCTTCGCCTGGCGTCCGTTGATGGCGCGCCCCGAGAGCATCAGAGGCAGCGCCCGCAACGGTCCGGCGGCCCGGATGGAGCGTACCGTGCCGCCAAAGCCGGGAAAGATGCCGAGGCGCACCTCGGGAAAGCCGAGGCGGGTATCCATGTCGTCACGCGCGACACGGTAGTCGCAGGCCAGGGCCAGTTCCAGTCCGCCGCCCAGGCAGTAGCCGTGTATCAGTGCCACGCTGGGAAAGGCCAGTGATTCGATGCGTTGCAGGATCTCGTGCACCCGCCGGATATAGCGTTCGGCCCAGGCCGTATCGTCGATTCCGGCGAAGGCCTTGACGTCCGCCCCGCGATGAATCCGCCCCGCTTGGCCGACTGGATGACCAGACCCCGGGGATGGCTCTGGGCGATCTCCACGATCACCTCGTCCAGACCCTCCAGCATTGGCTCAGACAACACGTTGGCCTCGCCGCCCTGTTTGTCGATCGATAGCCAGGCGATGCCCTCGCCGTCTGTCTCCCAGTGAAAGTCGCTGTTCATGACACACCCTCCTCACAGAGTTCCACTAGCATGGCGCCGCCCTGACCACCGCCGATGCGCAGGCTGGCCATGCCGCGCCTGCCGCCGCGTCGACGCAGGCTGTGCAGCAGATGCAGCACGATGCGTGCGCCACTGGCCCCCGCCGGATGGCCGAGACTGATGCCGCCGCCGTCCGGATTGAGTCGTTCGTCATCGATAGCGCCGAAGGGCTGCGCGAGCCCCAGTTCGTCTCGGCAGAAGGCCTCGTCCTGCCAGGCCGCCAGGCAGGCGAGCACTTGCGCGGCGAAGGCCTCGTTGATTTCCCATTGATCGATGTCTCCACTGGCCAGGCCCTGGCGTTGCAGGATGGGGGGCCATGGCATACACCGGCCCAGCCCCATGTATTCCGGTTCGAGTCCGGCCCATTGGTTGTCCACGATGCGCCCGAGCACCGGCAGGCGGTGTTCCTTTACCGCCTCTGCCGAGGCCAGCAGCAGGGTGGCTGCACCGTCGCTCACCTGGGCGCTGTTGCCCGCACTAACCGAGCCGCCGATGCGATCGAATACCGGGCGCAGTGCGGCCAGCCTTTCCAGGCTGGTGTCGCTGCGCAGGCCTTCGTCGGCCAGGTAGACCCGCCCGTCACTGTCGTACAGCGGAACCACCTCCTCATCGAGCTGCCCGCCTTCCATTGCCTTGCCCAGCCGTTGATGGCTGCGCAGGGCGTAGCGGTCCATGGCCTCACGGTCGATAGCAAAGCGCTCGGCCAGTTCCTCGGCTGTCTGCCCCATGGAGATACCAACCACCGGGTCGGTGAGACCGCGCAGCAGGCCGATGACGGGCTTGAGGTGCCGGGCGCTGAGTCGCGTGAGCATCCGGCCACGCGCCGCCAGGGTACGTGCGCGCGACCAGTCAGCCAGCCAGGCCACCATCAGGTCGTTCAGCAACACCGGGTGATGGCTCATGGCCTCGGTGCCGCCCGCCAGCACCAGCTGCGCGCGCCCGCTGCGGATGCTCTGGGCCGCACTGTCGAGCGCCTGCATGCCGGAGGCGCAGTTGCGTTGAACCGTCCTGGCCGATGTGCGTTCGCTGCAGCCGAGGCGCAATGCCACCACACGCGCGATGTTTGCCTCGTCCGGGCCCGGGGCCACGCAACCCAGGATTACCTCGTCCAGCTGTGAGGGGGCGAGTCCGAGCTGCAGCAGCAGCGCGCGTGCGGCCGCATGTGCGAGATCCGCGGCATGGAAGGGGCCGGGGCGCCGCGCGCCTTGAGTTGTGGCGTACGGCGTCCATCGACGATATAGACATCAGCGGGTCGAGCTTGCGCGGTCATGGCGTGCCTCCTCGATGGGATGGATATTGGCGGGTGTCGACCTGGCTGTCGAAGGCGCCTCGCGTCCCAGTGCATGTTGCCGACCCCAGTCGCTGAAGCTGTCGACCGCCACCACGGTCCGGCGCAGGCGTTGCATCTCCTCCAGCGCGCCCAGTTCCTCTGTGTCGATCAGACCCTGCGCCAGCGCCTGCCGACCCTGTGTCAGCAGGTCGCGGCCATCGATCAGGCCGCTGCGACGCGCCTTGCCCAGGGTCTTCTCGATCGGCGCCACGCGGGCGGCCTGCAGGAAGGCCTGTTCGATCTGCCCCTCGCGGAAGGCCGGGTCATCGCTGATGAAGATGCCCCGGGTCAGGCGATCACGGGCGGCGCCCGGACGCAGCAGGATCGCGGTCACGTCATGGTCGAGACGGTCGTGTGGCTCGGTGAAGGGCGCGCCGGAGGGAAATACCACGATGCGCAACAACCAGCCCAGTGGGCGCCACGGCAGGTTGCGGAACAGCAGGCGAAAGGCCTCCTGCATCTGGTATGGCGACTGCTCCATGCACCAGTTCACCAGCGGCAGGTCGTCCTGCTGGCGCCCCTCGTCCTCGAACCGCTTGAGCACGGCGGAGCTCAGGTACAACTCGCTGAGGATGTCGCCGAGGCGTGCGGACAGCCGTTCCTTGCGCTTGAGTGAGCCGCCCAGGGTCATCATAGCCACGTCGGCGCACAGGGCGAAGGCCGCGCTCATCCAGCGCAGTCGCTGGTAGTAGCGGCGTGCCGGTCCCCTGACGGGCGCCGAGGAGAGACGGCCGCGCGTCAACCCCAGGAACAGGCTGCGCACCAGGTTGCCGAGCAGGAAACCCAGGTGTTCGAACAGGGCATGGTCGAAGTCCGCCAGGCCCTGGCAGCGATCGGGATTCTGTGCCGCCTTGAACTCCTTGAGCACCCAGGGATGGGCACGTACCGCACCCTGGCCGAAGATGATCATGCTGCGGGTCAGGATGTTGGCGCCCTCGACCGTGATAGCAATCGGTATCGCCTGGTAAACCCGGCCGATCAGGTTGTTGGGTCCCAGGCAGATACCGCTGCCGCCCTGGATGTCCATGGCGTCGTTGATGCACTGGCGGTATTTTTCGGTGAGGTGATATTTGATGATGGCCGATATCACCGAGGGCCGTTCGCCGATGTCGAGACCGCCCAGGGTCAGGTTGCGGGCAGCGTCCATCTGGTAGGTGAGACCGGCGATACGGGCCAGCGGCTTCTCGATGCCCTCGAAGCGGCCGATGGGTATGTTGAACTGGCGTCGGATAGCCGCATAGGCGCCGGTATAACGCGATGCCAGCTTGCCCGCGCCCACGCTCAGGGAGGGCAGGGAGATGCCGCGTCCCTCGGACAGGCATTCGACCAGCATGCGCCAGCCGTGTCCTATTCCTTCGCGGCCGCCGATCAGCTGGGTCAGCGGTACGAATACGTCCCGGCCGCGGTTGGGGCCGTTCTGGAACGGTATGTCCAGGGGTACATGGCGATCGCCGATCTCGACCCCGGGCGTGTCCCGGGGGGCCAGGGCCAGGGTGATACCGAGGTCTTGTCGTTCACCCAGCAGCCCATCCGGATCGTAGAGGCGGAAGGCCAGTCCAAGCAGGGTGCAGACCGGTCCGAGGGTGATATAGCGTTTCTCCCAGTTCAGCCGGACACCCAGCACGTTCTGCTCGCCCCGCCATTCGCCATGACAGATCACGCCGCTGTCCGGAATGGCGCCGGCGTCGGAACCGGCGTCCGGCCCGGTGAGTGCAAAACAGGGAATCTCCTCGCCGCGTGCCAGTCGGGGCAGGTAGTAATCGCGCTGTTCACGTGTGCCATAGCTCATCAGCAGCTTGCCGGGGCCGAGCGAGTTGGGAACCATGGCGGTCACGGCCGCGGCCACGCTGCGGCTGGCGAGCTTCATGACCACCTCGGAATGGAGCTGGGCGGAGAAGCCCCTGCCGCCGTAACGGCGTGGGATGATCAGGCCGAAGAAACCCTCGCTGCGAATGAAATCCCATACCGCCGGTGGCAGGTCCTGCTCCTCGTGCGTGATCTGCCAGTCGTCCAGCATCCGGCACAGCTGTTCGGTGGGTCCGTCCAGGAAGGCCCGTTCTTCGGTGCTCAGGTGCGGGCGGGGCAGTCGCAGCAGACGTCCCCAGTGCGGGTTGCCCGAAAAGAGTTCCGCATCCCACCACACGGTACCGGCCTCCAGCGCCTCACGCTCGGTTCGGGACATGCCCGGCATGACCTTGCGGAACTGGCGCAGCAGCGGCGCGGTGATATAGCGGCGGCGGATGTGGGGCACACCCAACAGCAGCACCGCAGCGGTGGCGAACAACCACAGTGGCACCGATACGTACCATCGGATATCGGTGCCCAGGGTCACGCTGGTGAGCCCGACGGCAAAGGCCCCCACCCAGATCGAGATGCCCGGGCCCCAGTAGGCCAGCGCCCACACGGCGCCGATGGTGATCAGAAGGCCGGTGAGCATCATGTGATGATTCTCCTGTGTCGGTTCATGCGCGGTTGCCTCCCAGTTTCCCGAGCCAGCGGGGCAGATGCAGTCCCTCCTGCTGGGGATCCCCGGTGTCGCCTGTCTCGGCGGCGGTCGGAGATTCCGGCAGCGTTTCGTCTTCGTCAGGCGTTACCTGCGGCATGCCGTCGCGTTCGTCGTTGTAATAAGCGTCTTCGCTGCTCCACGGAAGCTTGCGGTACAGCCCCAGTTCATCGATGCCCAGGAAGGGGTATTTGATGATGCTGAAATAGGGTGAGGTATCGAAATCGCGCGGCGCAAATAGCTTGGGGTTGCGTTTGAAGAAGCGGATGCTGCCATCCTCGCCGCGGTCGATGAACGGCAGGATGGGGTAGTCGACCGACATGAAGGCCTCGGTGATCAGGGTCGAGCACATGATGCGGGTCGGTTGTCCGGCGTTGTGCTGAAACAGGCTGGAACGCCAGCGCCGGGGCAGGATGCTCCAGGGAAAGAAAAAGCGCGCCAGATCCAGGATCTGGCGCAGGTCGTAGTCCAGTCCGAGATGACCGATGGCGTACGCGATCACCCGGTCGGCATCATCCGGTGAAAGGCTGTCGGGACGACAGATGCGCAGATGGTCCTGGCGGTAATGGGAGAGGGGGGTGACGATGGTGCCGCGGCCCATCAGGGCCTCGATCAACAGGTTTTCGTGCGGGTCGCCGTGGTAGTGTTTTTCGAGCGTCTCCCGCAGTTCCGGATCGCGGATGTCGTGCAGGCGGCCGATGTGCAGTGCGGCATGGCTCCAGGGGCTCTGGGTGATGACCTTGATGACCTCGGCGACCCGGCTGCGCCCCTCGACCAGCAGCACATCGCCCGGACGGAGTTCGAAACGCAGGCGTTTGAAGTCACAAAGGGGGGGAGCGGCGGTGGTCCGTCGCGGATCAGCCATTTGATGGCCTTGTCGTAGACCCATTTAACCAGCTTGCGCATGGCAAACTCCCAAACCTGTATAACCTGGAAGTATAGACCTGGAAATTCAAACAGTTACTTCATATATCATATTAATACAATCGTCCAATTAATATATACATGCAAAGTTGTTTGTAAATACAATACGTTATCTAATCAATATATAAATTGGATGAACGTTGAAGTTCAGTGATATACAACAATACTTCGGATGAAGGACGGCTCTTCAATACTTCAGAAGCGCCGGAACAGCCACAGGATCAAGGTCAGCAGGACGCTGATCACCACCATCGTGGTGATCGGAAAATAGAAAACGCAGCGCTCCTTTTCTATGACGATGTCGCCTGGAAGCCGTCCAAGCGGCAATTTGCGCAGCCACGGCCAGGACAGGCCGAGGAGCAGGAGCAGCAGGCCGTCAGCGATCAGGATGCGTTGCATACCGCTACCGGTTCCTCGACCGCCGATGCCAGCGTTTGCGGTCGTGTGTGGAAATGCGGCGAGAAACGGACATAACCGCCACGGCTGGCGCAGATCACGCCACGGGACATCAGTGCCCGGTAGATTCGTTCGCTATCGTGGCCGGCAATGCTGAACGAGAGAATGCCGGCCCGTTTGGATCTGGCTTCGGGGGTGACGATCTGCAGGCCGGGAACGGCGCACAGCCGTTCCCGCAGATGATCGATATTGTCCTGCAACAGACGCTCGACAGCCTCGAATCCCACCTCCTGCAGCAGTGACAGGCTGGCATCCAGCGCATGTATCCCGAGCATGTTGGGGCTGCCGCATTCGAAACGGCGGGCAGTGGGGATGGTCGCCAGTCGCCGGGTGCATAGTCGCCGGCCTGTGCCCGCATGGCCCAGCCAAACTCGGTCAGTTGCAGCTCGTCACGGATCGCCGGGTTGACGTAGAACAGGCCGAGCCCCTCGGGCGCTAGCATCCATTTGTGGCCGTCGGCGATCACGAAATCCGCGGGAACCGTATCCAGATCGAAGCGCACCGCGCCCAGGGACTGGATCGCGTCCACGCACAACAGCACGTTCGTTTCGCGGCAGGCTGCCGAGAGGCGTGCGAGATCCATGCGCAGGCCGGTGGCAAAGTGCACCGAACTGACCGCCATGAGCCGGGTATCGCCCGTTATCCGGTCGATGAGTGCCTGCTCGGGATCTGCCTCGGCGTTGATATCGACCTGATCGAAGGCCACCCCACGGTCAGCCAACGACTCCCACACCACGCGATTGGAGGGGAAGTCGTCTGCGATTCCGATGATCCGGTCTCCCGCATGCCAATCGATCCCGGTGGCGACGAAGGACAGGCCTTCGGACGTGTTCTTGACCAGCGCGATATCTTCAGAGCAGGGGGCGTTGATCAGCCACGCGAGACGTTCGCGCAAGTTTTGCTCGACGGCCATCCAGTCGGGATAGCGCGCGGCGCCGCGGGTCATGTTCTCGAAGGCGAAACGCTGCACGGCCTCGGCCGTGCGTTTGGGCCAGGGGGCGACCGCTGCATGATTGAGATAGCGGATTCCAGGTTCCAGCGGGAACTCGGCGGGCAGATAGCGCATGAGATGAAGTCCAGGGCGTTATGGGAATATGAACTTTCAAGGTACCCCACATCGATCTCGATCATACCCCGCGAGGCTCCCTTTCGGGCTGTCAACCCAATTCTAAAATGTCCCCTTTTCTCCCAAGCTGAAATGTCCCCTTGGTGAGTCCGGGGTCATGAGGGGACGAGGGGGCGCCTCATCTCCAGGGATGGTCCGGTGCAGGCCTGTGGGCCCTGCGGTTGAGTTGGATGGTCTTGGCCTTCTCGACGGTGGCGTGGATGCTTTCCTCATCGTCCAAGGGGATGGGAGGCTCGCCTTCGTTGAGGATGCGATAAGGGGCTCTTCCCCTGATCGAGTGGGTAGTTTAGCGTAGGGGAGCATGAGAGACGTTGATCTATACACCCAGATACTGGGTATCCAGGCACCTTGGCAGGTCACCGATGTGGAGGTGGATATGCCCCAGGGGCAAGTCACCGTCCACGTGGAGCGGGAGGCAGGTGCAAAGCTGTGTTGCCCGACCTGTGGTCAACCAGCGCCGGGCTACGACTCGCGACGTCGCCGCTGGCGCCATCTGGATACGTGTCAGTACAAGACAATCCCCCTGTGTCAGGATACATGTCGCCTCCCCGAGTTGGGGTAAATTAGAGAGCAAACAGGGGGGCGGAAAAGAGGAACCAATGGCCCGTTATTCAGAAGAACGTAAGGCATCCGTGCTGAAGAAACTGCTACCGCCAAACAACCGGTCCGTAGCGGATGTGGCAAGAGAGGAAGGCATCTCGGAACCGACGCTATACAACTGGCGCAAGCAGGCGAAGGAGAAGGGCATGCCGGTACCGGGAAGTGGTAAACAGACGGATGATTGGTCAGCCGAGGCCAAGTTTGCCGCCGTTATTGAAACGGCGCCCTGTCAACCCAATTCTAAAATGTCCCCTTTTCTCCCAAGCTGAAATGTCCCCTTGGTGAGTCCGGGGTCATGAGGGGACGAGGGGGCGCCTCATCTCCAGGGATGGTCCGGTGCAGGCCTGTGGGTCCTGCGGTTGAGTTGGATGGTCTTGGCCTTCTCGACGGTGGCGTGGATGCTTGGTCGAGGATCTCCTGCCGGAGCGCATCGGCGATCTGGTTGTTGGGGCGCCTGCCCCGGTGGCGGGAAACCAGTCCAGCCGCTCCCTCGGCCCGGTATCGGACCACCAGGCGCTTGATCTGCCGCACGCTCAAGTCCAACTGCCGTGCCGCCTCTTTCTGCCGCAACTGCCGGTCGACAACCTGCTGAACCACCCCCAGCCGGTCCACCGTCTTCTGTGTCATCGCAATGGTCTCCTCTGTCACCACCCCTCCCGAAATCAAAAGGGGACATTTTAGAATTGGACAAAGGGGACATTACTGCTTTGGACTAACACAAGATCAGTATTCTGTTGCTATATTTCCAGTAATTTCATAAAATTGCGCGCTTATGTTGTCGCAGCTACCCGAGCAAGCGGATCCTCTGCGCCTGTGCGAGCAGGGGAAGGTCTACGAGGGTCGCGTTGCGCTTCAGGGCTTTGCCCGCCTGGCGCCGCTTTTGACCTCTGACGAGGGCGAAGCGGCTTTTACGTTGCGCTTCGATCAGGATGACGAGGGTCGGGCGCGTATTCGTGGCCGGGTAAGGGCCGATCTGCAGGTGTGTTGTCAGCGATGCATGGAGTCCATGCCGCTGGCAGTGGATATGGCGTTCATGCTGAGTCCGGTATCGGGTCCCAAGGAGGCGGAGATGCTGCCCCCGGCGTATGACCCGTTGCTGCTGGACGGGCAGCTGCTGCATCCCATCGATCTGATCGAAGACGAGTTGATCCTGGCTGTTCCGCCGGCGCCTCGTCACCCGGAAGCGGAATGCGGCGTGAAGCTGGCGGATTACCGCCGGAACGATGTCCCGGAGGCGGATGTCGAAGCGGAAACCGAAAACCCGTTTGCCGTGTTGCAGCAATTGAAGCGTGATCCGGATTAGCAGCGCCCGCCGAGGCGGTACCGAATACGGAAACCCGAATACAGAAACCGATTGTCCCAGGAGACGAACATGGCAGTCCAACAGAACCGTAAAACCCCGTCCAAGCGCGGCATGCGTCGCGCACACGATGGCCTCAAGTCCGAAACCCTGTCGGTGGATCCGACCTCGGGTGAAACCCATCTGCGTCACAATGTCAGCCCCGATGGTTTCTACCGTGGGCGCAAGGTCGTCGAAAAATAAGACCGATGATGCGCTGGCAACCGTAAGGCAGCGCCTTTCGGTGCCGAACACCCGATGAGTTCAAAGATTACCCTGGCACTCGACGCAATGGGTGGTGATCACGGCCCCTCCGTGGTTGTCCCCGCGGCACTGCGCTATGCCAGCGCCAATCCCGACTGCTCGCTGGTTCTGGTGGGCCAGGAGTCGGCGCTGCGCGCGTATCTGCCAGATAAGGGATTGCCCCCGCGGGTGAGTATCCGGCATGCCGCCGAGGTGGTCGGCATGGACGAGTCCCCCGCCAGTGCGTTGCGCGGCAAGAAGGATTCCTCCATGCGGGTCGCGATCAACATGGTCAAGACCGGTGAGGCGGACGCCTGTGTCAGCGCCGGGAATACCGGCGCCCTGATGGCCACCGCACGTTTCGTGCTCAAGACCATCCCCGGCGTCGATCGCCCGGCTATCATTACCGCGCTGCCGGCCGTCGAAGGGCGCACCTGGATGCTGGATCTCGGGGCCAATATCGACTCCAACGCAGACCACCTGCTGCAGTTTGCGGTGATGGGCGCGGAGCTCGTGACCGCTGTCGAGGGTATCGCTGCGCCCCGGGTCGGGTTGCTGAATATCGGCGAGGAGGAGATCAAGGGTATCGAGTCGGTCAAGCAGGCGCATGTACTGTTACAGAACAGCGGGCTCAATTATGTTGGGTACGCCGAAGGCGATGACGTCTATCTCAAGGAAGGGTTGGACATCGTCGTTACCGACGGATTTATCGGGAATGTTGCGCTCAAGAGCAGCGAGGGTGTGGCCAAGATGATTCGGCACTTCCTGTCGCTAGAATTCAAGCGCAACCTGTTGACCTGGGCGGTCGCGCTGCTGGCGCTGCCGGTGCTCAAGAATCTCAAGAACCGTATCGATCCCAGACGCTACAATGGCGCCAGCCTCCTGGGACTGAGAGGGATCGTGGTAAAGAGCCATGGAGGCGCCGACCAGTTCGCCTTTGAACAGGCGATCGGTATTGCACGCAAGGAAGTGGCGGCGGATATCGCCAACCGCATCACCGAGATGGTGGCAAGCCAACTCCAGCACAAGGCCAGCGCATGACCCAATACGCCCGAATCACCGGAACCGGAAGCTATCTGCCGGAGAAGGTGTTGACCAATCACGATCTGGAAAAGATGGTCGACACCTCCGATGAATGGATACGTGAGCGTACCGGGATCGTCAAACGGCATATCGCCGCCGAGGGTGAAACCACCTGTGATCTGGCGGAGCAGGCGGCATTGCGCGCCATGGAGGCCGCCGGCAAGGCGGCGTGCGACATCGACCTGATCGTGCTGGCCACGACAACGCCGGACAAGGTCTTTCCGAGCACGGCCTGCCTGCTGCAACAGCGCCTGGAAATACACGGTTGTGCCGCCTTTGATGTCCAGGCGGTGTGTACGGGTTTTATCTACGCCTTGGGCGTGGCCGAAAAATTCATCCGCTCCGGCAGCCATCACTGTGCCCTGGTGATCGGCGCGGAAACCTTCTCGCGCGTGGTCGACTGGACCGATCGCGGTACCTGCGTGTTGTTCGGCGATGGTGCGGGCGCCGTGGTGCTCGGGGCCTCCCATGAGCCGGGTATTCATTCCACTCACCTGCATGCGGACGGCTCGTTCGAAAAGCTGCTGCACGTGCCGGGCGGCGTCTCGCGCGGGTTCGACTTCGATGATGAGGAAGGCGACCCTCATTTCGCCAAGATGCGCGGCAACGAGGTGTTCAAGATAGCCGTCAAGACACTGGGGCGGATCGTTGACGAAACGCTCGAGGCCAATGGCATGAAAAAGGCCGATATCGACTGGCTGGTGCCACACCAGGCCAATATCCGGATCATCAATGCCGCTGCGCGCAAGCTGAACATGCCGATGGACAACGTGGTGGTGACCGTGGATCAACACGGCAACACCTCGGCGGCCTCGGTGCCGCTGGCGCTGGATACCGCGGTACGCGACGGGCGCATCAAGAAAGGCGAGACCCTGTTGCTGGAGGCCTTTGGTGGCGGCTTCACCTGGGGCTCGGCACTGCTGACCTTCTGAGGTTTCCATGAACACATTTGCAATCACCTTTCCCGGTCAGGGCTCCCAAGCGGTTGGCATGCTCGCCGATCTGGCCGAATCGTTTTCCGTGGTGGGCGAGACCTTCGAAGAGGCCTCGGACGCCCTTGGCATGGATCTCTGGGCCCTGACCCAAAACGGGCCGGCGGAAGAGCTCAACCAGACCCGGAACACCCAGCCGGCGATGCTGGCAGCCGGTGTCGGCGTGTGGCGCGTATGGAATCAACAGGGTGGTGCGCGGCCTGCTGTCATGGCGGGGCACAGCCTGGGCGAATACTCGGCCCTGGTGGCCGCTGAGGCGATCGGTTTTGCAGATGCGGTCCGGCTGGTTCGCGAGCGGGGACGGTTGATGCAGGAAGCCGTGCCGCAGGGCGAGGGCGCCATGGCGGCCATTCTGGGCCTGAGCGATGAGCAGGTTCGCGATGTCTGTGACAAGGCAGCGCAGGGCGAGGTTGCCGAGGCGGTCAACTTCAACTCGCCCGGCCAGGTGGTGGTTGCCGGTAGCGCCGCCGCTATTGCACGCGCGGTCGACCTGGCCAAGGAGGCCGGGGCCAAACGTGCCTTGATGCTGGATGTCAGCGTGCCTTCGCACTGTGCCCTGATGCGTGACGCGGCCGATGAACTGTACCGGGTAATGCAGAATGTGGAGATGCAGGTGCCAAAGATTCCCGTCATCCACAACGTCAACGTGGCCGTTGCCGGCGATGTCGGTGAGATCCGCGAACTGCTCAAGCAGCAGCTGTACAGCCCGGTGCGCTGGGTCGAGACCGTTCAGGCGATGGCCGGGCAGGGCGTCTCAACATTGGTGGAGGCCGGCCCCGGCAAGGTGCTGACCGGGCTGGGCAAACGCATAGACAGATCACTGGCCGGCCTGGCGGTATTCGACGGCCCATCGTTGGAAAAAGCATTGGAGACGATCAATGGCTGAACAGACAGTAGCGCTGGTCACCGGTGCAAGCCGCGGTATCGGCAAGGCGATTGCCGAGGCCCTGGGCGCACAGGGAATGACCGTTATCGGTACGGCGACCTCGGATGCGGGCGCCGAGGCCATCACCGAGTCACTGAAGGCGGCCGGTATCACGGGCAAGGGCATGTGCCTGAATGTTGCCGACGACGCCTCGGTCGATTCGGTGATCAAGGCCATTGGCGATGAATTCGGGACCACCACGGTGCTGGTGAACAATGCCGGCATCACCCGTGACAATCTGCTGATGCGCATGAAGCCGGATGAGTGGGACGCAGTGATCAATACCAACCTGAGTTCGCTGTACCGCGTGTGCAAGGCCTGTCTGCGACCGATGATGAAGGCCAAGACCGGCAGGATCGTCAACATCGCTTCGGTGGTTGGCGTCAGCGGCAATGCCGGCCAGACCAACTATGCGGCGGCTAAGGCCGGGATGATCGGGTTTACAAAGTCACTGGCACAGGAAATCGGCTCGCGTGGTATCACGGTCAACGCGGTGGCGCCCGGATTCATCGATACCGACATGACCCGCGAGCTGCCGGACGCACGGCGCGAGGCGCTGTTGTCATCCATCCCGCTGGCACGTCTTGGCAAACCGGAGGAGATCGCCGCCGCAGTGGCATTTCTCGCCTCGGATGCGGCCGGCTACATCACCGGCGAGACGATTCATGTCAACGGCGGCATGTACATGACTTGAAGAAGTCGGCGTAACCAATTGTTATATATTATTTCATTAACCATTGCCGGATTGTCAAATCCCCTATGACAGCGGGCGATTTGCACATACAATACGGCCTCATCGCGTGAATACTGACTCACGCATTTTTGGAGGAATCAACCAAAATGAGCACTATCGAAGAACGCGTCAAGAAAATCGTTGTCGAGCAACTGGGTGTAAAAGAAGACGAGGTCAACAACGAGTCCTCTTTTGTCGATGATCTGGGCGCGGACTCTCTGGATACCGTTGAACTGGTCATGGCCCTGGAAGAGGAATTCGAGACCGAGATTCCCGATGAAGAGGCGGAAAAGATCACGACCGTTCAACAGGCGATTGATTACGTCAACGCCCACAGCTGAGTTACACGCTCAGTACCATTGAAGGCTGTTACCGGGCGCACGGTGCTTCCGGTACGGCCTTTTGATTTAAGCATGATCGTCACGAGGCCTGTCCCCTGATGTCTGGTTTTGCAAATGAAAGAAGAGTGGTCGTAACCGGCCTGGGTCTTATCTCTCCTGTTGGCCAGGATGTGGCCTCGGGCTGGGAGAATATCCTTGCCGGCAAGAGCGGCATCCAGCCCATCACTCATTTTGAGATCGAGCCTTTCAGCGTCCACTTCGGTGGGCCTATCTACGGGTTCGATGTCGAGAAATACATCACCAAGAAAGAAGCCCGCAAGATGGATGCCTTCATCCATTACGGCATCGCCGCGGGTATACAGGCGATCCAGGACAGCGGTCTCGAGATCACCGACGAGAACCGTCGGCGCATCGGTGTGGCGATCGGCTCCGGTATCGGTGGTATCACAGGTATCGAAAACAGCTACGGTGCCTATCTGAAAGGCGGTCCGCGCAAGATTTCGCCCTTCTTCGTGCCGGCCAATATCATCAACATGGTCGCGGGTAATCTGTCGATCATGTATGGCCTGAAGGGGCCGAATATCTCCATCGTCTCCGCGTGCAGCACGGGCGCGCACAATATCGGTGACGCGATGCGCATGATCCAGTACGGCACCGTGGACGTCATGGTGGCCGGTGGTGCCGAGATGGCCACCTCGCCGGTAGGCCTTGGTGGTTTCGCCGCGGCTCGCGCACTGTCCACCCGTAACGATGACCCGCAGGCGGCCAGTCGCCCCTGGGATCGTGATCGTGACGGTTTCGTGCTCAGTGATGGCGCCGGCGTGGTAATGATTGAGGAACTGGAGCACGCCAAGGCGCGTGGCGCGACCATCTACGCCGAACTGGTGGGGTCCGCGATGAACTCCGACGCCTATCACATGACCTCCCCGTCGCCTGGCGGCGAGGGCGCGGCCGAGTGCATGCAACTGGCGCTCGAGGATGCCGGCATCAATCCTGAAGAGGTCGACTACATCAACGCCCACGGTACTTCGACGCCGGCAGGCGACGTGGCCGAGACCAACGCGGTCAAAAAGGCGTTTGGCGACCACGCCTACAAGCTGGCGGTCAGCTCGACCAAGTCCATGACCGGTCACATGCTGGGCGCGGCCGGTGGCGCCGAGGCGCTGTTTACCGTACTGGCCATCCGTGACCAGGTCATGCCGCCGACCATCAACCTGGACAATCCCGACGAGCAGTGTGACCTCGATTATGTCCCACACACCGCGCGTGAGACAGAGATCAATGCGGCCATGTCCAATTCGTTCGGCTTTGGTGGAACCAACGGGACCCTGGTGTTCCGTCGTTACACCGGCTGATTGAGCCGCAATGCCGGCCCGCGCCTTCCTGAACGGTAAGCCGGCGACCGGCACGCTGTTCCGGGACAGGGCATGCCAGTTCGGTGACGGCCTGTTCGAGACCCTGGCGGTTCGCAACGGAACCCCCTGCCTGTGGGGCCTGCACATGCAGCGTCTTGAACGGGGATGCGAACGGCTGGGCCTGCCGCCGGTGGATCGCGATCTGTTGTTCAACGAGGCCCAGGCCGCGTGCGCGAATCTCGAGCGGGGAGCACTCAAGATCGTTGTCAGCGCCGGTCCGTCACAGCGGGGCTATGCCCGGCCCCAGCCACTGACGCCCACTCGCTGGATCGCCTGTGAGGCTACGCAGGCAGTGCCCGGCTGTTCACGCGCGGATGGGCTGCGGGTACAGGAATGCACCATTCGCCTGGGCGCACAGCCGTATCTGGCGGGTATCAAGCATCTCAACCGGCTGGAACAGGTGCTGGCCCGGGCCGAGCTTGCAGACGGTATGGATGAGGGGCTGCTGTACGACCAATCCGGATCCCCCGTCGAGGGCATCGCCAGCAATCTGCTGGTCCGCACCCCCACCCGCACCCGCTACGTGACACCGGCACTGGATGGCTGTGGCGTGGCCGGTACGGTCAGGCAGCTGCTGATCGATCGGGCGGAGGTTCTGGATCATCCCCTCGAGGTCCGGCAGATCCAGCGCGAAGAGTTGTTCGGGGCAGAGGGCCTGTTCATGATCAACGCGTTGATGGGCATCCAGCCGGTTGCGCAACTCGGTGGGCACTGTTTCCCGCAGCGGACGCGGCCACCGGCACTGGAGTGGCTGCACCGGGCCTGCTTTACTTTTTCGGGGGATATCGCGTGCAACGCCTGATCGGTCTGGTCATCCTGCTCGCAAGCCTCGCCCTGGGCTGGTTCTGGATGGGATACCAGACCTTCCTCGAAACGCCACTGCATGTGCCGGCGCAGGGTCTGGTGCTGCAGGTGGACAAGGGGACCAACTTGCGCCAGCTGGCGCACCGCCTGACGCAGCAGGGGGTCCTGCAGAATGGCGATATGCTCTACTGGCACGCCCGCTGGTACGATCAGGCCCGGCGTATCCGTGCCGGCGAGTTCCTCGTGCCGCCGGGCACCACGCCAGCGGGGCTGCTAGATATCCTGATCGCCGGCAAGACCATCGCCTACCGGCTTACCCTGGTGGAGGGGTGGAACTTCCGACAGGTGTTGCAGGCGGTGCGCAACGACCCGGTTCTGGAACACACCCTGGACACCATGGAACCGAAGGCGGTCATGGCCAGGCTGGGCTTTCCGGGGATCGATCCCGAGGGGCGTTTCTTTCCCGACACCTATGTCTTCCCACGCGGCACCACGGATGTCGGCTTCCTGCAGCGGGCCTATCACCGCATGCAGCGGAAACTGACCCAGGCCTGGGCCGACAGGGCCCCGGATGTCGCGGTCAAGACACCCTACGAAGCCCTGATCCTGGCCTCCATCGTGGAGAAGGAGACCGGCGTACCAGAGGGGCGGGCGCAGATCGCCGGGGTCTTCTCCCGCCGTCTGAAACGGGGCATGAAACTGCAGACCGACCCGACCGTCATCTACGGCATGGGCGATCGCTATCAGGGCAATATCCGGCGCAGCGACCTGCGCGAGGACACACGATACAATACCTATGTGCATACCGGCCTGCCGCCGACCCCGATCTGCATGCCCGGGCGCGAGGCCATCGATGCGGCCCTGCACCCCGCGCCCGGGAAGGCACTGTATTTCGTCGCCAATGGTGGCGGGCGGCATGTCTTTTCCGATACGCTCGAGCAGCACAATGCCGCTGTCCGGAAATATCAACTCAAGCGGTAGACAGGCTATATGACACAGGGCGCATTCATCACCATCGAGGGCATAGAGGGGGCCGGCAAGACCACCTGCATGCAGGTGCTGGCGGACCGGATCGAGGCGCACGGCATTCCGCTGCTACAGACCCGGGAGCCGGGTGGCACCGCCCTGGGAGAGGATCTGCGCGAACTGCTGCTGGGGCACCGGCATACCGGCATGGCAGACGATACCGAATTGCTGTTGATGTTCGCGGCGCGGGCGGAACACATCCAGCGCCGGATACAGCCGGCCCTCGATCAGGGGCAATGGGTCCTGTGCGACCGCTTTACCGATGCCACCTATGCCTACCAGGGGGCCGGCAGAGACATCCCGGGCGAGCGCATCGCCATTCTGGAGCAATGGGTGCAGGGAGCGCTTCGGCCCGAATTGACCATCGTGATGGATCTGCCCGTCGCGCAGGGGCTGGAGCGGGCCGGGAAACGCTCGACCCCGGATCGTTTCGAAAGCGAGCAGGCGGCATTCTTCGAGCGTGTGCGACAGGGTTACCTGGATATCGCCCGACGGGAACCCGGGCGCGTGCAAGTGGTGGATGCCTCGCGGGGCCTGGAGGAGGTAACGGCCGGCATAGCGCAGGTGATCGATGATTTTATCGGGGCGCGCAATGGGTGAGTTCGACGACACCAACGCGCTGCCGGCGGCCTTGCCCTGGCATGTACGGGAATGGCAGCGTATCGGGCGGATGCTGTCCGATGATCGCCTGCCGCATGCGCTGTTGCTGAGCGGTCCCCGGGGTGTGGGCAAGACGCTGTTCGCCCGTCGTCTCGCAGCCGCCCTGGTATGTGGAGACGAAAATGCCCAGGCACGCCCTTGTGGCCAGTGCCAGGCCTGTCGCCTTGCCGATGTCGGCACCCATCCCGACATCCACTGGCTGGCCCCCGAGGCGGAAGGCAAGCGTCTGCGCATCGATGCCATCCGGGATTTGATCGGGCGCAGCACCCTGACCACCCAGTCGCAGGGACGGCGGGTCTTCGTGATCGCGCCGGCGGATGCGATGAACCGCGCCGCGGCCAACGCGCTGCTTAAGACCCTCGAGGAACCGGTGCCATCGAGTTGCCTGGTGCTGGTCAGTTCCGCGCCGCACCAGCTGCCGGCCACCATCCGCAGCCGTTGTCAGACCCTGAACTTCGGGCCCGTGACGCGGGAGCAGGCGGCCTCCTGGCTGGCCTCTGTCTGTGGCGACGATGGGGGGGCGCCGGCGCTGTCCCTTGCCGGCGGAGCGCCACTGCTGGCGCAGGCGATCCTGGAGAACGGCGGGCTCGAGTGTGCCGCTGGCATCATGGGCGATATGCTGGCGCTAAAGAATCGCACGGGGAATCCGATACTTATAGCAGGGGCATGGGCCGAGCATGGCGTTCAGGCCCTGTTGGACGAACTCAAACGTATCCTTGTCGACCTGGTGCGGCTGTCCGTATTGGCGGCGACCCCATCGCGCCTGTTTATGGCGCAGCGACAGGAAGACTTGCAAAGTCTGATGAAAAACATACACTTACAGGCATTGTTCCAGTTTATGGACGAGCTGAACCGGTTGCAGCGGCAGTTGGGCCACAATCCCAACCCGCAGATGCTGGCCGAGCGCGTCGTAAATCATTGGCTGTCTATCACAAGACCGGAGAAGGCTTGATGGCAACCCCCGCCCGAGGCAGGGCATCCTTTCACTGACGATCAAGGACCAGAACGCGCTGTATGCCGCGTATATGCAGTTCGTGGCCAATGGCGGGCTGTTCATCCCGACCAGCAAGACCTACAAGCTGGGCGACGAGGTCTTCATGCTGCTCAGTCTGATGGAGGAGGCAGAACGCATACCGGTCGCGGGCAAGATCGTCTGGATCACCCCGGTGGGCGCCGAGGGCAACCGCGCCGCCGGCGTGGGCGTACAGTTCAGCGACCAGGACAATGGCGTTGCCCGCAACAAGATCGAAGGCTACCTGGCCGGCAAGCTGAAATCGGATCGTCCCACCCATACCATGTAGTTGCGGATTCGCCGCGATTCGTTCACCACGCCGGAAGCTGTTCGTGTTCATCGATTCCCATTGCCATCTCGATCGTGTCGATCTGGGTCCCTATGAAGGGGATTTCGGGGCCATGATCCGGGCCAACCGTGACGCCGGCATCGCCCACATGTTGTGTGTATCCATCGACCTGGAGTCCTATCCCGCCATGCTGGCACAGGTCGAGCCCTTCGAGGACATCTCGGTGTCGGTGGGCGTGCACCCCTGCGATCGTGACCGGCGCGACCCCACCGTCGATGAACTGGTGGAGAAAGCGAGCCACCCTCGCAACGTGGCGATTGGCGAGACCGGGCTGGATTATTTCCGGGCCGAAGGCGATCTCGACTGGCAGCGTCAGCGCTTCCGCACCCATATCCGGGCCGCGCACGCTGCGAACAAGCCGCTGATCATCCATACCCGTGAGGCGCGCGAGGACACGATCCGCATCCTCAGGGAGGAAGGGGCGGAGCAGGTTGGTGGGGTCATGCACTGCTTTGCCGAGACCTGGGAGATGGCCGAGGCCGCTCTCGAGTTGGGTTTCCATATCTCTTTTTCCGGCATCGTGACGTTCAAGAACGCGGCGGCGTTACGGGATGTGGCGGGCAGGGTCCCGCTGGAGCGGATGCTGATCGAAACCGATTCACCCTACCTCGCGCCCGTCCCGTTCCGGGGCAAGCCGAACGAGCCCCGGCACGTGGTGAAAGTGGCCGAGACCATCGCCGGGTTGCGCGGCGTGTCGGTCGATGAGCTGGCAAGGATCACCAGCGAGAACTTCTATCGCCTGTTTCCGGCGCATCCCGACTGAGACAGCCGGCCGATGGATGGCAAGGGAGCTGCCATGAGTCATATCGAGATACGACCCTCCCCCTGGGCGCGCCTGTGCGCAGTTGTATTATGGCTGAAGGGACTGTTTCTGATCGGGTGGCAGCCCACCCACTGGGGCCGGGAAATGCAGCTGCTCTGGAGCGCCGCCCTGTGGCTGTCGGCCTGGCGTACCGCTGGCATTGTCCCCGGCACCCTGTGCCTGGCAGTCGATGCCCGGGGGTGGCAGCTGAGGTCGGCGGGTCAGGTCGTGCCGCTGCTGGCGGTCCGGCCCGGCATCGTCAGTCGTCACCTGACCAGCGGTGTGCTCATCACGCCAAACCACCGCTATGCCTTGTTGGTGTTCGGTGACAGCCTGCCACCGGATCAACACAGGCGCTTGTGCCGCCTGCTCGTCGATGGGGTGAAGCCGGTTCAGGAGGTCTCGGGGCGGGGCGTGTAATTGTCGGGAATCAGTACCGTGGGTTCTGCCTGGTCGGGATCGGTCTCGGGGAAGTCGATGTTGTAATGCAGTCCCCGGCTCTCACGCCGGCACAGGGCCGACTGCACGATCAGGTCAGCCACCTCCACGAGGTTGCGCAACTCCAGCAGGTCGTTGCTGACACGGAAATTGCTGTAGTACTCGGTGATCTCGCTGCGCAGCAGATCGATGCGTCGCTTGGCGCGCGCCAAGCGCTTGTTGCTGCGCACGATACCGACATAGTCCCACATGAAACGGCGCAGTTCGTCCCAGTTGTGCGAGACCACCACCTCCTCGTCCGAATCGGTCACGCGACTCTCGTCCCAGTGCGGTACCGCCACATCGGCTGGTGAGTCGGACAGGCGCTGCATGATCCGCTCGACCGCCAGTTCGCCATAGACCAGGCATTCGAGCAGTGAATTACTGGCCATGCGGTTGGCGCCGTGCAACCCGGTGTAGGCGGTCTCGCCAATGGCGAACAGGCCGGGGATATCGGTCTCGCCGTGGGTGTCGACCTCGATGCCGCCACAGGTGTAATGGGCCGCCGGGACCACGGGCAAGGGTTCCTTGCGCATATCGAAGCCCAGCTCGAGGCAGCGGTTCAGGATGGTGGGGAAGTGCTCCTCGATGAACGCCGGCGACTGATGGCTGATGTCGAGGTAGACGCATTCCGCACCCAGTCGCTTCATTTCGTGGTCGATAGCGCGTGCCACGACATCCCGTGGCGCCAGCTCGGCGCGCTCGTCGTACTTCGGCATGAAGCGGGTGCCATCGGGCAGCAGCAGACGCCCACCTTCGCCACGAACCGCCTCGCTGATAAGAAAGGACTTGGCCTTGGGGTGATACAGGCAGGTGGGGTGGAACTGGATGAACTCCATGTTGGCCGCGCGGCAACCTGCCCGCCAGGCCATGGCGATCCCGTCACCGGTGGCCACGTCCGGGTTGCTGGTATAGAGATAGACCTTGGCGGCACCTCCGGTGGCCAGGACCACGCAAGGTGCGGCGACGGACACCACGTGGTCGGCCTCCAGGTCGAGCAGGTAGGCGCCGGCGCAGCACTTGCCCGGGTTCTGCCCGGGCTGGCGAATGAGATCGACCGCGATATGGTGTTCGAGGATGGTGACATTGGGACGCTGGCGGACCCGGTCGACCAGGGTCGTTTCCACGGCTCGCCCCGTGGCGTCGGCCGCGTGGACCACGCGCCGGTGGCTGTGGCCGCCTTCCCGCGTGAGGTGAAAGTGAGAGTCGCCGGTGGGCGGACTCTGGGTGAAGGCGACCCCCTGCCCGGCGAGCCAGCGGATCGCGGCTGGGCCGTGCTCCACCACCATGCGTACCACAGACTCGACGCAAAGCCCGGCGTCAGCCTTTATGGTGTCCGCCACGTGCGATTCGAGCGAATCCGCAGAATCCAGTACCGCCGAAATGCCGCCCTGGGCGTACAGGGTGTTGCCCTCGGTCAGACCCCGCTTGGACACAACGGCACAACGTACAGAATCCGGCAGGCGCAGGGCCAGGCTCAGGCCCGCTGCGCCGCTGCCGATGATGAGTACGTCGAATTGAAGGGTTCTCTGGTTCATATGATTCCGGCAGTGTATCGGCCCGGCCAGGACTTCGTCATCTAAATTCGTAACCTTCGGAAAAGTGGGGCGGGCAGCCCGCCCCACTCGAGTTAGCAGGCTGTTGAAAACCGTGCCGATTCTGCCCTGTTTTCACCAGACGGAGGGGATCGACGGCCATTGTTGCGAGTTGAGTTGACCCAAGAGGCCCAATGCACTGGAAAATGCTGACCC
>JAKRWE010000110.1 GCA_024712425.1 Chromatiales bacterium
CAGCCGCTCCCTCGGCCCGGTATCGGACCACCAGGCGCTTGATCTGCCGCACGCTCAAGTCCAACTGCCGTGCCGCCTCTTTCTGCCGCAACTGCCGGTCGACAACCCGCTGAACCACCCCCAGCCGGTCCACCGTCTTCTGTGTCATCGCAATGGTCTCCTCTGTCACCACCCCTCCCGAAATCAAAAGGGGACATTTTAGAATTGGACAAAGGGGATATTACTGCTTTGGACTAACAGTGCCGCCCCGGCACGTTGACAAACAATGGGGGTAAGGGAAAGGTGTGCCTGCAGCCTAGAAAATAGCCCTTCACGAGCCTTTCCACGTCCCGTTCGAGGCACCACATCTTCCATCCACTGACCGCCCGGAAAAGCGAGAAGCGGATGAAATATCCGGGTTAGTTGGATTCCTTGCGGATGCGGTCGATCAACTCCATGCCGTCCATCACTGGCATGTTGTAATCCGAGACCACGAAGTCGTAGTAGTTCTCGTTGACCATCTGCAGGGCCAGTTCCCCGTTCTCCGCCGTGTCGATGTTGTCCGCCTGTATCTCCATGTTCTGCAATACCCGGCTGATGTGTTTGCGCGCCAACGGGCTGTCGTCCACCACCAGCACCCGCAGCGCCTCGGCGTCGCCGTCGGCCAGGGACAACTGTTTCGGGTGGATCATGTCCAGGGTGGCCTGCAGGCCGATCATCAGTTCCTGTTGGGAAAAGGGTTTCGGCAGGATGCCGACACTGCCGGCCTGGCGCACCGGGTCGAGGTAACGGAAGCGGGTCTCGCTGGAGATCAGCATGAAGGCAGTATCGTTCAGGGCCTCACCGTGACGAATGCGCTCCACGAGTTCGGTGCCTGTCATGTCAGGTAGGTACAGGGAACTGATCAGCAGGTCCGGTTCGAGCTCGTGCAGCAACTCCAGCGCCTCGGTGCTGGATTCCGCCGCTTCGATATGCTGTATGCCCGCCTCGCGCAGGGCATTGTCGATGATCCGCCGCTGCACGGCAGACGGTTCGGCGATGACGATGTGCAGATCGTTCAGTGTGTATATGGATAACGGGCGCCAGGGAGCGGCCTCTGGCCGCCAGGTTGATAACAGGGCACCTCCATGTGCCATGCCCGTTGTTTCGGCACAGTCGGGGAAAACTTTAAACTTCCCTTCGGGGGGGACGCAGGGCCCCGTCATCTAAGTTCGCAACTCACTGAAAAGTGAGGTGGGTGGTCTGCTCGGAAAACTTCGGCGGCAGGGATGCCGTCGTAGAGCCTACATGGATGTATTCACGGCGTTTTTCCGGGCAGACCACCCGCCTCACCCGAGTTAGATGATGTTACCCTGGGGCGCTGGGTATATCGTCAGGCGATTGTATAGATGGAGCGCTTGGGGGACTTTACTTTCTTCTGACGCTTCAGATAGGCCAGGGTCTGGGCCAGGTTGTTGGCCACGATACCGCGCTTTTGCAGTTGTGCCTGTATATCCTTGGTGGAATGCTGCTTCTTGTCCGACAGGATGTCCAGGATGCCGGCGCTGACATTGCCGCCGCCAGTGCGCCCCCCGGTGCGCCCGCCCAGCTTGCGGATGCGGGCATCGATCGCCGCCACCTCCTTGCGATGACGCGCCAGCATCTCCTTCTTCTCGGCCCGGAGTTTGTCCAGTTCGGCGCGCAAGGCCTCTTTCTGCCGCTCGCGTTCCTCGGCCTCTTTCTGCTTGGCCAGTGCAAAGAGTTCCTCCGAAGACAGTTCTTCAACGTTTTTACTTTTTGCCATGTCATACCTCGTTCGAGTTTGCCGCTATTAATGTGAGGCGACATTAACATATAAAAAGTATATATCAAAACATTTTTTCTATTTTGAAATGGGGGTGATCTATATCCGTTGATCAGCTTGTCATATCAATCGAATAGTGTTGTGACAGGTAGTCCATTGCGGAATCTATGTCGCCTGAATATACAATGCGATCTTTCTTCTGTTCCAGTTGATAGCTGTACATGGCGTCGTAGTAGCCCACCAGCAGGGCCTCGATCCAGGTGCGATGCTCGCTGGTATCGCCGCTTCGCCGATGCAGTGACAGGGCGTCCTCCATGAGCTTCGATATGCGTTGATAATCGACGCCGCCAAGACGTTTGCGGATGCGGTACAGGCTGTCGCGGAGGTTGTCGGCCCACTGCGTCCAGGCCGCTTCCTCCTCGTTCAGGGTCAGGTGTTCGGCCAGCGCATCGTCTACATATTCCTGCAGTGTTATATCGATGCGGTGCTCGCGTTCCGCCTCCAGCACCACTACCGGGGCCTTGCTGAAGTGTTCGAAGAATTCCATCGGGATGTGGCGGGCACCGATATTGCGGCTCTCGTCCTCGGCAACGAAGTGGGGATTGCCCGTTTTCACCAGGCGCAGCAAGGCGATCGAGAGCGCATTCTCGAACCCGATCTGCGGGGGTTGTAGCGTGGCATGCCGGCCGAAGGCGGAGCCGCGATGCCAGGCCAGTCCTTCCAGGTCGATATGCGGCGTGAGTCGCTTTATGAAGCGGGTCTTGCCAACGCCGGTGCGTCCACCGATGACGACAGGGCGCATGACGGCGGCGTTTTCGGCCAGCTGGTCGATGAGGAAGCGGCGTAGCGCCTTGTAACCGCCGCGCACCCGTGGATAGCGTATCCCGGTGGCCTCGTATAGCCACTGCTGGGATATCTTCGAGCGCATGCCGCCGCGGAAGCAGTACAGCGCCCCTTCCGGGTGTTCCCGGGCAAATGCCTCCCACGCGGCGATACGTTGTTGCCTGCATTCGCCCGACACCAGCGCCAGGCCCTCGAGCACGGCCGCATCCTGCCCCTGTTCCTTGTAGGTGGTGCCGATGCGGTGGCGTTCCAGGTCCTCGATCAGGGGACGGTTGCTGGCGCTTGGGAATGCGCCTTCCGCAAACTCGACGGGTGCGCGAACGTCGAGCAAGGGGATCTGGTCGAGAAACAGTTGGGTGAAGTCGTCGATCTGGGGCAGATCGGGGTCGAATTCCAGCTTGCTCATGGTGGGATCCGGGTCGTCGGGTCGGATGAAATGGGCGCAGAGTGTATCATTGGCGGCCCTTTTACATGAGTGCCGGGTTCCGTTTCAGTGATGAGCATTCGATCATGACAGCGCGTCGGTTTTCCGGAATCGCCCGTCTCTATGGACAGGCGGCACTCGAGCGTTTTGGGTTGGCGCATGTAGCGGTGGTCGGCGTGGGCGGCGTGGGGTCCTGGGCTGTCGAATCGCTGGCGCGCAGCGGTATCGGGCGGCTGACCCTGATCGACATGGATCATGTGGCCGAATCCAACATCAACCGCCAGTTGCCGGCGCTCGAGAGCACCCTGGGCAGGGGTAAGATCGATGTCCTGGCCGAACGTGTCCGGGATATCAACCCGTCGTGCGAGGTGGAGCGTATCGATGATTTCGTGACCGTGAACAACCTGCAGGACCGGCTTCCGGAGGCGGATTGGGTGATGGACTGCATCGACAGCGCGAAGGTGAAGGCCGCCCTGATAGCCTACTGTCGGCGTCGTAACCGGCGCGTGATCAGCGCCGGTGCAGCGGGGGGGCAGACCGACCCCACGCGCGTGCGGGTATCGGACCTGCGCCGTACCGAACAGGACGCCCTGCTGGCGCACACCCGGCGCCTGCTGCGCCAGGCCTACGGTTTTCCAAGTAACCCCAAGCGTTCCTTCGGGGTGCCGGCGGTGTGGTCGGATGAGCCGGTCAGCCTTGTCGCACAGTGCGGAGAGCAGACCGACGGCTCGCTCAACTGCGCCGGCTATGGCACCTGCATGCCGGTAACGGCCGGTTTCGGGCTGGCTGCCAGCGCGCATGTGTTGCGGGAACTGGCGGAGCGGGGCCGATGACGGTACTCACGTGTGACTATCCTGCCGACTACCGCTCCCTGGCGCAGACCCTTGGTCTCGACGAAGGGCTGAATTTCACCCCGAAGTGGTCCGCGGGCGCCGATTTTCTCGCCCTGCTGGTGCGCGAGATGGAAAAGCGGCGGCCGGAGCTGGTTATCGAGTGCAGCAGTGGCCTGAGTAGCCTGGTGCTTGCCCGCTGCTGTGAGCGCAATGGCAGAGGCCATATCATCAGCCTGGAAAACGGGACGGAGTATGCCGAAAACACGCGCCAGGCGTTGCGGGCCTATCGCCTGGGCCTGTATGCGCAGGTGCTGGATGCGCCGCTGGTCGAGGTGGAGATCGCGGACGTACCGTACCAGTGGTATGACATCGCGGCTTTGCCCACGGCACGGGCGCAGATGCTGGTGGTGGACGGGCCGCCAGGCTTTGTGCAACGCCATTCCCGTTACCCGGCATTGCCGCTGCTGCGCGACCGGCTCGACGGGGGAGCGGTGCTGTTGCTGGATGATGCCGGGCGTCGGGACGAGCAGGAGCTGGCGAGGCGCTGGCTGGCGCAGAGCCCCGGGGCCTCTTATCGCTACACGGCCACACAGCGGGGGGCGGTGGTGCTCGCTATATGAGCCCGTTCTGTTCGGAACTGTTGTGCCGGATGTCGAATTCGGCCAGCGCGGCATCCAGATCGCCTTCGGCGCCGATGGCCTGCCAGAAACGCGGGAAGTCCTGTTTTGCCTGTTCGAGCCGGACATCCAGCGTGTGCGATTTGTCTCTCAGGAAGCATTCGATGTTGGCCTGGACGGTTTCCAGGTAGTCGTCGGCCAACACCAGGGGAGTGGCGGTGGGTTCGGAACCCAGCAGGATGCCGTCCGCATAGGCCTGCAGGATGCCAAAGGCCCGCCGCCGGGCAAAACTCTGCGCCGTGGCAGCAGGGTCGCGTTGCAGGTGAACGTAGAAGGCCCTGTCCCCGTATTGGCGGTCGAGGCGGCCGAGCAGCCAGCACAGGCGGTTGTCGGCCTCGATGTGCCGATCCGGGTAATTCAGTCGCTCCGCGCCGACCAGATGAATGCGGGTCTCATGGCCGGCACTGAAATTCCGGATGTGTGAACAGGCGCGTATCCAGGTGGTGGAGCCGCAGCGCCCGGCGTTCAGGACGAAGACATTCACCGCTGATCAGGGGAGTCTGTAGTTGTCCTGGGTCATCAGGTCGATGCCGCACTGCAGCTTGCCGATCCACTCGAGAAACTCACGGATGGCCTTGCCGGTCAAGGCGCGGCCGTGCTGGGGTACGATCATGTCGATATCCAGCGTCGAGACCATGTTGGCCCACAGGCGGCAGACCTTGTTGCTGTTCATATAGCGCTTGTGGAAGCCCTCCATGTAGGGGAGCACCTCCTTCAGCCTTTTCGCGGGCCTGTCCAGATCGCCGGCCGGGCAGAGGTTGGCGCCCATGTCGCCGGAGAAGAGTATCTTGGATACCGGATCGTAGAACTGGAAGTTGCCTTCCGCATGCAGAAAATGTGCGGGCAGGGCGAGCAACTGGATGTTGCCCAGCTGCAGCCTGGTGCCGGCATCGGGGATGCCGATCACGCGCCCCTTGAGCTTGCCGGGGCGCGTAAAATGCGGGATGAATCGCTCCCACAGTTCTGGCACGACCATCTTCGCCTTGGTGCCCACCAGCCACTTGTTCAGCGAGGCGACGATGTCCGGATCCTGGTGCGAGGCGATCACGTAGTCCAGTTCCTTGACGTTCATGTAGTTGGCAATGCCCAGGTACAGATCCGTGTAGGTGAGTTCACCGCCCGGGTCGATCAGGGCGGCATGGTCCGAGTCGAAGATCAGGAACTGGTTGGCCTGCACGGCTTCGGCGGCCACCAGGTCGCGAAAGGCCACGCAGATGTGTTTTCCGTTGTTGAAGAGTTCCGTTCCCATTGGGGGCCCCGTGCGTTGGATCGATCCTGCCTATTATGGCAGACAGGGATTCAGGGTTTCGCTGCAAACAGGGGAAACAGCACCCCGTGCAGGCCTGAATGTGTTCTGTTCCACAGTTTCATTCCTCGTCGAGGCCGCCAAACACCTCGATCAGCCGTGGGATGAAGGCGGCGAGTTCGGCGCTCATCAGGGCGAAGTCGGCATCGAATCGGGCCGCGGCGTCATCCGCGGCCACGTCGGCTGCCTCTTCCATGACCACGTCGGTAAAGCGCAGGCGCCGGACGCAGAGGTCGTCGCCGAGCACGCAGCACAGGCGGTCGTTCCACTCCACCGCCAGACGCGTGACCTGCATGCCGCCCTCGATATGCTGCCGGATGTCGTCACTGCCCAGGTCCGTCCGTCTGACCCGGATCACGGCGCCGTTGTCCACGGGCTCCTTGAGTTCACATTCGTCTTCCAGGCTGAAATCGGCGGGCAGTTCGCCCTCCAGCCAGCGGGTCATCAGCAGTGAGGGCGAGTGACTGACGGCCAGCGGACGAACCTTGAGGGAGCCCAGTGATTCGCGCAGCAGGTTCAGCAGTTCCTCGGCCTTTTTGCTCGCTGCACTGTCGACCACGATCAGCCCCGCCCTGGGGTCGATATAGGCGAACAGGCGCTGGGAACGGGTAAAGGCGCGAGGCAGCAGGTCGACGATGATTTCGTCCTTGAGACGCGATTTTTCCTTGCGCCCAACGGGTCGGGCCTCGCTCGATTCGATCTTTTCGACCTTTTCCTCGACCGCCTCGCGCACCACGGCCGGGGGCAGGATGCGCTCCTCCCGGCGCATGCACAGCATCACGCGGCCGTTGGTGAGATGTACGAGCTGCTGCCCCTGTTTGCCGAGCGGCCTGTCCCAGCCGATGCGATGGGTGTCCAGGCCGCTGCAGGGGCTGAAGTCATGCTCGGCCAGTTGTTGTTCGAGTGCCTCGGGATCGGCGGAAACGGGGTCGACGAGTCGATAGAGCTGGAGATCGCGAAACCACATGGGGATACTGCCTTGCGAAAAAGGGCAGCGATTATGGCGAAGCGCCGGCGTGCTGGCAATCGGCTACAATGCGCGGCCCGGGCGATACCGGTGGTCGTATGGCCTGCCGTGTCTTCTAACTCTGAAATTCATCATCATCTTTGGGTCTATCATGGCAGTGTTTATCCCCGGACAGCGTTGGATGAGTGAGGCCGAGCCGGATATCGGGCTCGGCAGTATCGTGGAAACCGACGGGCGCATGGTCCGGGTGCGTTTCCCCGCCAGTGGTGAGGAGCGTACCTATGCGCAGCAGAGCGCGCCCCTCAGTCGGGTGGCCTTCTCCGAGGGCGAGACCATTGAGGACGCCAACGGGCATTTTCTCCAGGTCGAGTCGGTGGACGAGGTGGACGGGCTCTACCGCTACCACTGCAGCGACAGCGAAGGGAAGGTGGTCGAGCTGCCGGAACAGCAGCTGAACGACCGCATGCGTCTCAACCGTCCCCAGGACAAGCTGCTGGCCCGGCGCATCGATCCCGATGTGTGGTTCAGCCTGCGTTACCGGACCTGGCAGCAGAACGCCGAGAACTGGCGCTCGCCGGTATTCGGCCTGGTCGGGCCGCGCGTGGACCTGGTGCCGCACCAGCTGTATATCGCGCACGAGGTGGCGCCGCGGCAGGCGCCGCGGGTGCTGCTGGCCGACGAGGTGGGGCTGGGCAAGACCATCGAGGCCGGACTGATCATGCACCGCCTGCTCCTGTCCGAGCGGGTCAACCGGGTCCTGATCGTGGTGCCGGAGGCCCTGCTTTACCAGTGGCTGGTCGAGATGCTGCGGCGCTTCAACCTGCGCTTTTCGATCATGGACGATGAGCGCTTCATGGAGTCAGGGGAGGAAAACCCCTTCCTGGGTGAGCAACGTGTGCTGTGCAGCCTGGAGTTCCTGGTCAGCTCCTCGACGATCGCGCGTGCGGCGCTCGCGGGCGACTGGGATCTGCTGGTGGTGGACGAGGCGCACCACCTGTCGTGGTCGCCCGAGGGCGCTAGCCTGGAGTACGAACTGGTGGAGGCGCTGGCCGGCAGCACGCCCGGGGCCCTGTTGCTGACAGCGACGCCGGAGCAACTGGGCCGTGCCGGGCACTTCGCGCGCCTGCGCCTGCTCGACCCCCAGCGTTTCCACGACTACCAGGCCTTCCTGGACGAGGAACGCCATTACGAACCAATCGCGAAGCTGGCTGCCCGGGTGCTGGAGACCGGGCGGATCGAGGATGCCGACCGGCCCCTGCTCGAACAGTTGCTCGGCACCGCCCGATTCGATTCGGTGGACCAGTTGATCGACCGCCTGGTGGACCGGCACGGCACCGGGCGGGTACTGTTCCGCAACACCCGCCAGGCGATCAAGGGCTTCCCCGGGCGCGAGATACAGGGTTACCCGCTGCCGCTGCCGGCTGACTACCGGAAACACCGGGCGGACATCACGCCCGAGACCAACTACCCGCGCAAGTGGAGCAAGGTCGATCCCAGGGTGGAATGGCTGATCGCCACGCTGCGTGAACTGGCGTCGGAAAAGGTGCTGGTCATCTGCGCCCATGCCAAAACGGTCATCGGGCTGCGCCAGTACCTGTTCGACAATGAGGGTATGCACGTGGCGATGTTCCATGAGGGCATGGAGATCGTGGAAAGGGACCGCGCCGCGGTCTATTTCGCGGATCCCGAGGAGGGTTCGCAGGCCCTGATCTGCTCCGAGATCGGTTCCGAGGGGCGTAACTTCCAGTTCTCACACCACCTGGTGCTGTTCGATCTGCCGCTGGCCCCGGATCTGCTGGAACAGCGTATCGGCCGCCTGGACCGGATCGGCCAGAAGCACACCATCCAGATCCACGTGCCCTATATCGAGGGTACCGCCGGAGAGACCCTCTGGCACTGGTATCAGGACGCCCTGAACGCCTTTGTCGCCACCTGCCCGGCGGCCAGTGCCGTGTATGCCAGGCCGGGTGGCGAGCTGCAGGCCGTGCTGGGCGAGCCGGATGGGGCTGGCGCGGTGATTGCCGAGGCGGCGGAGCTCACGCACGTGATCAACCGGGAGCTGGAGCAGGGGCGTGACCGCCTACTCGAACTGCATTCGCATCGTCCGGAGGAATCGGCCAGGCTGGTGGAGGAGATCCGTCGTCACGACCAGGACAGTGGCGTCAGGGAGTACATGCGGCGCTTCTGGGATGCCTACGGTGTCGGTCACAGCAGCGGGCGCGGGGAATCGGACGTGGTACGCCCCGGGGCGCACATGCGGCATGAGCACTTCCCGGGCCTGGGCAGGGACGGGGCCACGGTCACCTGGAGCCGGCTGGATGCCCTGGTCCACGAGGATCGCGAGTTCATGACCTGGGAGCATCCCATGGTGCGCGGCGCCATGGACATGTTGACCAGTGCCGAGCTGGGCGCGGCCGCGGTGACGGTATGCAGCCATCCCGATTATCGTACCGGCACCCTGTTCCTGGAACTGCTCTACATCACCGAATGCGTGGCCCCGGCAATGCTGGAGGCGGAACGCTACCTGCCGCCGACCTGCCACCGCCTGTTGCTCAACACCCAGGGCCGGGACCATGCCGATGCCCTGCCGCATGACGCACTGCAAGGCATGGACCTTACCCAGAACCGGAAGCTGGCGGAAACCGTGATCAAGTCCCAGTCAGACAAGCTGAAGGTCTTGTTCCAGCTGGGCGATCAGCTGGTGGAGGAGGCGAGCCGGCCGGTGGTGGCGTCGGCGCTGGCCGCCATGCATGAGGCGCTGCGCCTGGAGCAGGATCGCCTCGAGGCGCTGGCGCGGGTCAATCCCAATGTGCGCGAGGACGAGATCGAGCAGGTCGCAGCGCGGGGCGAATTGCTGGAGATCCACCTCGGGGACACCCGGGTGCGGCTGGATGCGGTGCGCGTGGTGGTGATGCGCTGAACGGCAGGGACTACTTTGCCGGCCGTTCGACGGTGTCACACTCCTTGAAGATGCGACGATCGCAGCTCACACAGATCTCATGATCCAGCTTCTGGAAGATGCCGTGGATGGCGGCGGTCTTGGACTGGAACACCCGGTTGGGCCCGATCACGTCCAGCGCGCCGGCCCGGTCCAGGGCGCTCCACAGGCCGTGCTTGACATGGATCAGGTACAGGAAGCCGCCCATGGCGCGGCGCTGTTCGGCCTCCTGGGCCAGCACCCCGCCGCCGGCCACGTCGGCGAAGTTGATGCCCTCGCAGATGATGGCCAGATGTTTCTGTTCCGGATGCTCCTCGCGCAGCTTGTCGAAGCGCTCGGCGATATGGCTGACCGAGCCGAAGAACAAGGAGCCGTCGATACGCAGGAAGCTGACCTGCGGGCATTGCGGCAGGTCCGGGTCGCTGGAGAAGGCGCAGTTGTACAGGCGCGGGTCCGGGGTGCGGGTGACGATGGTCGGGCGCGAGACCCGGTCCAGGTACAGGATCAGCGACAGCAGGATTCCGGCGAAGATCGCGGTCTCCAGCTCCAGGAGCAGGGCCCCGAAGAAGGTCACCAGCAGCACCGAGGCATCGCGCTTGTTGGCGTGCAGGATATGGCGGATCTCTTTGAAATCGATCAGGCCCCAGGCCACCATGAACAGGATGCCGGCCATGGCCGCCACGGGCAGGTAGGCCGCCAGCGGGGCCACCAGTACCACGATCAGCATCAGCAGCAGGCCGGCGAACACCGCGGCCAGCGGCGTTTTGGCGCCGGCCTGGTGATTCAGGCCACTGCGGTTGAATGAGCCGGTGGCCACGTAGCCCGAGAAGAAACTGCCGGCGATATTGGACAGGCCCTGGCCGATGAACTCCTGGTTGCCGTTGATGCGGTCACCGCTGCGCGCCGCCAGCGAACGGCCGATGGAGACGGCCTCGGTGAGGGCGAACATGGTCACGACGATGGCCGAGTTGGCCAGGTCCTTGATGATGTCCAGGTCGAAGGAGGGGGCCGACAGCGGCGGCAGGGACGAGGGCAGGGCCCCGACCGTGGTGATCCCGGTGGCCTCCTGGCCCAGCCAGCGGTTGAGTATGAAGCCGACCACGCTGCCAATCAGCAGCGCCGAGATCATGTTGGGAAAGCGTGGGAAGTACTTCTTGGTCGCGATGCCCGAAAGCAGGGTGATCAGGGCCACCGAGGTAACGTACCAGTTGATGCTCGGTATCTCCTGCACGAAGTGCATCAGGATCTCGGGCAGGTGGCCGCCGCGCGGGATGTGCACACCGAAGAAGTTCTTGAGCTGCTTGGCGGCGATCAGGATGGCCGCGCCGGCGGTGAAGCCGATGACCACCGAGTGCGATATGAAATTGACCAGTGCGCCCATGCGTGCCAGGCCGAGGCCCAGTTCCATGATGCCGACCAGGAAGGTCAGGGTCAGTGCCAGTTGCACGTACTGCGCGGTGCCAGGCTCGGCATGTGCGCTCAGTACCGAGAACAGCACGATGGAGGCCGTGGTGGTGGGCCCGGAGACCAGGAAGCGTGCCGAGCCGAACAGCGCCGCGATGATGGCGGGAATCATGCCGGCGTACAGACCGTATTCCGGCGGCATGCCGGCGATGGTGGCGAAGGCGACGCCCTGTGGCAGGACCACGATGGCGCCGGTCAGGCCGGCGGAGAAATCGGCTCTCAGGTCAGCGCCGGTGACCTTGGGCAGCCAGCGCAGGAAGGGGAAGATGGCGGTCAGTTTGATGGCATCGAGCATGGTGGTGTCAGTCGGTCATTGATGTTGCATACCGGCCCATGCGCCCATTGCCAGGCAATGGGGCGTACCGTATCAGGCGATCGAGAACCGCGCGCTTTAGTGAAATCTAATGCATTTTACAAGGGATTCATGGCATTCTGTTAGTCCAAAGCAGTAATGTCCCCTTTGTCCAATTCTAAAATGTCCCCTTTTGATTTCGGGAGGGGTGGTGACAGAGGAGACCATTGCGATGACACAGAAGACGGTGGACCGGCT
>JAKRWE010000111.1 GCA_024712425.1 Chromatiales bacterium
TGTGCCTGCAGCCTAGAAAATAGCCCTTCACGAGCCTTTCCACGTCCCGTTCGAGGCACCACATCTTCCATCCACTGACCGCCCGGAAAAGCGAGAAGCGGATGAAATATTCGGGTTAGCCGCCGGCTCAGGCCATCTTCTGCAGCGCCGCGATCCGGTCCTCCAGCGGCGGATGGCTGGCGAACAGCGCGGCGACCTTGCCTCCGGTGATGCCGAAGGCCGCCATCTCGTCCGGCAGCGGCTCGGTGGCATGTCCCTGCTGCAGGCGTTGCAGCGCGGAGATCATCTTGTAGCGGCCGGCCAGCTGCGCGGCGCCGGCGTCTGCGCGGAACTCGCGCCAGCGGGAGAACCACATCACGATCATCGAGGCGAGGATGCCGAGCACCACCTGTGCAATCAGCGAGGTGACGAAGAAGCCGATGCCGTGGCCACGCTCGTTCTTGAGCACCACCCGGTCGATGATGTGCCCGATGACCCGGGACAGGAACACCACGAAGGTGTTTACCACCCCCTGGATCAGGGTGAGGGTCACCATGTCGCCGCTGGCCACGTGGCTCATCTCGTGCGCCAGCACCGCCTCGACCTCGTTGCGGTTCATGCTCTGCAGCAGGCCGGTACTGACCGCGACCAGCGCGTCGTTGCGGTTCCAGCCGGTGGCGAAGGCATTGGGCGCGCCCTCGAATATCCCGACCTCGGGCATGCCGACCCCGGCCTGTTTGGCGAGGCGGGAGACCGTCTCCAGCAGCCAGTGCTCGTAGCCGTCGCGGGGCTGCCCGATGACCCGCACGCCCATGCCGTGCCTGGCCATGGTCTTGGACAGGAACAGCGAGATCAGCGAGCCGGAAAAGCCGATGATGGCCGAATACACCAGCAGGGCGTTGAGATCGAGATCCACGCCGTTCTGGGCCAGCAGGCTGTCGATACCCAGCAGGCGGAACACCACGCTGATGACCACCAGCACCGCCACATTGGTTGCGAGAAACAGTAGAAGACGCACGCTGTAACCTCTCGGAATCAGTCTGATACCGGCTTCAATCTGAGGGCTTTGCGGCGATTATTCAAGTGGTTCGGTCAAAAGGCGTTTATTCGCTTCGATCACCGGGATATGGGCGATATAGATGGCCACGCCCGCAATACAGGCGCCGCTGATCAGCGCCGCCAGGGACAAAGGCCCGAGGATGGCGGCGGTAAAGGCCCAGGACACGGCCAGGGTGGTCCATGCGAAGCGCTTGGCCCGGGCCGGCATGGCGTGATGCTCTTCCCAGCAGCAGATCAGGTGACCAAAGCGGGGGTGCTCACGCAGCCAGCGGTGCCAGCGGGGTGAGCTCTTGCTGAATGCCCAGGCGGCGATCAGCAGGAATACCGTGGTCGGCATCACCGGGAGGATGGCGCCGATGATGCCCAGGCCGACATTGGTCCAGCCGAGCAGGAGGTAGGCGTGCTTTTTGTTCATCGGTGGTACTCCAGGGCTTCCTTTACGCCTGTATCGGACGCATGAACGCAAAATTTACCCTTGCTCAGTCACTTGGGGATTCCTGTTCCCGGTAACGGATCCCGACGATCTCGAATTCGCGCTCACCCTCGGGCAGGCGGACCCTGACGATATCGTCCAGGCTGTGCTTGAGCAGGGCGCGGGACAGCGGGGCATCCACGCTGATCCAGTTCCTGCGGGGGTCGAATTCATCCGCGCCGACGATCCGGTAGCAGGTGGTCTCTCCCTGTTCGTCGGCCAGGGTCACCCAGGCGCCGAAGTAGACCTGTTCCCCGGTGTCGGGGGTGAGATCCACCACTTTCAACGCCGGCAGGCGTTTCTGCAGGTAGCGGATGCGGCGGTCCATCTCGCGCAGCTGTTTCTTGCGGTAGATGTATTCCGCATTCTCCGAGCGGTCGCCCTCGGCGGCGGCCGCAGCCAGGTGTTTGACCACCTCGCGGCGCTTCTGCCACAGCGACTTTTCCTCGGCCCTGAGCGCGTCGAAGCCCGCGCGGGTGATATAGGGCGATTTGGGCGGGCCCGGCGGGCGATAACGACCCATGTGCTCAGAACTGGTTGGTGCGCAGCATTACCAGGGTGCAGGCCTCGAACCACTCGATGCCCGCCTCGTCCAGGGCGGCCTGGAAGGCCTTCGATTCCGTGCCGGGGTTGAAGATGACCCGGCCAGGCGCGAGTGCCACCAGTTCGGCTATCTGGGGTTCCAGGCGCGCCGGCCCCACGTACAGGGTCAGGGTGTCGACGGGCCGGGGTACTTCCGCCAGCCGGTTGGCCACCGGCAGGCCCTCGATCTCTTCGAAACGGGGATGGATGGGGGTGACCCGGTAGCCGTGTTCTTTCAGCAGGCGAACCGCCTGATTGGCATAGCGGGCCGGCTTGGGGCTGGCGCCCGGGACGGCAACATGGTGCGTCTCATTACTCATGACAGGGGATGATAGCAGTTGCCACGCGTTAGAATGCCCCCGTCTGAATCAATGACGGGAGATTTCGATGAGTTGGATAAGCCTGCTGCTGCCCCTGCACCTGGTGGCGATCGTGTTGTGGGTGGGGGGCATGCTGTTTGCCCACATGATGCTGCGTCCGGTGGCGGCCGCGCAGCTCGAGCCGCCGCTGCGCCTGCGCTTGTGGGTCGGTGTATTCGGCCGTTTCTTTCCCTGGGTCTGGCTGTGCGTGATCGCGGTACTGGGGACCGGACTGGGGATGATGTTCGGTTACTACGCGGGCTTTTCCGCGCCGCTCTATGTGCATGCCATGTTCGGCCTGGGTATCGTCATGATGCTGATCTTCATGCACGTGTTCTTCGCCCTGTATGCGGGCCTCAGGCGGGCCGTGGAGGCCGGCGACTGGCCGGCGGGCGCTCAGCAACTGGCCCGTATCCGCCGGCTGGTGGGGGTGAACATGAGTATCGGCGTGCTCAACGTGGTGATCGCCACGGCAGGGCGTTACTTGGTTGGCTGAGCCGGGCTTTGTCACACCACCTCGCCATGTTCAGCCAATATGGCTAAAGCGGAATTAGTTCTACTTTGCCATATTGGCGGTCGCAGGTGTGCGGTGGGGTAGCGTGGCTGAATGTGTCACGCCGTGAATCCATCCCTGGTCGCTTTCGGCATCCTGCCTTTCGCGACACTGGTACATCCATGTACGGCGGAGGCTCGACGGACGCATGCAGCCACGTCACCCCGCCACTTTCTGGCAAATGCGACAAAGTAGAATTAGTCGTTGGGGTTAAAAAAGAAGCCCGCCGAAAGGGGCGGGCCAAGGTCAGTCATAAGAGTGAGATAAGCATCGAAGTCTCGGCGGAGAGATAAACCGTCAACTGGCTTCGAGGCTTCAGTCTGCCGCAGATGCGGGGCCGGGTTTTTGCTCCAGATCAAAAACAGGCCTGTTTTTCAACTCGGATCCTGTTGGTACACCAGGCGGCCGTTGAACAGGGTGTGGGTCACCGCACCGCTGAATTCCCAGCCATCGAAGGGCGTGTTGTGGCCCTCGCTGGCCATCTCCCGGGCCTTCAGGGTCCAGTGTGAGCGGGGATCGAAGATGCAGATATCGGCTGCCGCGCCGATGCTGAGGCGCCCGTAGGGCAGGTCCAGCAGGTTGGACGGCCCGCAGGTCACGCGCGCGATCGCCTCGCTGAGCGGCAGTACGCCCTCGTCCACCAGGCGCAGGGTCAGCGCGAGCAGGGTTTTCAGGCCGGAGATGCCGGGCTCGGTCTCCGGGAAGGGCGCCTCCTTGGCGTCCGGCTCGTGCGGCTGGTGGTCGGAACAGATGGCGGCGATGGTGCCGTCCGCCACGGCCTGGCGCAGGGCGTCCCGGTCGGCCAGGGTGCGCAGTGGCGGGATCAGGTGGCAGTTAGCGTCGAAATCTTCCACGTCCATCTCGGTCAGGTGCAGCTGGTGCGCGGCGACATCGGCGCTGACTGCCAGCTTGGCGGCCTGTGCCTCGCGCAGCATGCGCGCCGATCCGGCACAGGACAGGGCATGGAAATGGATCCTGGCGCCGGTGTGCTCGGCCAGCGCCAGGTCACGCGCCACGGCTACGGTCTCGGCGGCCGAGGGGATGCCGGGCAGGCCCAGGCGGGTCGCCACAGCGCCTTCGTGGGCGCAGCCACCGGCCCGCAGGTGCCGGTCCTCGGGGCAGAGTATGACGGTCATGCCGAAGGTGGCGGCGTATTCCAGGGCGCGCCGTTCGACCAGGGTGTTGGCCAGCGGTCGGCGGGTGTTGCTCAGGGCCACGCAGCCGGCGCCCTTGAGCGCCGCCGCGTTGGACAGTTGCTGGCCCGCCAGACCCTGGGTCAGCGCGCCGGCGGTCAGTATGCGGGCGCGGCGCAGCTTGCGCGCGGTACGGTGGATCAGCTCGACCACGGCGGGGGTGTCGATGGCGGGATCGGTATCCGGGGTGCAGACCACGGTGGTGATGCCCCCCCTGGCGGCGGCCCGGGTCTCGCTGGCCAGGGTGCCCTTCGCCGCGGCACCGGGTTCGCGCAGCGCGGCGGCGATGTCGACCAGTCCGGGACATACGATCCGGTCCGTGGCGTCGATGGTCTCATCGGCGACGAAACCGTCCGGCGCGGGCCCCACGGCCACGATCTGCTGCCCCTGTATGTGCAGGTCCAGGGGCTCGTCGATGCCGTTGGCCGGATCGATGAGATGGCCGTTGACGATACTGATATTCATGCGGATTCCCCGCTGTCGGCATGGGTCTGCATGCACATCGACATTACCGCCATGCGCACCGCGATACCGTAACTGACCTGCTGCAGGATCACCGAGCGCGGGCCGTCCGCCACCTCGGAGTCCATCTCCACGCCCCGGTTCATGGGGCCGGGATGCATCACGATGGCGTCCGGTCGCGCGACCGCCAGGCGTTCATTGGTCAGACCGTACAGGCGGAAGTATTCCTCCTCACTGGGCAGCAGGGCGCCGGCCATGCGTTCCTTCTGCAGGCGCAGCATGATCACCACGTCGACATCGCGCAGGCCGCTCTCGATGTCGTGATGCACGTGCACGCCGAGGGCGCGGGCGTCGGTGGGGATCAGGGTGCGGGGGCCGACCACCCGGACCTCGGTCACCCCCAGGGTATTGAGCGCCAGGATCTGCGAACGCGCCACCCGCGAGTGCAGCACGTCGCCCACGATGGCCACCCGCAACGGGGTGAAGTCACCCTTGTGCTTGCGGATGGTGAACATGTCCAGCATGGCCTGGGTCGGGTGCGCATGGCGACCGTCACCGGCGTTGATGACACTTACCCCCGGCGCTGCGTGGCGGGCGATGAAGTGGGCCGCGCCGGACTGGTTGTGGCGCACCACGAACATCTCGCTGTGCATGGCCTCGATGTTGCGCAGGGTGTCCAGCAGGGTCTCGCCCTTGCTGGTCGCCGAGGTGCTGACATTGAAGTTCAGGACATCCGCTGACAGGCGCTTGGCGGCCAGCTCGAAGGTGGTGCGGGTACGGGTGCTGTTCTCGAAGAACAGGTTGGTGATGATGCGTCCGCGCAGTGTCGGGACCTTCCTGACCGGCCGGCCGGGCAGGGCGGCGAAGGATTCCGCGGTATCGAGTATCCGGGTGAGCAGGTCGCGCTTGAGGCCTTCGATCGTCAGGAAATGGCGAAGGCGCCCCTGTTCGTTGAGCTGGATATTGTGTTGTTGCGTGCTCACCATCGGGTGCGATTGTAGCAGGCGGGCGCGGCTCTCGGGTGGGATTTGCCTGTCAATCGCAGGGATGCATCATCGATCCCCGTTGTTGCGCGGCTGCCGCGAGCGGCTGATCTCGAGGCGCAGTTCCTCCGGCCCGTTGAGGCGGATGTGCTCGTCCAGCTGCAGGGGCGGGCGCAGCCCGGCCACGTCCGGCTGGATAGGGAGCTGGCGCCCGCTGCGTTCGATCAGGCATACCAGGGTGATGCTGGCCGGGCGACCGAAATCGAAGATCTCGTTCATGGCGGCGCGGATGGTGCGCCCGCTCTGGATTACGTCGTCCACCAGCACGATGTGCCGTCCCTCCACGTCGAAGTCGATGCGTGAGGGCTTGACCTGTGGATTGACCCCGATGCGGGTGAAGTCGTCCCGGTAGAAGCTGATGTCCAGCAGGCCGGGCGGGTCCCCGCAATTCAGGCGCCGATGCAGGTGTTCGGCTATCCAGCCCCCCCCGGTATGGATGCCGATGACGGCGGGATTGTCGATTCCGCGCTCCTGCAGGCGGTTTTTCAGGACGCGGGCCATGCCGTCGATCAGATCGATGATGGCATCGTGTTGCATGAAGATGTGAAGGTCGCTCATTGGCTCCTCAGCCAGGTTTCCAGTATCAGTTTCGCGGCATAGGCGTCGACCCGGGTGGGATCGCGCGCCGCCTCGCTGCCGAGATCCAGCCAGGCCTCCCGGGTGGTCAGGCGCTCGTCGATCATGTGCACCGGCAGATGGTAACGTCCCGTGAGCTGGCGCGCGAAGCGTTTTGCCGGTTCGGCATTGTTGGCTTCCCGGTCGCTCATCTCGAACGGGTGGCCCACCACCAGTGCGTCCGGCTGCCATTCCGCGATCAGCCTGCCAATGGCATCCCAGTCCGGCTTGTTGATGCGCCGGTTGCCCAGGGTGGTGAGGGGGTTGGCGCTTTGGGTCAGGCTCTGTCCAACGGCGATTCCGATCTTGTGGCTGCCGTAGTCGAAGCCCAGCAGGGTCTGCATCAGGCGTGGCCGCTCTCGCTACTGAGCATGTTCAGGTCGACACCCAGCAGTTGCGCGGCCGCCTCCCAGCGCCTGGCCGGCGGCAGGTCGAACAGGATGGCCTGGTCGGCGGGCACGCTCAACCAGGCATTGTCCAGGAGCTCCTGTTCCAGCTGGCCGCTGCCCCAGCTGGCGTAGCCGAGGGCGATCAGGGCCTGCTCCGGCCCCTCTCTCCGCGCCATGGCCTCCAGGATGTCACGCGAGGTGGTGACGCTCAGCTGCTCGCTGACCTGCAGGCTGGAGTCCCATTTCGCCGGTTGGGTATGCAGGACGAAACCACGCTGCTCCTCGACCGGGCCGCCCAGGAATATCCGGGCATCGGCCACCTTCGGCGTGCTGACCGGAATCCGCATCTGCTCGAACACCTCGCCGATGTCGATGTCGATAGGACGGTTGACGACGATCCCCATGGCCCCGTTTTCGTTGTGCTCACAGATGTAGGTCACCGTGTGCTCGAAGTTCGGGTCATGCAGATTCGGCATCGCGATCAGCAGGTGGTTTGTCAGGTTCGTATTCTCCATACCCCAAGTATGGGGTCTGGCCGGCCCGGCAACAAGTTTGCGCTTTTTCGTGTCTGCGGGCCGGAAGCAGGGGAGCGGCTCTACTTGCTCGAAAACAGGCGATTGCCGCTCTGAAACTGCCAAGTGCGGGTAATGTCCAGCACGTCGACCTCCTTGCGGATGTCGGGCGGGAAAGGAGCATAGGGCGCTGCCAGGTGCACGATGCGGATGGCCGCATCGTCCAGGATCTTGTGACCCGAGGAGCGCAACAGTCGCACCTGCTCGATACTGCCATCGGCCCTCACCGCCACGTGCAGGATCAGCGCGCCGTAGAGTTTCTTGCGTTTGGCCTCGTCCGGGTAATTGAGATTGCCGATCCGCTCCACCTTCTTGCGCCAGCCTTCCAGGTAGGCGGCGTATTTGTACTCCTGGGTGCTGGCATTGATGGTCTTGCGGCGCTTCTGCTGGGAGGCGGCCAGGCTGCGCCGGTCCAGCTCGGCGGTCAGGCGATCGATCTCCTTCTGGGTGCTGGCCAGCAGTTGCGCGACCTTGGGGCGCGGCGTGGTCCTGACACGCGGTTTGGGTGGACGAACGGTGACCTTGCGCTTCGCCTTGTGGGCGGTGATGACGCGGGCCTGTTTGCGCGGCTCCACCCGAACCGCCCCGGCGCGTTGCAGTTCCGGGACCGGCTTGGCGCGTTTACGTACCGCCTGTGGATTGCCCAGCGGGTTGCTGGGGCGATTCTTCTGGATCTTTTCGCCACCGCCCTGTTGCGAGGCGTTGGCCAGGAAGTCCGGTTTTTTGATCTTTGGAGGCTTCTTCTTCGGCGTGACCAGGGTGATATCGAGCGTTTTTTCGGGGGCGGGCGGGTTGCCGCGCTGGATATCGAAACTGACACCCAGGATGACGACGGCATGCACCAGCACAGCGCCGAGCAGGGCCAGACCCAGTGGATCCCTGGAGAATTGAAATGGATGTTTGTCCAGTATGTCCATCTACAATGGGTCGCTGATGATGATTTCCCTGGGCGTCTTCTGCAGTTTCAGACGTTCGCGCATGGCGGGGTTCATATAGGCTCTGCCCTCGGTGTCGATCAGCAGCACGTATTTGATGCCCATCTGTTTCGCAATGCGATGCCAGTCCTTCGGGCCGGCCACGAACAATGCGGTCGCGGCCGCATCGGCGGTGGCGGCATCGGAATGGATCACCGTCACCGAGGCGGAGTCCTTTGCCGGATAGCCGGTGCGTGGGTCGATGATATGGTGATAGAGCTTTCCGCCCCAGCTGAAGTTCCGCTCGTAGTTGCCGGAGGTGAACACCGACTCGTCCCCGGTGACCGAAAGGAGGGCGAAGATGCCGCCGCCGTCGGGGTCGCGGATCGCTATCCGCCAGGGGTTGCCGGCGCGTGAGCCGATGGCGCGCAGATCGCCGCCGGCATTCACGATGGCGTTGCCGATGCCCATTTCCTTGAGCCGCTCGATGGCCCTGTCGACACCGTAGCCCTTGCCAACAGCCCCAAAGTCCAGTTGCACCGCCGGGTTGTCGCAGGTGATGTGCATGCCGTCCAGGTGTACATCCTGGATGCTGGGGTGTTGTTCGAGTATCGCTTCGATCGCCTCCTTTTCCGGTGGTGCATGAGGTTTCAGCTCGCTGCTCTGGAAACCCCACAGGGCGATCAGTTTCCCGATCCCCGGGTCGAACAGGTGATCGCTTTTTTCGGCCAGGTCCCTGGAGAGGCGCAGCAGCGGCAATACCGAGGGCGGTGCGGCCAGGGGCTTCCCTTCGCGGATGTATTGGTTGATCCTGCCAACGGGACCGGGCTCCCAGGCATGCCAGGCCTTGTGCATCAGGTCGAAATCGTGCTGCAGTGCCTGGTGGGCCTTCTGCGCTGTCTGCGGGTCGACGCCGATCACCTCCAGCTCCATGATGGTGCCGAACGCCAGCATGCGGAAATACTGGGAGGGGAGTTCGCGCGAGCAGGCCCCGCTCAGGAGAAGAAGGGCCGCGATCGACAGGGAAAGCCAATAATGTCGCTTGGCAAGTGTTCTCATACTGCGAGTTCCTGCGCTATCCGGTCCATCAGGCTACCGGCGATATTGAGTGAATAGATTGCGTCCAGCTCACGGATGCAGGTCGGGCTGGTGATGTTGATCTCGGTCAGATAGTCACCGATTACATCCAGACCTGCAAATAGTACCCCATTGGCCTTCAGCCAGGGGGCGACGCCGGCGACGATCTCCCGGTCCCTGGGGGACAGGTCCACACCGACACCTTCCCCGCCGGCCGCCAGGTTGCCGCGGGTTTCTCCGGCCCCGGGAATCCGCGCCAGTGCGTGGGGCACCGGTTCGCCATCGATCACCAGGATGCGCTTGTCGCCTTCGCGGATCTCCGGGATGAAACGTTGCGCCATGGTCTGGCGTCGCCCGTGCCGGGTGAGGGTCTCGATAATGACGTTGCGGTTCGGATCGCCGGGTGTCACACGGAAGATGGAGGCCCCGCCCATGCTGTCCAGCGGTTTGAGGATGACGTCCCCCTGCTCATCGATGAAGGCGCGCAGCCGCCCGGGGTCACTGCTGACCAGGAGCGGTGGGCAGAATTCCGGAAACAACGTTGCGGCCAGCTTTTCGTTGGCGTTACGCAGAGCGGCCGGATGATTGACCACCAGGCTGCCGGCCGCGGCAGGCTGGTCCAGCAGGTAGGTGGTATAGATGTAGTCCATGTCGAAAGGCGGATCCTTGCGCATCAATACGATGTCGAAATCGTCCACCGGGCGGTCCCGGGCAGTGTCCAGCGAGAACCAGTCCTGTTCGTCGTTACGGACCCGCAGCGGGCGGCAACGTACATGGCTGCGACCGTCCCGCTGGTAGAGGTGGTGCTGCTCGGCATAGAGGATCGGCCAGGCACGCGCCTGGGCCTCGAGCAGCATGGCGAAGGTGCTGTCCTTGTGGACCTTGATCCGGTCGATTGGATCCATGATGACGAGAAGGGAATGGGGTATCTGAATATGGCTTCTTCGGGTCGCGTCGATTGCTCATCTTAGCAATTTCATCGTGCCAGGGACTGCCCGATCGGCAATGCATCACATCCTGGCGCGTCCAGGTGTCAACCCAATTCTAAAATGTCCCCTTTTCTCCCAAGCTGAAATGTCCCCTTGGTGAGTCCGGGGTCATGAGGGGACGAGGGGGCGCCTCATCTCCAGGGATGGTCCGGTGCAGGCCT
>JAKRWE010000112.1 GCA_024712425.1 Chromatiales bacterium
TATCCACCTCCACATCGGTGACCTGCCAAGGTGCCTGGATACCCAGTATCTGGGTGTATAGATCAACGTCTCTCATGCTCCCCTACGCTAAACTACCCACTCGATCAGGGGAAGAGCCGATATAGTCACGCAGAAAACGCGATAGCGTGATATGCCAGCGGCGCCAGAAGTCCTGGATGTTGCGCGCCTTGTAGGGGCTGTCGAAATTGACCGGCAGGCGGATATTGAACAGCAGGGCGCTGCCGATCGCCATATCGGTATAGCCGCTGAAGTCGAAATACAATTGCAGGCTGTAGCTGAGCGACGTGGCCCAGGCCTCGAAGAAGCTCAGGACCTCGGGCTGGTCGAATCCGGGGGTGGCGATGCCGGCAAAGTAATCAGCAATCATGACCTTCTTGAACAGGCCGATACAGAAGATCGTGATCCCTTGGGCGATGTTCTGATGGTTGATGCGGCGGTTCTCGCGATTGGCGAACTGCGGCATCATCTCCGAGTGATGCACGATGGGGTCGGCGATCAGTTGCGGAAAGAAGGTCACGAACAGCGCGTAGCGGGTGAAGTCGTATTCCCGGGTGGCACCCCGGTAACTGTCCACCAGGTAGGCAATCTGTTGGAAGGTGAAGAAGGAGATCGCCAGCGGCAGGGTCAGTCCCAGCGGCGCCAGGCCGCTGTCCGTGAGCCGGTTGAGGGTGTCGATGAGGAAGTCGCTGTACTTGAAGACGCCCAGTAGCAGGACATTGGCCAGGATGCCGAGCGCCAGCAGCCCGCGGCGCCGTTGGGTATGGTCCGACAGGCGTCTGCCCAGCAGGTAGTTGAATACGATCGAGCCCAGCAGCAGGGGCAGGAAGTCGAGGCGCCAGCTGGCATAGAAATACAGCGAGGCCAGGATGAGCAGCAGAGTGGCCTGCCGCGCCAGACCCAGGCGGTTGAGTAACAGATAGGGTACGGCCGTGACCGGCAGGAACAGCAGGATGTACTCGTAGCTATTGAACAGCATCGGGTGTCTTGCCTGGCTATCCCTGCGGCCTTATGCCGTTTCTCCGTCGGAGAACATTTGCGCCTGGTTGAGTCGGTGATAGACGCCTCGGCTCGTCATCAGATCCGCGTGGGCGCCTTCTTCGACGATCTTTCCCTGTTCGAACACCAGGATCCGGTTGGCCTTTTGCACCGTTGACAGGCGGTGTGCGATCACCAGCGTGGTGCGGCCCTCGCGCAGGCGTTCCAGGCCCTGCTGCACCAGGTGTTCCGATTCGGTGTCCAGGGCTGAGGTGGCCTCGTCCAGGATCAGGATGCGGGCATCGGTGATCAGGGCGCGGGCGATGGCCAGGCGCTGGCGCTGGCCGCCGGAGAGCTTGACCCCGTTCTCACCGATCGGGGTGTCGAAACCCTGCGGCAGGGCCTCGATGAATTCCAGTGCGCCGGCGTCCTTTGCCGCTGTACGTATCTGTTCGGCGGTGGCAGGTGTGCCGTAGGCGATATTGGCGCCGATGGTGTCGTTGAACAGTACGACCTGTTGATCGACGAAGGCGACCTGGTGACGCAGGCTGGCCAGGCTGAGGTCGCGGATATCGATGCCGTCCAGCAGGATCCGTCCGCCGGTTACCTCATGCAGGCGGGGTATCAGGCTCACGAAGGTGCTTTTGCCGCTGCCGGACGCCCCGACCAGCGCGGTCATGCTGTCCGGGGCGATATCCAGCGTCAGCGGTCCCAATGCGTCGCGTTCGGCCGCGGGATAACGGAACCGGACCTGCTCGAAATGCAACGCCCCTGTTGCGTGTTCGATCCGCTGTTTGCCGGCATCCTCTTCGGGCAGTTCATCGAGCAGGCCAAAGACGCTCTCTGCGGCGGCCAGGCCGCGCTGCAGGGGGTCGGTTGTCTTGGTCAGACGCTTGATGGGCGAGAACAGCAGGCCGAGTGCGGTGAAGAAGGCGACGAAGCCGCCCACGGTGAGTTGATCCTCGCTGGCGCGGCTGGTGCCGATATAGATGACAGCAGCCATGATGATGGCGCCGACGAATTCGATGACCGGCGCCCCCAGGGTGGCGGCGACAGTCAGCTTGAACTGCTGGTGACGGATCTTTTTGGCGATGCGGTCGAAGCGCTTGGCCTCGTATTCCTGTCCGCCGTGTATCTTGATGATCTTGTGCCCGCGCGTGGTCTCCTCCAGGACATGGGTCAGGTCGCCGAAGCTCTTCTGCGCCTCGCGATTGAGATGGCGCTGGCGTTCGCCGATGTATTTTGCGATCAGTGCGGCGGTCGGCATCAGGACGAAGGTGAGCAGGCTCAGCTGCCAGTCCAGCCAGAAGACGTAGCCCAGCAGCCCGATTACGGTGAGGGAATCCTTGATCAGGGCGTTGAACAGTTGCACGCCGGCGTGGGATATCTGGGATACGTCGTAGGTGAACTTGGAGATGACATTACCGCTGACCGTCCGTTCGAAATAGGCGGTGGGCAGGGTCAGCAGGCGCTGGAACATCTGTTCCCGCAGGACGTGCATCAGGCGTGTCGAGATGGCCGCAAAGGCGGCGTTGCTGCCCAGTTGTGCCAGGCCCCGTACCAGGAACAGGGCGATCAAGGCGGCGGGCGCCCATTTCAGGTAGACCGGGTCTTTTTCGACGAAGGTGCCGTCGAGCAGTGGCTTGAGCAGGGCCGGGATGCCGGCCTCGCTGGCAGCCAGGAGCGCCATGCCGATAAAGCCGCCGATGAGAATTCGCCAGTACGGTCGGAAATAACCGAGCAGGCGGAGCAGCAGTTGGCGGTTCGATGGCGTCAGTTTCTCCACGGATCCATGCCTGACCTTTCTGCCTTGCTGGTTCGTAGCCCGGGTGGAGCGCAGCGCAACCCGGGGAAGCGGGCGCAACCCCGGGTTACGGCCCGTGGCCTTCACCCGGGCTGCGGCGCGACCGTCAACGCCTCGATCACCTTCCATCGTCTACAGCGCCTGCCTCAGCACGTCGACGATATGGTCCTGGGTCTCCTCGTCCAGGTAGGGGTGCATGGGCAGGCTGACGACCTTTTTCGCCAGTGCGTGGGTGACATCGAGGTGCCCGCTCACGCGACTGATACCGCGCAGCGCAGGCTGCTGGTCCAGCGTGACGGGGTAGTAGATCGCGCTGGGGATGCCGGCCTGTTGCAGCGTCTCGCGCACCCGGTCCCGATCATCCACCTGCAGCGTGTACTGGGCGTACACGCTCTGGCAGTCGGACGGGATGTAGGGCGTTACGCAGTCGGTGTCTGCCAGCAGGGCGCTGTAGCGGGCACCGATGCGGGCGCGGTCTTCCACCTCCTCGTCGAAGATGGCCAGCTTGGCCAGGATGACCGCGGCCTGCATGCCGTCCATGCGGCCGTTGATGCCCAGCCGGGGGTGGTGGTAAGGGGTGTCCTGGCTGTGGTTGCGCAGCTCGCGCAGACGTTCCGCGATGGCCTCGTCGTTGATGAAGCAGGCGCCGCCGTCGCCGTAGCAGCCCAGCGGCTTGGCCGGGAAGAAACTGGTGCAGCCGATGCTCGAAAGACCACAGGAGCGACGCCCCTTGTAAGTGGCGCCGAAGCTCTGTGCCGCGTCCTCGATCACCGGCAGGCCGTGCTCGTCCGCGATCTCGTTGATGCTGTCCATATCCGCACAAAGACCGAACAGGCCAACCGGCATGATGGCCTGGGTCTTTTCGGTGATGGCGGCGGCCAGTAGGCTGACGTCCAGGTTGTAGGTCTGTGGATCCACGTCTACGAACACCGGGGTCGCGCCGACCAGTCCGATGACCTCGGCGGTGGCGATGAAGCTGAATGGTGTGGTGATCACCTCGTCGCCCGGGCCGATCTCCAGGGCCATCAGCGCCAGCAGCAGGGCATCGGTACCGCTGGCCGCCGAGACGCAGTGATCCGTGCCTGCATACGCTGCCAGCTGCGTCTCCATCTCCTTGACCTCCGGCCCGAGGATGTACTGGCCGTGATCCAGGATGGCGGCGATGCGTCGGTCGAGGTCGTCTCGGATACGAAGCTGCTGGGTCTTGAGGTCGATGAACTGCATGAATATTCCGGGTGATCGAACAGGACGGGTATTCTACCGGAAAACCGCTTTGTTACCCCTGCCCCGGCGTCGGCCAGAGGGTATCTGTGTCGGGGCAAGGCTTACCGGTGCTTGGGGCGGCGCGCGGGATAGGGTGGTGGTCCGCCGTCGGGGCGGGTCTTGAAGCGGCGATGGATCCAGTTGTACTGCTCGGGGGCGGTCCGTACCCAGCTCGCAAAGAGGGCATTGATGCGCTCGGCGTCCTGTTGCGGGTCGTCGCCGGGAAAGTCCGCCAGCGGCGCTTCGATACGTAAGCGGTAGCCGCCAGCGATCCGGAACAGCACGAACGGGATCACCCGGGCCCCGCTGGAACGGGCAAAGCGACTGGTGGCCGTATGGGTGGCGGCGGGGACCCCCATGAAATCGGCGAAGACCTTGCCCTTGTGCGCGTAGTTCTGATCGGGGGCGAACCAGACGCGGCCGCCTTTTTTCAATGCCTGGATCATTCCGCGCGCATCGTTGCGCGCAATGATTCCCAGCAGGTGACGACCACGGAAGCGCTGGATGAGTCGTTCCAGCACCGGGTTCTCGTTGGGACGGTACATCGCGTAGCTGGGGCAGCGCGCACCGAGGTAACGGCCCGACAGCTCGAGCGAGCTGAAATGCGCGGTGAGGAAGATGGTCCCGCGAGTGTCGTCCGGGGCCGGCAGGTGTTCCAGGCCCTCGACCTGCAGCAGGCGTTTTTCCAGGCGCGCCTGTGGCCACCACCAGGCCATGGGCACCTCGACCAGTCCCTTACCCAGGGCGATGAAGTGGGTGCGTACCAGGGCGCTGCGCTGCTTGTCGTCCAGTGCCGGCATGCACAGCTGCAGATTGATCCCGGCGATCTGGCGACGGCGCAGTGCGAAGACGTACAGCAGCACGCCTACCCCGTGCCCGATACCCATGATCAGGGGGTAGGGCAGGGCCGCGATCAGGCGCAGCAGGCCGATGGCCAGCCAGCTGGGCCAGTAGCGGGGGTGCAGAAGTGGGGAGGGTGTACCCATGGGTCGCGAGTCTAGCTGCATGCCCTCGTGCTGGCCAGCGGGCCAAGCCTCGGTTACGCTGATCGGGTCATTCTGTTGAATCGGTTCGATGTATTTCCTCTACACCCTGCTGGTATACACGGCCCTGCCGTTCGTGATGCTGCGGCTGTTCCTGCGCAGCCGGCGCGCGCCTGCCTACCGGGAGCGCTGGGCGGAGCGCCTCGGGCACGTGGCATCGGCGCCAGCGCCCGGCGGCATCTGGATCCACGCGGTGTCGGTCGGTGAGGTTCAGGCCATCGTGCCGCTGGTGAGACGGCTGCTGGAGGCCTACCCGGGAAAGGCGCTGACGGTCACCACCACCACGCCCACCGGCTCGGAGCAGATGCGGCGGCTGTTCGGCGATCAGGTCGTGCACAGCTACCTGTCCTATGATCTGCCGCCCTTCCTCGGTCGCTTTCTGGACAGCGTGCGTCCCTCGCATTTTTTGATGGTGGAAACCGAGGTCTGGCCGAACCTGCTGCGTGCCTGTCGCGAGCGGGGCATACAGACGCTGCTCGCCAACGGCCGCCTTTCACAACAGTCCAAGAAGGGTTACCGGCGCCTCGGGCGGTTCGCGCGGCAGGTGTTTTCATCGGTCGATGTGATTGCTGCACAGACCGATGACGATGCGCGACGGTTTCGCGAGCTGGGGGCGAAGCGGGTGGTGGTCACCGGCAGTATCAAGTTCGATGTCAGTATCCCGGCGAGTGTGATCGAGCAGGTCGAGGTGATGCGCCGGAACTGGGGTTCGCGGCCAGTGTGGGTGGCTGCCAGCACCCACGAGGGCGAGGACGAGATCATGCTCGCCGCGCATGCCCGGCTGCTGGAGTCCCTGCCGAATGCATTGTTGATCCTGGTGCCGCGCCACCCGGAGCGTTTCGATCGCGTGGCCGCCCAGGTGAATCGCTCCGGCCTGACCCTGGTGCGGCGTTCCGCCGGCCGGTTGCCGGAGCCGGAAACGCAGGTCTACCTGGCCGACACCATGGGGGAGCTGCCGGTGTTGCTCGGTGCCTCGGGCGCGGCCTTTATCGGCGGCAGCCTGGCCCGGGTGGGTGGGCATAACATGCTTGAGGCCGCGGCCCAGGGTGTTCCGGTCTGTTTCGGGCCGCATACCTTCAATTTCGCCCTGATCAGCCGTTTGCTGCTGGAATGTGGTGCAGCCATCCAGGTCGATAATGCAGCTCAGCTGGCGGAGGTGATGCGGGACTGGCTGGGCGATGCCAGCCGGCGAACGGCGGCCGGCGAGGCGGGACGGCAGATGGTGGAGCACAACCGGGGCGCCCTCGACCGGCTGTATGCGCTGCTCGAGTCCGTCCTGTAACTATCAACCGCGCCATGCTCAGGCGAATTCTCAATGCGGAAAACACTCAACCACAAGAACACGAAGGACACAAAGTACGTTGCGAGCTCGTCTTGCCGATACTTTAATCGATCCTCTTCGTGTTCTTTGCGCTCTTCGTGGTTGATCTGACACATGAATGATTGGTGCGGAAAACACTCAACCGCAAAGGACGCAAAGAGCCGCTGATCTAGAAGACAAAGGCATTCTTCCTGGGTGCGTTCTGCAGGGGCGGCAGCGAGGTCTCGCACAGCCCCTTGCGCTGCAGTTCGCCATCGCTGTCCCGGGTGGTGAGGGTGGCACACATCACCGGGTCCTCGCCCTTGACCTGGAACAGCCGCCCCCCGGGCGCCAGCAGGCGCTCCAGTTTCTCACTGGGCTCGGGAACCGAGCCCGTGACCGCGATCACATCGAAACTGCCGTCAGGCAGGTCGGCGGCGAAGATGTCGCCGGTTACCAGTTCGATGTCGTCGAAGCCGAGGGCATGCAGCCTTTCGGCGGCGCGGGCGCCCAGTTCGGGGTCGATTTCATAACTGGTCACCCTGCCGCCCAGGTGTGCCAGGCAGGCGGTCACGAAGCCGCTGCCGGTACCCACCTCCAGGACCCGTTCCCCGGGCTGGACGTTCAGGGCCTGCAGCATGAAACCCTCCTGCAGCGGCTTCATCATGACGTCGCCGTTGACCAGCGGGAGGTGGGTGTCGGCGAAGGCGAGGGCCTTGTATTCCTCGTCCACGAAGTGCTCGCGGGGGGTGGCCTTGAAGGCCTCCAGCACCCGGTCGTCGGTGATCTCGCAGGGGCGGATCTGTTGTTCGACCATGTTGTAACGGGCTTTTTCGGGATCGGGGGCGAGCATGCCAACCTCCATCGGAGAAAGTTCAAACCGGCGATAGCCTAAGGGTATTCGGTGTCCCGGGCAAGTTGCCCCCCCCGCGCCGCTCAGGTGTCAGCTGCACCGAAACCGGGTAAGATTCACCTGTTTCCAGCCAGCGAACGCACGGCCAGGGGAGGCCGGGCCGGGACAAGTAACGATCACCGCGCCGCGACAGGATGTCGCGTTGCAATAACCAGCTAGGGGTGCCCTGCGGGGCTGAGAAAAACCCTTGGAACCTGAACCAGTTAATGCTGGCGGAGGGAAGCTGAGTCAGAAACATCCACCCGGATTTCTGCCTCCCTCCCCCACGGAGACAGAGCCATGAGCGCTATCCCTGAAGATTTCATCAAGAAGACCGCCGAGCTTTCGGAGGAGGTCACCCGGCCGTTCCCGAACTCGCGCAAGATCCATGTCCAGGGGTCGCGCCCGGATATCCGCGTACCCATGCGCGAGATCGAGCAGTCGCCGACCGCTGCCAGTTTCGGCGAGGAGGAGAACCCCCCGATCACGGTGTACGACACCTCCGGGCCCTTCACCGACCCCGAGGTGAAGGTCGATCTGCTCAAGGGCATGCCGGATGTGCGCAGCCAGTGGATCCTCGACCGCGACGATACCGAGCAGCTTGACGGTCCGAGCTCCAGCTATGGCCGGGAGCGCCAGGGCGATGCCGGGCTGGCACATCTGCGTTTCGAACATATTCGTGCACCGCGCCGCGCCAGGGCAGGAAGAAATGTCACCCAGATGCACTACGCGCGTCAGGGGATCATCACGCCGGAGATGGAATACGTTGCCATCCGTGAGAACCAGCGCCTGGACGAGCTGCGCAATGACCCGCGCTATAGCAAGTTGCTGAGGCAGCACCCCGGCGAGAACTTCGGCGCCAAGCTGCCCCAGGAGATCACCCCCGAATTCGTGCGCGCCGAGGTGGCCGCGGGAAGGGCCATCATCCCGGCCAATATCAATCACCCGGAATTGGAACCGATGATCATCGGGCGCAACTTCAGGGTGAAGGTGAACACCAATATCGGCAATTCCGCCGTGTCCTCCTCCATCGAGGAGGAGGTCGAAAAGATGGCCTGGTCGGCACGCTGGGGCGGCGACACCCTGATGGACCTGTCCACCGGCAAGAACATCCACGAGACCCGCGAATGGATCCTGCGCAACTCGCCCATGCCGATCGGCACCGTGCCCATCTACCAGGCCCTGGAGAAGGTCGACGGCAAGGCCGAGGACCTGACCTGGGAGATATTCCGCGACACCCTCATCGAGCAGGCCGAACAGGGGGTGGACTACTTCACCATCCATGCCGGGGTACTGTTGCGCTACGTGCCGCTGACCGCCGAGCGGGTCACCGGCATCGTCTCCCGCGGCGGTTCCATCCTCGCCAAGTGGTGCCTGGCCCATCACCAGGAGAACTTCCTCTACACCCACTTCGAGGAGATCTGCGAGATCATGAAGGCCTACGACGTGTCCTTCAGTCTCGGCGACGGCCTGCGCCCCGGCTCGGTCGCGGATGCCAACGATGCGGCCCAGTTCGGTGAGTTGGAGACCCTGGGCGAGTTGACCAGGATCGCCTGGGAACACGACGTGCAGGTGATGATCGAGGGTCCGGGGCATGTGCCCATGCAGATGATCAAGGAGAACATGGACAAGGAGCTCGAGGACTGCTTCGAGGCTCCCTTCTACACCCTTGGTCCGCTGACCACCGACATCGCCCCTGGCTACGATCACATCACCTCCGGGATAGGCGCCGCGCAGATCGGCTGGTACGGCTGCGCCATGCTCTGTTACGTGACCCCCAAGGAGCACCTGGGTCTGCCCAACAAGGAGGACGTGCGCGAGGGCATCATCACCTACAAGCTGGCCGCGCACGCGGCAGACCTGGCCAAGGGGCTGCCGGGAGCGCAGATTCGCGACAACGCCCTGTCCAAGGCGCGTTTCGAGTTCCGCTGGGAGGACCAGTTCAACCTGGGCCTGGATCCGGACAAGGCGCGCGAGTTCCACGACGAGACCCTGCCCAAGGACTCCGCCAAGGTGGCGCACTTCTGCTCCATGTGCGGTCCGCATTTCTGCTCCATGAAGATCACCCAGGACGTGCGTGAGTACGCCGAGCAGAACAGGTTCAAGGACGTGGCGGTGGCCGTCGAGGAGGGTATGAAGGAGAAGGCTGAGGAGTTCCGCGAGCAGGGTGCGGAGATCTACAAGCCGGTGTGAATCTGTTCGATCGATTACAGCAGTGGCTGGGCGCGGCTGGTGCCGGGTGGGAGGCGCCGGACGAGCGCGAGCTTCATCTTGCGGCGGCGGTGCTGCTGTTCGAGGTGGCAAAGGCCGATCACCAGCTGGACCCGGTGGAGTTACAGCGCCTGCAGCAGGTATTGAGAGAACACTGGGGCCTGGACGACGAGGCGTTGTCCGAACTGCTCGAGGTCGCCGGGCGGGCGTCGGACGATAGCGTGTCGCTGCACCGCCAGCTCGACCTGTTGAACGAGCGACTGGACCCGGCGGAGAAGTTCCGTCTCATGACGGGTCTTTGGCGGGTTGCCTGCGCCGACGGCGAGATCCATCACTACGAGGAGCACCTGCTGCGGCGCCTGGCGGACCTGCTGTATGTCCCTCACAGCGAATTCATCCGTGCCAAGCACCTGGCGCTGGGTGAATCCTGAATCGCTTCCCAACTCAAAAAGGGATCTTTGTCACCACAAAGAGCACGAAGGTCACAAAGGTTCGTGGACAGGGTCCGCAGAATAGTAGTTCTACAGCCCTTCGTGATCTTTGTGTACTTTGTGGTCAATAAGTTATTCCAGTATCAGCGTGATCAACGTCTTTGGTCCATGTATCCCGTAGGCCAGGGTCTGTTCGATATCGGCGGTCTTGGAGGGCCCTGAGATCAGCAGCGCATTGGTGGGCATCCGCGCGGCCCATTGCTGGTCCGCCATGGCCTCTGCCAGGGTCGGGTAGAGCTGATCGGCGTCCAGCAGCACGATGTGGACCGGCGGTACCAGGGACAGCAGGCGCGGCTCGTGGCGATCCGGCCACAGGACTAACCCGAATATTTCACAAATAAAAAGGGCAAAACCCGTGTAGTTCGTTAAAATTCAGTTGGTTACACTGGATCCGAACAAGGTTTTGCCCGTGACAAAATGTACCCAAGAAAGCTTT
>JAKRWE010000113.1 GCA_024712425.1 Chromatiales bacterium
CAAAGCTTTCTTGGGTACATTTTGTCACGGGCAAAACCTTGTTCGGATCCAGTGTAACCAACTGAATTTTAACGAACTACACGGGTTTTGCCCTTTTTATTTGTGAAATATTCGGGCTAGTCGTCGGTGATCGGTTCAACAGGGCCATGCGGCAGGCGGCGCGTGGCGCGATGCCGCGTTTGATCAGGCGCGCGGCGTAGACCAGCAGGCGGGTGGAGATGCCTTCGTCCAGTCCGTGCCCTTTCAGGTTGCGCGCGGTTTCGGCGACCTTGACCAGTTGGCCCGCAACTTCCGTATCGGTGCCTGTCTCGGTGGCAACGATATCGGTCTCCAGCGAGGCCTCGGGATAGTCGAAGTTCATCGCTGAGAAGCGCTGCTTGGTGGACTGCTTGAGGTCCTTCATCAGCGACTGGTAACCGGGGTTGTAGGAGATCACCAGCTGAAAGTCCGGATGGGCCTCGACCCGTTCGCCCTTCTTGTCCAGCGGCAGGGTGCGCCGGTGGTCGGTCAGCGGATGGATGACCACGGTGGTGTCCTGGCGGGCTTCGACCACCTCGTCGAGGTAACAGATGGCGCCGATGCGCGCGGCGGTGGTCAGCGGACCGTCCACCCAGCGGGTGCCATCGGCGTCAAGCAGGTAACGGCCGACCAGGTCGGAGGCGGTCATGTCCTCGTTGCAGGCCACGGTGATCAGCGGTTTGCCCAGCCGCCAGGCCATGTATTCGATGAAACGTGACTTGCCGCAGCCGGTCGGTCCCTTGACCATGACCGGCAGGCGCTCCTCGTAGGCAGCCTCGTAGAGTGCGATCTCATCACCTTGGGGATGGTAGTAGGGTTTCTGCCGGATCAGGTAGGTATCGGTGTGCTGGGTCATGGTATGTGTCCTGGATAAAAAAAGCCCCCGCGGAGGCGGGGGCTTCTGGCAGTCGACAAGCGGAAATCACTTGTGCTCGGAGACCCCCAGTTTTTCGCGCCAGCCGGGATACAGGGCGTCGGCGTCGTGTGGGAAGGACTCGAACGCGCGTGCGAACTCCTTGTGATCCTTGGCCCACTCGACTGGATCCGCGCCGGCCTTCCAGCAGTCGTATGCCTGCTGCAGGGAGCGGCCGCCCGCGGCCGGGCCGTCGATATGACCGAAGGAACCACCGCCACAGGTGTTGATCACGTTGGCGTGGCCCAGGTTCTCGAAGAAGCCGGGCAGACGCAGGGCGTTCATGCCGCCGGAGATGATCGGGGTGGTGGGCTTCATGCCGTACCATTTCTGGTAGAAGTACGGGCCCTGGCACTCGTCGCGCTCCAGCATATAGGCCATGACGCGGTCATCGCGGCCGCCTTCCATCTTGCCGTAGCCCATGGTGCCGGTGTGGATGCCGGAGGCGCCCATCAGGCGCGCCATCTTCATGTGCACCAGCATGGTGTAGCCGCGCGGGTTGACCTCGCTGGTGGCCATGCCGTGACCGGCACGGTGATAGTGCAGGAAGGTATCCGGGAAGTTGCGGCGGCAGGTGGTGATGCCCACCGGGCCGGCCACGAAGCCGTCCACCAGGAAGGCCAGGTGCTTTTCGTTGCCGTATTTACCGAAGGTCTCCAGGATGAAGTTGCCGCGCTCGATCATCTCCGCCGGATCGTCGGCGGTGATGTTGGCGGAGAAGAACTTGGTCTCACCGGTCTCCTGCTGGGCGCGGTCCATGGACTCGGCCACCATCGGCATGACCTCTTTCATCGGGCAGAAGGGCTGGTTGGCCTGGGGTTCGTCGTTCTTGATAAAGGTGCCGCCGAGCCAGAAGTCGTAGCAGGCCTTGGCAAAGGGCTCCGGGCGCAGGCCCAGCTTGGGCTTGATGATGGTGCCGGAGACATAGCCGCCATCGGTGCTCGGGCGGCCCATCTCGGCCCACATGGCCTCGATGTTGGTGGCTGGGCCGTCGAAGTTTCTGACCATCACCTCGGGCACCAGGAAGTCGAGCAGACGCAGGCCGATGATATCACCCATGCCCTGGTTGTTGCCGATGATCAGCGAGGTCATGTGGGCCACGCCGTGCTTGCCGTCGAGCAGGTTGCGGTCGAACAGCTCGGCCGGATAGGCGATCTTGATCAGGCCGCCGTCTTCGCCAAAGGCGCCTTCGTTGATCTCGTACACCAGGGCGTCCACGCCACGGGTGAAGTCGTCGGTAGTGCTGACCTCGACGTTGGTGCCGGTGGACGATTCGGCCGCTACGTGGGCCGCGGTGGCCAGGAAGCCGTTGCCGGCCTTGGGCTTGAGGCGGTAGGCGGTCAGCAGGTGCTTGCCGCCGGCGATCAGGTCTTCCTCTTTCAGGCTGAGATCGGAATAACGGCTGGATTGGTCGAGTGCCATGGTTTGTATCCTCGTAAATAACAGGTATTGGATAGATGTGCGGTGGCGTCGGGGCCGTATATCGCACAACATGGAGCGCATTCTAGGGGGGTGGTTTGACATAAGGGAAGTCTTATTTACTTATAAAAAGGATAAGTATATATTTATGAATATCCATCAGTGTCCGGAGCATCCATGCATCTCACCCTGCGCCAGTTATCCTTGTTCGAGTCCGTGGCGCGGCACCGCAGCTTCACCCGCGCCGCTGCGGAATTGCATCTGAGCCAGCCCGCGGTATCCATGCAGGTGCGCCAGTTGGAGGAATCGGCCGGTCTACCTTTGTTCGAGAAGATCGGCAGGCGCATCCAGCTCACCGAGGCGGGAAGGGAGATGTATGACTACGCGCGGCGTATCGGTCAGTCGCTACAGGAGCTGGATGAGGTGATGGCGGCCCTCAAGGGCGTGCAGCGCGGGCATCTGCGCCTGAGCGTGGCGACAACCGCCAATTCCTTTGCGACCCGTATCCTGGCCGCTTTTTCGCAGCGTTACCGGGGCACAACCTATTCCCTGGACGTGACCAACCGCAAGACCCTGCTGGACCAATTGAGCGGCAACGAGACCGATATCGTGATCATGGGCAAGCCGCCGGAGGATGCCAATCTCGAGGTCCGGCCTTTCATGGAAAACCCGTTGGTGGTGGTGGCGCATCCGGACCATCGGCTGGTGCACGTGCCCTCACCGGTGCCCTTGCAGGCCTTGCAGGAGGAGGTGTTCGTGGTACGCGAGCGTGAGTCCGGCACCCGGATCGCCATGGAGCGTTTTTTCAACGAGCGTGGCATGCATCTGAAAACCGGTATCGAGACCACTTCCAATTCCGCGATCAAGCACGCGGTGGAGGCGGGACTGGGGCTGGGGATCGTATCCATACATACACTGGACCTGGAACTGGAGGTCGGCGCCCTGGTGGTCCTGGACGTGGAGGGCTTTCCGATCCTGCGACACTGGCACCTGGCGCACTGCAAGGGAAAGCGGCTGCCGCCTATCGCGCAGGCCTTCCAGGAGTTCCTGACCGGCGAGGAGGGACGTCATCTGCTCAGTCATTCGGTCCCGGTATCGAGAGGGCCAGGATAGGGGGACGGCACGACTGTCAGATCACGCCCAAAGACTGGTGAGTGGGAACTCGATCGCGTCGAAAGGGCGTTGTCTCACCGGAGCATCGCCTTCGAGTGCATCCAGCAGCACCCAGTGGCCCTCGTCGCCCAGGGCATAGACTTCCAGCGTCTGAAGATCCGGGTCCACCAGCCACAGATGGGCCACTCCCTCGCGGGCATAAATCGGCATCTTCAATATTCGGTCGGTTCGCGCGGTGGAGGGAGAGAGGATCTCGCACACCCAGTCGGGCGCCGCCTCGAACCAGGCGCTCTCCGGTAGCTGGGGCATACGCTCACGACGCCAGCCGGCGAGGTCAGGGACCAGAACATCCTCGCCCAGATGCAGGCCGGGTTCATCGAGAATCCACCAGCCACCCGGCCCCTCTCCCCCGAAATCATAGGGATTCCCGATCTGGCCGCCAAGTACCGAATAGGCGCGGGCATGCCTGGGCGCCGGTCGCGGGTGGGTGTGCAACTCACCGTCGATGATTTCCCCCACGAGCGTGTCCGGCAGATCGAGCAAATCCTGGTAGTGGGCATTGCGTCGAATGGGATGTGGCATGGGGCTGGCCTATGTCGGTTACATACGGTGGGAATTCTAGCGTGAAATGCGTTTCCTGGCTGTTGGGGGAGCGGTTGTAGTGTATCGGCGCAGTGAAATAGCGCTGCCACTTCGGCAGCGGCTCTGGCATAATGCGCCGCTCTATGGTGGCCCTGTTGGTCTCCCGCGACGTTAGGTTGTGAATCTAGTCAGGCCCGGAAGGGAGCAGCCACAGCAGCTGATACGTGCGCCGGGAATCGCTGGCAGGGTCGCCGCCCTCATTCTTTGCTCCGGAGCATGCTGTCGCTGCTTTGCAGATTCGGCGATTCAGGTAAACTGCAGCCTTCGCCAACCGGATATCCACCCTATGTCCTATCAGGTACTGGCGCGCCGCTGGCGCCCCAAGACATTCGCTGAACTGGTCGGCCAGGCGCACGTGGTGCGGGCCCTGGGCAACGCGCTGGACAACGATCGTCTGCACCATGCCTATTTGTTCACCGGCACGCGTGGCGTGGGCAAGACCACCATCGCGCGCATCCTGGCCAAGTCTCTGAACTGTGAGCAGGGCGTGAGCAGCCATCCCTGCGGTGAATGCAGCATCTGTCGCGAGGTGGACGAGGGGCGTTTCGTCGACCTGATCGAGGTGGACGCCGCCTCCAAGACCGGGGTGGACGATACCCGCGAGCTACTCGAGAACGTTCCCTATGCGCCGGTACGCGGACGCTACAAGGTCTACCTCATCGACGAGGTGCACATGTTCTCCAGCTACAGCTTCAACGCCCTGCTCAAGACCCTGGAGGAGCCGCCACCGCACGTGAAGTTCCTGCTCGCGACCACCGATCCGCAGAAAGTGCCGGTCACGGTGCTCTCACGCTGCCTGCAGTTCAGTCTCAATCGTCTGCCCATCGAGCAGATCCAGGCCCAGTTCGAACATATCCTGGAGGCAGAGGGGATCGCGGCGGACAGCGAGTCGCTGTACCTGCTGGCGCGGGCCGCGGACGGCAGTATGCGGGACGGCCTGAGCCTGCTCGACCAGGCGATTGCCTTCGGCGGTGGCGAGGTCCGGGCGGACGAGGTGCGTGGCATGCTGGGCGTGAGCGCCTCGGATCAGCTGCCTGCCCTGCTCATGCACGTGCACCAGGGGGATGCGGCCGCTGTCCTGGCGGCGGTTCAGACCCTCTCCGAACGTTCCCCCGATTTTGCGGCCCTGCTCAAGGACCTGCTGCTGTTGTTGCACCGGGTGGCGCTGTTGCAGGCCACACCCGAGGCCTGGCAAGCCAGCTGGGGGGACAAGGCGCATTTCGACGAGCTGACCGTGGCGCTCAGCCCGGAGGACACCCAGCTGTATTACCAGATCGCGCTGGCCGGCCAGCGCGATCTGCCGCTGGCACCGGATGCGCGCAGCGGTTTCGAGATGATTCTGATCCGCATGCTGGCGTTTCGTCCGGCCGCAGCATCTTCGCTGGGGGAGCCTCCCCGGTCCGCCGCCGCAGGGGTGTCGTCCGGGGCGAAGACGACACCGATGGCGCACGGCACGCAGCCTCCGTCAGCCGAGTCGGAGCCCGGGCCCCGGGCGATGCCGGTAGCGGAAGGGGGCAGCGAGTCGGCTGTCTTGTCCGGTAACGCGGATTTTTCTGATTGGCATGCGCTCCTGCCGCGCCTGGGCCTGACCGGCATGGCGGCCCAGCTGGCCAACCACAGCGTGGTCGAAGGCTGGGATGGCAAGACCCTCACCCTCGCGGCGGATGCGAACTGTGCCTCCATGCTGGGTTCGCTGGCGGAAAAACGTCTGCAGGAGGCCCTGGAACAGCACGCAGGCGGAGCGCTGCGCCTGGAATGGAACCAGGGCCATGCCTCGGATACACCGGCGGAACGTCAGCAGGCGGCACGCGAGCAGCGGCAGCAACAGGCGGAGAGCGATATCGCCAGCGACCCGCTGGTGCAGGCGATGCAGGACAGTTTCGATGCGGAACTGATCGAGGACTCGGTCCGTCCTACTGAACATTGATGTGAAAAAACACGCGAGGTCAAGAATATGAAAGGCGGTTTGGGAAACCTGATGAAGCAGGCGCAGAAGATGCAGGCCGATCTGCAGAAGGTGCAGGAAGAGCTGGCCAAGGCCGAGGTGCAGGGCCAGTCCGGTGGCGGCTTGGTCAAGGTGACGATCAACGGCAAGCACGAGGTGCGCCGTGTCAAGATCGACGATTCCCTGATGGGGGATGACAGGGAGATGCTCGAGGACCTGGTGGCGGCCGCAATGAATGATGCAGTGCACCGCCTGGAGGAGCACACCAAGGAGAGCATGTCCGGGGTGACCTCGGGCATCAATCTGCCGCCGGGCATGAAGCTGCCTTTTTGAACGGCCTGGAGACTTTGCCATGAGCGAAGCCTCGCTGCTGCAACAGCTGATCGAGTCATTGCGTTGCCTCCCCGGTGTTGGCCCCAAGTCGGCCACCCGCATGGCGTTTCACATTCTCGAGCATGACCGTGACGGCGGCCGGCGGCTTGCGGGGGTGCTCGAACAGGCGGTGGCGCGTATCGGTCATTGTTCGCAATGCCGGACCCTGACCGAGCACGAGACCTGTCGCTTGTGTGCCAATCCACAGCGCGATGCGGGCCAGTTGTGCGTGGTCGAGAATCCGACCGATGTGATGGCCCTGGAGCAGGCGACCGGCTATTCCGGCCTGTATTTCGTGCTGGGTGGCCGCCTGTCGCCGCTGGACGGGGTGGGGCCGCGCGAGCTGGGCATGGAACAGCTGCGTGAGTGCCTGGCCGGGGGCACGGTGAAGGAGCTGATCCTGGCCACCACGACCACCGTGGAAGGCGAGGCGACGGCGCATTATGTTGCGGAGCTGGCGGGCGGCTACGCTATGCAGGTGACCCGTATCGCGCATGGCGTGCCCCTGGGCGGTGAACTCGAATATGTGGACAGCGGCACCCTGGCGCATGCCTTTGCAGGGCGCCAGCGCCTGATTGGAGACGAACGATGAGCGAATGTATCTTCTGCAAGATTGCAGCCGGGGAGATTCCCGCGGAGCGTATCTACGAGGACGACCTGGTGGTCGGTTTCCGCGACCTGAGTCCGCAGGCGCCGACCCATGTGCTGCTGATTCCGCGCAGGCACATAGCGACCCTCAATGATCTGCAGCCGCAGGACGAAGCCCTGGTCGGTCATCTGTATACCGCGGCCGCGAAGGTGGCGGCGGACGAGGGCCTGGCCGAACGCGGCTACCGAACCCTGATCAACTGCAATGAGGACGGGGGGCAGACGGTCTTTCACCTGCACCTGCATCTGCTCGGGGGGCGCCGCATGCGGTGGCCTCCTGGCTGACGAGTGGGAATTTTGATCTATAATGAGGAGATTGCATCCAGCGCAGGACCTTGGCCCGCGTGAACCTGTTACCCGCACAAGCAGACCCTTATCACGGTGTTGGCCGCGCCAGCGAACTGGTGGCGGCGGTGCTACCGCCGGCGCGTGCGCGTGGTTCGGCCTCCGCGGAGGAATAGGCCGAGCGCAGCACCGCGGAACCGGCCGTCGATCAGCTCGAGCGTGAACAGTTGATGACCCATTTCGTCGAGTCCGCGGGACAGCGGCGCGAGGTGGCAGGGCAGGGATTGCGCGCGCGCAAGGCGGTGGATGCCTACAGCCATGTCTCGGTGGCCGATCAACGTGAGAGCCTGGCCGAGGTCCTTGGCGTCAGCGTGTACGCCTGAGCCCTGTTGGGCCGGGCTTTCTCCTGTTTCCAACAGTTGTGGATGCGCGCCGGCTGACCGGTTCTATCATGGAGTTATCGATGTCTGAGTTGTCCCCTTCCAGCGACAAGACTGAAATCACGGAGGCCGTGACGGTACCCGAGGATCTCAACGATCCGTCCCTGTACCTGAACCGCGAGCTGACCTGGCTTGCATTCAACCGTCGGGTGCTGCACGAGGCCGGGGATGAGCGCAATCCGCTGCTCGAGCGATTGAAATTCCTGGCTATTGTCAGTTCCAACCTCGATGAGTTCTTCATGAAGCGCATCGGCGGCCTCAAACAGCAGATCGGTGCGGGGGTGAGCACGCGCACGGTGGACGGCCGGACCCCCAAGGAACAGCTGGCCGAATGCTATGCCGAGGTGCGGGAACAGGAGGGTATACAGCTGGATACCCTGCACGGCCTGATGGCCGAGCTGCGCGAACACGATATCGCCATATACAGATACGAGGAGCTGACGCAGGAACAGGTGGCCTATCTGCACAGCTATTTCCGGGACAATATCTACCCGTTGATCACGCCGCAGGCAATCGATCCGGCACACCCCTTTCCCTTCATATCCAACCTGTCGCTCAACCTGACGGTGCAGGTCCGGTTTCCTGGAGAAGGCAACAAGAACTCGCTGTCGCGGATCAAGATACCGATCGGTGAGGACGTGCCACGCTTCATCCGCCTCCCGGACAGCCGTCATTTCGTGGCCATCGAGGACGTGGTGCAGCACAACATCAGCCTGTTGCTGCCGGAGATGAAGATCGTCAACTGCAACCAGTTCCGGGTGACGCGCAACGCCAACACGGAACGTGACGAGGAACACGCCGACGACCTGTTGTCGCTGATCGAATCGGAACTGCGTGAACGCCGCTTTGCCCCTATCGTGCGCCTGCAGATCCAGGGCGATATGGACGAGACCACGCGCGGCATGCTCGCGGCCGAACTGGGCCTGAACGAGCACAAGGATGTGTTCAATTCGGGGGGCGACATGCTTGCCATGCGCGAGCTGTTTCAACTGGTAGCGCTGGTTATCCCGGAACTGCACGATGCCCCCTTTCAGGGAGTCGACCACCCCGGCGTCCGGGTCGCCAGCAACATCTTTCATGCGATTCGCGAACGCGGTCCGTTCCTTCTTCACCACCCGTATGAGTCGTTCAGGAGTTCGGTCGAACGATTCCTGAAGGAGGCCGCCTACGATCCGAAGGTGCGCGCCATCAAGATGACGCTGTACCGGACATCCAGTGATACCAAGGTGGTGGACTACCTCGTGCAGGCCGCCAAGAACGGCAAGCAGGTCGCCGTGGTGGTCGAACTGAAGGCCCGTTTCGACGAGGCGGCCAATATCCGCTGGGCGGCGCGCATGGAAGAGGCGGGTATCCACGTCACCTATGGCGTGGTCGGGCTCAAGACCCATTCCAAGATCGTCCTGGTGGTGCGCAAGGACTACAACGGGCTGCGCCGTTATCTGCACATCGGTACCGGCAACTACCATGCCGGTACAGCGCGTCTGTACTCCGATCTCGGGCTGCTTACCAATGACCCGGATATGGGTCGGGATGCGACCGAGTTGTTCAACTACCTGACCACCGGCTATACGCCCGAGCGTCATTACCGCAAGCTCCTGCCTGCGCCCAAGGTGCTCAAGGCGGCCCTGCTGGCGCGTATCCGGCGTGAACGGGAACTGCACAGCGCGGAGAAACCTGGCCTGATCCAGTTCAAGATCAACGCCCTGGAGGATGCCGACATCACGCGTGCGCTGTACCAGGCGTCACGTGTCGGTGTGCATGTGGACCTGATCGTGCGCGATACCTGCCGCCTGCGGCCCGGGCTTCCCGGCCTGTCGGAGAACGTGCAGGTGATCTCGATCGTGGGGCGCTTCCTGGAGCACGCGCGGGTGTACTACTTCCAGAACGGGGGTAACGAGGAGTACCTGATCGGCTCCTCGGATGCGATGAAGCGCAATCTCGAATCCCGGGTCGAGGTGGTGGCGCCGGTGGAGGCGGAGAATCTGCGCAAGGAGCTGCGCGTCTTCCTCGATGTGCAGCTCAATGATCACCGCAATGCCTGGGACATGCAGCCGGATGGGACCTATGTGCAGCGGATGCCGCGCAACGAGGCGGAACAGAAGGGTTGCCAGGAGCGGCTGATCGAGATGGCGCAGGAGCGGGTCAAGCAGGCCAAGCGTTACCAGATGGGCCGGACCCGGCGCCGTATCGCCGGACGTAATCTGCGCTGAATTACAGGCCTTTCACGGTGCGCCTGGGGCACCCTGAAAAAGTAATTTTTCCCATATTTATCACAGATCAACCTTTCTCCCGCTGTCCTTTTTTCGGGCATGCGGGATCTCCCTAACCCGGATATTTCATCCGCTTCTCGCTTTTCCGGGCGGTCAGTGGATGGAAGATGTGGTGCCTCGAACGGGACGTGGAAAGGCTCGTGAAGGGCTATTTTCTAGGCTGCAGGCACA
>JAKRWE010000114.1 GCA_024712425.1 Chromatiales bacterium
CAGGCCAGACTCGGAATTGGGATCCCGTTGGGTCGGTCGCATTGAATCCGGAACGTAACAACGAAGAAAAGTGTCGCGCCGCATGATCGAAAAGGCGACATCTATCTTGACAAATACCGATCCCCATCCTGTCTCCTCGTTGCGCCGCCTGTACCCTCTGCGGAGCAATGCCGGTCTCATCATATAGTTATAGTCGTCGACTGATTACATGATGCACCGACCAGGCAATTTATTCCAAAAAACAATTTGCCGTTTTTTTCGGAATAAACATCGCAATACCGTCATCTCTTGAGCCAAGACCGGCACTTACAAGAACCGGCCGTTTACCCCAACAACAACCACTCGAGAGGAGTTTAGACATGTCACACTTGCGTCCTGCACCTGTACTGGCTGCCATCCTGATGGCCAGCGCTGGCCCCGCCAGCGCCGTCAACTGACTGACGATACAGGGGACGGAGAACCCGAAGGCACCCGAGCATCGTATCTTCGCCTTTGTCCAGCCCGCCTATACCAAGAATCTCGCCGACCCCATGACGGAGCTTGCCGGTCCGCTTGTCGGTAACAACGGAAAAGTGGTGGCTCAAAACCTCGTCCCACCCAAGCTCAAAGACCGGGAGGCCTTCCACGTCAAACGTGCCCGCCTGGGATTGCGGGGCAAGCTGGGCAACAAGCTCAACTACTTCGTACTCGGCGAGTTCGCACCCAACAACATGGCCTACGATCCGTTCGGGGGCCGCGCCCGCGCCGTGGCGCTGGATCACTTCAGCATCACCGCCAATCATATCCCCGGCGCACGCATCCGCGCCGGCCTGTTCAAAAACCCCGGCTCGGAAGAGATATTCCAGGGGATCGCCCTGTTCGACTATATCGATTTCACGGATTTTTCCGCGCGTGAGAACCTGGAACGGTTTGTCACAGGCGTACGGAGCCCTGCCGCCTCAGCTCAGGGCAATATCGGCACCCCTGTAACCAAGGCCTATGGTTTCAGCGCGGCGCGCGATTGGGGCGTACAGGTCTTCGACAGCTTCAAGCAAAACAACTGGGATCTCTCCTATGCCGTCAAGGTGGGGCGTGGCGAGGCCATATCCACCACCGATGACAACAAGTTCCACCCGGAGCTCTACCTGTACGGCTCGGCCGAATACGGCCTGCCTGGCGGTAGGGGACCGCGCAAGAACGGCGTCAAGCTGTATGCCTGGCGCCAGCAGGGGAAACGCGACTTCGCCAGCGACCCGACCGGCACGAGCTACAAGCGCACCCGCCAGGGCATCGGCTTCAAGGCGGTTGGCAAGCTGTTTGGATCAAAATACAAACATCGCCTCTCGGGCGAGCTGATGCAGGCCAGCGGAGTGATCTTCCTCGCTCCCGCAGGCAGTGTGCCCGGCGGGCAACTCCAGATGGCCCTGGGCGATGGCAACAAGGCCCTGGGCTGGTACCTGGACTACGGGTTCCACCTGGACAAGCACTGGCAGTTCGATGTCCGCTACGACAAGGACAAGCTGTTGTACAAAACCAGCGCCGATATCAACCCGGGCAACGAGCGGGAGATCACCGGCCTGACATTGGGCATCAACTACCACTTCACGCCCAAGCTGCGCCTGACCGCCAACTACACGCATCGCAAGGCCAAATTGCCCGTGGACTACGCAGGCCTGGCGGCACTGACCCAGGATGTGCGCACCACCGTGGCCAACCTGGACGATCGTGTGGCGTTGCAGTTGACCTGGATATACTGAACACCCAACTCAGATACAGATGAACTGAGAAAGCCCCCAAATTGGGGGCTTCGGGTATGACGGAGAGTGAGGGATTGACTCCCTTCGGTCGTCTCTGCTCCGGTGCTTCGCACCTCCGCGGTCGAACCACCTTTTTGAATCGAGGGTTCGAATCTTCTTCTTTCAAAAATACAAAAGACTCTACAGATGGAGCCTTGTTCAGATATGGCGGAGAGTGAGGGATTCGAACCCTCGATGGAGCTATTAACCCCATACTCCCTTAGCAGGGGAGCGCCTTCAGCCGCTCGGCCAACTCTCCAGATTGTATGTTCGTCTCAGCGACCCTTCGGGCCGCAGCAGGGGAGCGCGTTATTCGGGCGCCTATAGATTTTACTGCCCTGCCCGTCCCCTTTACCCGGGAATCGGGAGGGCCATATTTTATATGGAAATTCTCAGAAAATCGTTTAAATCTTCTGGCGTTTATTCCGGTCCAGCCTGCTCGTTCTTGATGCGCTCGTAGATCTCTTCCCGATGTACGGACACGTCACGTGGCGCGTTCACACCAATCCGAACCTGGTTTCCCTTGACGCCCAGCACCGTTACCGATACCTCGTCGCCTATCATGAGGGTCTCTCCAACCCTGCGTGTCAAAATCAACATGGCTCTCTCCTATAGACCATATGGACGAGCCATTCCTTCGGCCAGACCGCCCTCGTTTGCCAACCAACCCGGGCATAATATTTGCCGGTCTGTAAATTCTATCAACAACCCCTGCCGAGCAGAAGGTGGATTCCCTCACAGGAGGGACATTGTTGCTTTTTATTCCTTTTCAAGGCTAAAGGCCTCGTGCAGGGCGCGCACGCCGAGCTCCAGGTATTTTTCATCGACCACGACGGATATCTTGATTTCCGAGGTGGAAATCATCTGGATATTGATGCCTTCGTCTGACAGGGTACGGAACATCTGGCTGGCGATACCCGCATGGGAACGCATGCCCACGCCGACCAGGGAGATCTTCACGATCTGGTCGTCGCCGATCACTTCCCGCGCGCCCAGTTCGTCGGCTGTGCGTTGCAGGACGTCTTTTGCCTTGGCGTAGTCGCTGCGATTGACCGTAAAGGTGAAGTCCGTCGTGCCATCGTTGGAGATGTTCTGCACGATCATGTCGACCTCGATATTGGCCTCGCCGATCGGGCCGAGGATGTTGTAGGCGACCCCCGGTTCATCAGGCACGCCACGGATCGTCAGTTTCGCTTCGTCGCGGTTGAACGCGATCCCGGAGATCTTTGCCGCTTCCACGCCTTCCTCCTCGAATGTGATCAGGGTGCCTTCACCTTCGTCCTCGAAACTCGAGAGCACGCGAAGGGGCGCGTTGTACTTGCCGGCGAACTCCACCGCGCGGATCTGCAGCACCTTGGAGCCGAGGCTGGCCATCTCGAGCATCTCCTCGAAGGTGATGCGGTCCAGCTTGCGTGCCTGCGGATCGACTCTCGGGTCGGTGGTATAGACGCCGTCGACATCGGTGAATATCTGGCACTCGTCCGCCTTGAGCGCCGCTGCCATCGCCACCGCCGTTGTATCCGAGCCGCCGCGACCGAGGGTGGTGATGTTCCCCTGCTCGTCGACGCCCTGGAAACCGGCGACCACGACCACGCGACCAGCGGTGAGGTCCGCCCTGACCCTGGCATCGTCGATATCGTTGATCCGTGCCTTGCCGTGGGCATTGTCGGTGAGTATGCGTACCTGGCCGCCCGTGTAGGAGCGTGCATCGCAGCCCATCTGCTGCAGTGCCATCGCCAGTAAGGCGATGGTGACCTGCTCTCCCGTGGTGACCAGGACATCGAGCTCGCGCAGGTTCGGACGGTCAGTGATCTCCGATGCCAAGCCGATCAGCCGGTTGGTCTCGCCGGACATGGCGGACACCACCACGACCACCTGGTCGCCGGCGTCGTGACATTGCTTGACGCGGCGCGCGACATTCTGGATACGTTCCACCGTACCCACGGATGTGCCACCGTATTTCTGGACGATGAGTGCCATAGTCTCTTCTTCAGGACAGACCAGCTGCGTTCAAAGGCGCGCTATTAGACCTTATTCGCCGAATGAGATAAAGGGGAAAACGCTCAGGCACCGAGCTGATCGCGCACCCAGGGCTCGACCAGGGCCAGCGCCTCGCCGACTCCGCCCGGGTCGGAACCACCGGCCTGGGCCATGTCCGGCCGGCCACCGCCCTTGCCTCCCACCTTCGCGGCCGCCAGCTTCACCAGGTCGCCAGCCCGGCACTTGCCGGTCAGGTCCTTGGTCACACCGGCGATCAGGTTGACCTTGTCACCGTTGACCGTGGCCAGCAGGATGACCGCGCTGCCCAGCTTGTTCTTGAGCTGGTCGAGCATCTCGCGCATCGCCTTGGGCTCGACCCCATCGAGAGCGGCCGCAAGCACCTTTGCGCCACCCACGTCGACCGCCTGTCCCGCCAGGTCCGAACCCGCGGCGGAGGCCAGCTTGCTCTTGAGCTGCTGCAATTCCTTTTCAAGCCTTCTGCCCTGCTCCAGCAGCCGGGCTGTCTTGTCCCCGATCTCCTCGCGCGAACAGTTGAGCACATCGGCCACCGTCAGCAGGCGGCCCTCGTCACGCTGCACCCATTGCACCGCTGCATCACCGGTCACCGCCTCGATGCGCCGCACGCCGGAGGCGATGCCGGTCTCCGCCGTGATCTTGCACAGCCCGATATCGCCGGTCGCCCTGACATGCGTGCCGCCGCAGAGCTCCGTGGAGAAATCGCCCATGCGCAGGACCCGCACCTGCTCGTCGTATTTCTCGCCGAACAGGGCCATCGCGCCGACGGCCTTGGCATGCTCGAGCGACATGATGCGGGTCTCGACCATGTGATTGGCACGCACCTCGGCGTTGACCCGGCGCTCGATCTCATTGAGCTGCTCACGGGAGATCGGCTCGAAGTGTGAAAAGTCGAAACGCAGCCGCCCGGGCTCCACCAGCGAGCCCTTCTGCTGCACGTGCTCGCCCAGGATCTCGCGCAGCGCGGCATGCAACAGGTGGGTGGCGGAGTGATTCAGTGCGATCGCGCGGCGCCGCTCCTGGTCGACCTGCGCGCTGACCGCGTCACCGATATGCAGCTCGCCCTCGGCAAGCTCGCCGACATGCCCGAACACCGCACCGCCCTGCTTCTGGGTATCGCGGACCTCGAAGCGCATGCCGTTGGCGATCAGTTCGCCCGCATCGCCCACCTGGCCACCGGATTCCGCATAGAAGGGGGTACGGTCCAGGATCACCATCCCCTGGTCCCCGGCAGCCAGCTTGTCCACGCTCTCACCATCGCGGAAAAGCGCGATCACCGTGGATTGCTCGTCCAGGCGCTCATAGCCGGTAAAATCGGTCACCCCGTCGAGTTGTACCGCCGTGGTCTGCTGTACGCCGAAACGGCTGGCTGCACGTGCGCGTTCGCGCTGGGCCTCCATCTCGCGATCGAACCCTTCCTCGTCGACCTCCAACTCGTGCTCGCGCGCGATATCGGCGGTCAGGTCCAGCGGGAAGCCATAGGTGTCATACAGCTTGAACAGGACGTCGCCGGGAATCACCTTGCCGTCGAGCGCCTCGATGGCCTCGTTGAGGATGCGCATGCCCTGTTCAATGGTCTCGGCAAAACGCTCCTCCTCGACCTTGAGCACCCGCTTGACGTGCTCCCTGGCGCGGCGCAGTTCGGGATAGGCGTCCCCCATCTGCTCGTCCAGCGCGTCCACAAGCGTGTAGAAGAAAGGCTGCTGCTGCCCCAGCTGATAGCCATGGCGAATCGCGCGCCGGATGATGCGGCGCAATACATAGCCCCGCCCCTCGTTGCCCGGCAGAACCCCGTCCACGACGAGGAAGGCGCAGGAGCGTATGTGGTCCGCGATCACGCGCAGCGACTTCGACGCCAGGTCAGTCGTATGGGTGGCGCGGGCAGCTGCCTCGATCAGGCTCTGGAACAGGTCGATCTCGTAGTTGGAGTGCACGCCCTGCAGCACGGCGGCCAGGCGCTCCAGGCCCATGCCGGTATCAACGGAGGGCTTGGGCAGCGAGGTCATGACACCATCCGCATCGCGGTTGTACTGCATGAACACCAGGTTCCAGATCTCGATGTAGCGATCACCATCCTCTTCGGGGCTGCCTGGCGGACCACCCCAGATCTCGGGGCCATGATCGTAGAAGATCTCGGAGCAGGGGCCACAGGGGCCGGTATCACCCATCGACCAGAAGTTGTCGCTCTCGTAGCGCCTGCCGCCGGGTTTGTCCCCGATGCGGGTGAAGCGGTCGGGGTCCACGCCGACCTCATTGAGCCAGATATCCGCGGCTTCGTCGTCCTCCGCATACACCGTAACCCAGAGTTTTTCGGGCGGCAGTTGCAGGGTCTTGGTAAGGAACTCCCAGGCGAACCCGATGGCCTCGCGCTTGAAGTAGTCGCCGAAGCTGAAGTTGCCCAGCATCTCGAAGAAGGTGTGATGGCGGGCGGTATAACCGACATTCTCCAGGTCGTTGTGCTTGCCGCCGGCACGCACGCACCGCTGGGAACTGGTCGCCCGGGTGTAGCTGCGCTTTTCCTTGCCCAGGAACACATCCTTGAACTGGACCATGCCGGCATTGGTGAACAGCAGGGTCGGATCGTTGGCCGGAACCAGGAGGCTGGACTCCACGATCTTGTGGTCGTGCTCGCCAAAATAGTTCAGAAAGGCGGAACGGATCTCGGCGCTGGTCTTCATTACGCAATCACAGGGTTCAGGGAAAGAGCGAATGTTATGCAGCTTCGGCCGGCTTGTCACCTACCGGCAGAATGCCCATCTCCCGGCCGGAGAGACACTCAGCCCCACAGATAATGCCGGACCAGCGACTCCGGAAAACCGCGGTATTGCAGGAAGCGGGCCCGTTTTGCCTGTTCCTTCTGGTTTGCGGCCGCCTCCTGTCCGAAGTGCTGGGCAGCGACCTCGCGCAGCTGTGTCAGCCAGTCCTCCTGGCCAAGGTCCAGATGGCTCTCCGCCAGTTCGCCGTCGATGCCCCGCTCACGCAGTTCGGCCCGGATGCGCAGGGGGCCGTACCCTCTGCGCATGCGCATGGCCACATAGTGCTCGGTAAAGCGTCTATCCGACAACAGTCCGCGCCGCTCCAGGTCGTTCAGGACCCGTCGTAGCGCATCCGTATCGTCACAGCGCCGTGCCAGCTTCGCGCTCAGCTCGCACCGGCTGTGCTCCCGTTGCGCCAGCAGGCGAATCGCGCTTGCCTCGATCTCGAGTGCGGGATCCAGCGTTGCCTCATCGGACGGCATCGACGACCTCAGGAATCGCTCTTTTCTTTGCCGGACTCGGACTCTGCGGCCTGTTGGTCGGGAAACATCGCGGCCCGTATCTGGGCCTCGATGTTCTGGGTGATGTCTGGGTTCTCCTTGAGGAACTTGCGCACGTTCTCCTTACCCTGGCCGATCCGGTTGCCGCCCTGGCTGTACCAGGCGCCGGACTTCTCGATCAGGCCCAGCGCCACGCCCAGTTCGATGATCTCGCCCTCGCGGGACACGCCCTCACCGTAGAGGATCTCGAAGGTCGCCTGCTTGAACGGCGGGGCCACCTTGTTCTTGACCACCTTGACCCGGGTCTCGTTGCCCACCACCTCGTCGCCGCGCTTGATCGCGCCGGTGCGGCGGATGTCCAGGCGTACCGAGGCGTAGAACTTGAGCGCGTTGCCGCCGGTGGTGGTCTCCGGCGAGCCGAACATCACGCCGATCTTCATCCGGATCTGGTTGATGAAGATCACGATGCAGTTGGACTTCTTGATGTTGGCGGTGAGCTTGCGCAGGGCCTGCGACATCAGGCGTGCCTGCAGACCAACGTGGGAGTCACCCATCTCACCCTCGATCTCGGCCTTGGGCGTGAGCGCCGCCACCGAGTCAACCACGATCAGGTCCACTGCGCCGGAACGCACCAGCATGTCGGTGATCTCCAGGGCCTGTTCGCCGGTATCCGGCTGCGACACCAGCAGTTCGTCCATATCCACACCCAGCTTCTCGGCATAGACCGGGTCGAGTGCGTGTTCGGCATCGACGAAGGCACAGGTGCCGCCCGCCTTCTGCGACTCCGCGATACAGTGCAGGGTCAGGGTGGTCTTGCCCGAGGACTCCGGGCCGTAGATCTCGATCACCCGCCCCTTGGGAATGCCCCCGATGCCCAGCGCGATATCCAGGCTGAGCGAACCGGTGGATACGGCCTCGATATTGCGTATCGCGCTCCCGTCGCCCATGCGCATGACCGAGCCTTTGCCGAACTGCTTCTCGATCTGTGACAGTGCGGCTGCCAGTGCCTTCTTGCGATTGTCGTCCATCAGAACTCTCCCCCGTTGTGATTCGATGACGTTGACGGGGAGTGTAGTTTGTTCTCTTTTTGTTTTCCACCCCCGGATGCGATTTTTTTTGCCGGCCAGCGCGCCAGGGGATGGTAGAGGGGCCGCTCACCGGCACGTGACTCGACCAGGGCCCATTCACGCACCGCCCACCTGACCGGCCGGAACCCCGGATCTTGCGGGGCCCTGCACACCTTGCGCGCCAGCGTGACGTGCGGCCGGTACGCCCTCGCCTCCCGCTCGAAGCCGGCCGCCTCCAACCCGTCTTCCAGTTGCGCATGGAATGCCTGCAACGGCCCGGGCGCCGCGGGCGGGCCAGCCCAAAGTACCGCGGGCCGCGGCCAGCAGCCGATCCGGTCCAGCACCAGCTCGAACGCCGGGAGAACCAGGCTGTCGCCCAGTTCGCGCAGTCGCGCAATCCGCTCCTCCCCGACCGGCCCCGGAAAATGCAGGGTCATGTGCAGATCGGCCACGTGCGTGGCGCGCGCCCTTCGGCAGGTTTTCGCGCTGCCAGGCCGCCAGCTTGCGCCGCACCCCATCGTCCGGCCACAGGGCGAAGAACAGCCGTCGGGTCTTCAAAGCCGCTCCAGCAGCCCGCGCAGGGCGCGCTCCACGGTCCGCACCCGGATCTGCGCACGATCACCGGCGAAGTACTCGCAGTGCGCCTCCACCGACGCCGGTGTACCCCAGGCCAGCCATACCGTACCCACCGGCTTGTCCGGCGTGCCGCCACCTGGCCCCGCGATCCCGCTCACGGCCACGCTGAAATCAGCGGGGCTGCTCGCCAGCGCGCCCCGTGCCATCTCAAGCACCGTCTCGCGGCTGACGGCACCGTGTTGCTGCAGGGTTCCCGCAGTCACCCCCAGCATCTCCTGCTTGGCCTGGTTGCTGTAGGTGACGAAACCGCGATCGAACCAGGCGCTGGAGCCCGGCATGTCGGTCAACACCTTGGCGATCCAGCCGCCGGTGCAGGACTCGGCGGTCGCCAGGCGCGCCTGCGCCGCCAGCAGCCGCTCGGCCAGCTGCGAGACCAGGGGTTCGAATCGGGTGTCGTCTGCCATGGGGGCTTTTTATCACAATCCCGCCATCAGCCGGGTGCGCCTTGGTTACAATGCCCGCCTCACCGAACAACCAGCGAACAAATCCATGCCAAACGACGACATCCTTCTCGAACGCAACCCCTCGCCGATGAAACTCGAGGTACTCGGCGTCTACGACTGGCCGATCTGGCGCAAGGAGGCCAGCACCTTCGACTGGAGCTATGCCCAGCGCGAGACCTGCTATGTCCTGCGCGGCCGCTTCATCGTCACCCCGGAGGGCGGCGAGCCACAGGAGTTCAGACGCGGCGACCTGATCACCTTCCCCCAGGGCATGAACTGCACCTGGGAGATCCTGGAAGACGTGGAAAAACACTACGGCTTCGGCTGAGGCGGGGACTCAAAATGAAAGACCTCAAGCTCATGCCGGCATGACAGCAGCCATGCGAGGTGCCCCCGGGAGAACGGAGAGTCAGTGCAGCGGGCATTGACTCAGGCTTTGCGTCCCACGTAGAGATGATGAAAGCCGCTACCCTCCCGCTCACTCACAACCGAATCGTAGTATCCAACATGCATCGGTTCGTAGGGTGCAAACCGCTCGATCAACGAACCCCTGTTGTCGGTAAAGGTGATGAACAGCTGTTTACCATTGGGCAGGTCGACCTGTTCCAGCCCGTGCTCGCTGGCCGTAACAAAATCACGATAATAGTTTTGCGATCCCATCATGGTGGCGATGATGACGCCACCAGGCCGCGTCTTCTCCCAGAGCATTTGTACCGTAGCGCCTAAATCATCCGGCGACAGAAAGTACAGCACCTGATTTGCCAGAATCACATCAAAACCTGCCTCAAAAGGCAGGGGGCTTGAGGTTGTTTGGCCACGAATTGATCTGCATGCTGAGGCATACGGCGTTTGCATTCCTGTATCGCCGCTTTACTGACATCCACGCCGGAAACATCGAAGCCCTGCTGCAAGAAGTACTGGGCATGCGTTCCGTTCCCGCACCCGAAATCCAGTAGACGACGGCGCCCTTCGTCAGGCCAGCCCAGTTCCTCCTTCAGTACCTTGTTTGTAGTTCTGATTGTCAACCCAATTCTAAAATGTCCCCTTTTCTCCCAAGCTGAAATGTCCCCTTGGTGAGTCCGGGGTCATGAGGGGACGAGGGGGCGCCTCATCTCCAGGGATGGTCCGGTGCAGGCCTG
>JAKRWE010000115.1 GCA_024712425.1 Chromatiales bacterium
AATTGTTGGCCATAGGTGGGTCAGAATAGATGGGCATTAACATGCAGGCATTCGGATGCACTGGCAACCCGAACCGGGGCATGACTTTCTCTATTTGGACGTCCCTGAATCCCGCGTCGCTGAGGGCCTTTTCCAGTACCTCCGGCTGGCCGAGGCTGAAGGGGCCGGGCTGACCGGGCAGCGGTGGCGGCAGTGCGGCCTTGCGGCGGATGATCGATACCGGTACCGAGAAAAAGCCGTTGCACTCGGCAGTAGAGTAGACCATGGCAGCCACCCTGCCGCCGTCACGCAGTTTGTTGTACATGCCGCGCAGTGCCTTCTGCTGGTCCGGGAAGTAGATCAGGCCGACCCGCGAGATGACTACATCGAAGGGGCCCGCATCCAGCTCATCCAGGCGCTCGCCGTCGATGGCATGGGTGCTGACATTGTCCAGCCCGGCCAGGCGTGGGGCACGCTCGGCGTATTCCAGGATGGTTGGTGACAGGTCGGTCGCCAGCACATGTCCTTCGCTACCCACCCGGCGGGCAGCGGCCACGGATTGTTCACCCGCGCCGGCCGCGACATCCAGTACGTGTGAACCCCGCGTTACACCGGCCATGTCCAGCATGGTCTCGGTGGCCGGACCCAGCCAGCGTGAGAGCAGGGCGCCCCAACGGTCCCAGGCCTCGGCGGCGTTGTTCCATTGTCCCTGCGTGGTCTGCTTGAATTTCACGGCATCGAATGCCGGCGGTGTGGTTTGTGTCGATTGCATGTTCTCTCTCCTCGATTGGCTATCCCGTGTGGGATGCTGGGAAGTCTAGGTTCGTGGTCGTTGTTGCCAATCCCGAAAAAATCGAGACCGGGTGTGCAAAAATGCACAAGCAGTGCAACACTTGCTGTGCAAAAACGCCTGGGTGGTGAGCGATGAACTGGGACGATCTGAGGGTTTTTCTGGCGGTGGCGCGTAATGGCTCGATTAGCAGCGGGGCCAAGCAGCTGCAATTGCAGCATTCCACGGTATCGCGGCGCGTGCGCAAGCTCGAGCAGGAGATCGGGGTACGCCTGTTCGACAAGGTGCCCAGTGGCTATGCGTTGACCCCTGCCGGTGAGAAATTGTTGCAGGCCGCGGATCGCATGGAGCGGGAGGTCCTGGCCGTGGACGGTACGCTGGCCGGCGCGGATCTCAGGCCCGCGGGCACCTTGCGGGTCACGGCGATCGATAACATGGCGACCACTATCCTGATGCCCATGTTCGCGGGCTTCAGTCGCGCCTATCCGGAGGTGACGCTGCACCTGATGGTTTCGAATGCGGATGTCAGCCTGGCGCAGCGCGAGGCCGACGTGGCCATTCGCCTGGCCAATACGCCGCCTGAGACACTCATTGGCAAGCGGGTCTGCACCGTGTCATCGGCCATCTATGGCAGCCGGGCCTATCTGGAACAGTTGCGCCGCGACGGCGGGGAGCCGCAATGGCTGGGGGTGAACTGCTGTGTCTTTCACCGCACCTGGACCAAGCAGAGCTGTGGTGACCAGGCGCATCGCTTCGTGGTGGACGATACCCTGCTCACGCAACCCGCATTGCGCGAGGGCCTGGGGGTTTCCATTCTTCCCTGCTTCATGGGCGATGCCGATCCCGGGCTGGCGCGTTACTCGGACCCGCGCCCGGAATGGGATCTCGGGCTCTGGATATTGCTGCATCCGGATCTCAGGCGTACCGCGCGGGTCATCGCCTTTCGCGACTACATGATCGAGGCCATACAGGCGCAGCAGGACGTGTTCAGCGGGACTCGTGAACCCCGCGACAGTCGCTGATGGCGTGACTCAGTGTTCTTCCGCGCTGCAGTGGGCGCAGGTGCCGAGCAGTTCGACCACCGGCTTGCGGGTGCGGAAACCCACCCGTTGTGCGGCCTCCTCCAGGCCGCAACCGAGCTGTCGTTCGCAGAGTTCGTTGACCTGACCACAGTCGGTGCAGATCAGGAACTGCCCCGCATGCGGATGTTCCGGATGGGTGCATCCGACGAAGGCGTGCAGGCTTTCGATCTTGTGGATCAGCCCCTGCTCGAGCAGGAAGTCCAGTGCCCGGTACACGGTCGGTGGTGCCGGGCGACGTGGCCCCGCCTGCATGCGGTCCAGGATCTCGTAGGCGCTCAATGGTTTGGCGGCGTCCATGATCAGGCCGAGCACCCGCCGACGTTGAGGAGTCAGCCGGACGCCCTTCGCTCGACAGAGCGCCTCGGCCTGTGTCAGCAAGTCCGGGCTGCGTTTCATGCCGGCCTCCCACGACGTGTCAGCAGGCTGGATATCACGTAGGCCAGCGCGGTCAGCAACACGATACTGGGCCCCGGGGGGAGGTTGGGCGCATACGACATGGCCAGCCCCAGGGTGCTCAGGAACATGCTGAGCAGGCTGGCAATGAGCATCATGCGCGTGAGCGAATGGACATATTGGCCGGCAATGGCGGCGGGCAGGGTCAACAGCGCCAACACCATGATCAGCCCCACCACGTGGATCAACAGGACCACGGTCAATGCGATCAGTACCAGCAGCAGGAGATACAGGAAGGTGACGGGCAGGCCACGCAGGCGGGCCTGCTCCTCGTCGAATACCACGGCCAGGATCTGGCGGTGCCACAGCGCCACGACCAGGACCAGTACCGCATCGAGGCCGGCCATGAACCACAGCTCCTTTTCCGGCACCAGCAGGATGTTGCCGAACAGGTAGCTGACCAGGTCCGCCTGGTAACCCGGGATGCGCGAGATGAACAGGATACCGATGGCCATGCCGATGGCCCACAGGGCGCCGATCAGGGTGTCCTCGGCGGTATGCCAGTTCAGTCTCACCCAGCCGATCAGGACGGCGGCGAGTATCGCGGCGAGCAATGCGCCGGCCAGCGGGTCTGCCCCGAAATAGAGGGCAAGCCCCATGCCGCCCAGCACCGAATGCGCAATCCCGCCGGCGATGAAGGTGATGCGCTTGACCACCACATACGGCCCCATCACGCCACAGCCGACGCTGGCCAGCAGGGCCGCGATCAGTGCGACCTGCAGAAACCGGTACTGGCTCAATGCCTGCAAAAACTCGATCATGCTCAGTGTCCGTGACTCACCATGCTGACGTGCTCCCCGTAGAGTCGGTGGATCAGCTCGTTGTCGATGGCGGTGGTGGGATGACACAACAGGGTGCGGTTGATACAGGCAACCCGGGTCACGTAGCTGGAGACGAAGGCGATGTCATGCGATACCACCAGTATGGTCATACGCTCGTTCAGCCGCTTGAGCAGGTCGAAGATCTCGCTTTCGGCGCGTTGGTCGACGTTGGCGGTCGGTTCGTCCAGCAGGAGTATGCGGGGGTCGGACACCAGGGCACGTGCCAGCAGGACCCGTTGCAGCTGGCCTCCGGAAAGACGCCCAATCCGGCGTTTGGCCAGTGCAGCGATTTCGACTTCCTGCATGGCCTGCATCACCCGTTCACGATCCCCGTCACTCAGGCGCTGTGGCAACAAGGTCCCGAGCACGCCGCGTTGGTCGCGACGCGCGACCAGCCCGAGTTCCACGACCCGTTGCACGTCGATCGGGAAGTCGCGCGTAAAACTGGGGTGCTGCGACACGTAGCCGAGCAGATGGCGCGTGTTTTCCGGTTTGTCGCCCAATACCTCGATCCGGCCCCGTTGCGGTTTCAGCAGGCCCAGGATGAGTTTGAGCAGGGTGCTCTTGCCGCCGGCATTGGGGCCGACGACGCCCATGAACTCCTTTTCCTGCACAGCCAGGTCCACATGCTCGAGCACCGGCATCTCGCCGTAGCTGAAGGAGACATCCTGCAGGCGGATGACATGATTCATGGGCGTTCTCCCATGATCAGCCGGGCCAGGCGCTCCAGGCTGGCCCGGTAGTTGCGAGAGAGCGGGTCGACCATGGCGATACGTCCATCGATCGCCTTGGCGATCTCCCGGGCCAGGCGCTGGTCGAACTGGGGCTGCACCACGATCACATGTATACCTTCAGTTCGTGCCTGCCGGATGAGTTCGGTCATCCAGTGTGCACCGCTTTGCTTGCCTTCATGTTCGATGGCCAGCTGATGCAGGCCGTAGCGCTGTGCAAAATAACCCCATGCCGGATGAAAGACCAGGAAGCTGCGCCCCCTGACGGGTGCCAGTGCACGCTCCAGCCTGTGCTGGAGCTGTTCCAGCCTGCCGGCTACCTGCTGTTGCTGAAGGCGGTAATCGGCGGCATGTTCGGGATCGATGCGTATCAGTGCGTCGCGGATGATCCCGCTGATACGCTTCAGGATGATCGGATCCGTCCACAAATGGGGATCGGACTCGCCATTGCCATGGTGGTGCCCCTGTGCGGGCGGCGGCAGTTGCAGCCGGCTGCGCAAGTCGAGGATCGGCAGTCCGGGGTGGATGCCACGGATGCGCGGCATCCAGATCTTTTCGAACGGCAGGCCGATACGTATGAACAGGTGGCTGTCCGAGAGTTGCGTCAACTGGCGTGGTGTGGGAGAGAAGGTCTCCGGATTGTCACCGGGACGCAACAGACTGAAGGCGTGCACATGGATCCCTCCGATCTCCTTCGCCAGCGTCGCGATGGGTGGAACGCTGGCATGGATGGACAGCGGGGCGGCCGCCTCGACAGAGCCGATCAGGAACAGTAGCCAGAGGATGGCGGTCAGGCGTGGCAAGGCGGATGGCTCCCGGGCGGCGGTCTTAAGGATGCAACATTATAACATTTCAATTACCGCCGGCGCCCCGGCCGAGGGCTGTTTTCGGTGCCGTGCCGGTTCAGTCGAAGGAGGGGCCCTCCTGTTCCCAGTATGAGACCTTGTCCATGACCATCTGCTCCAATGAACGCTTGTAGCGGCGGATACGTTCGAGCAGGCTGGTGTCGCTGATCGCCAGCATCTGCGCCGCCAGGATACCGGCGTTCTTGGCCCCGTTGATCGCTACGGTGGCGACCGGCACGCCGCCCGGCATCTGTACGATGGATAGCAGCGAGTCCTCACCGCTGAGGGTCGAGGTCTTGACCGGCACCCCGATCACTGGCAGGGGCGTGATGGCGGCCGCCATGCCGGGCAGGTGGGCCGCGCCCCCCGCGCCCGCAACGATCACCTTCAGGCTGCGGTCCACCGCGCTCTCGGCGTATTCGTACAGCCGTTTCGGGGTACGGTGGGCGGAGACGATGGTCATCTCGTAGGGGACGGCCAGTTCGTTCAGTATGTCTGCCGCGGCCTGCATGACCGGCAGATCCGAATCGCTGCCCATGATGATGCCGACTTGGGGTTGGGTCATGGTGTCTCCTCCGCACCGATTTCAATGGTGTCGCGTACCCGCATCGCCTTGGCCTTCGCCGTGGCGGTGTCGTGGTCGAGTATGGTGATATGCCCCATCTTGCGGAAGGGGCTGGTGGTGGCCTTGCCGTACAGGTGCAGGCACACGCCGGGGATGGCCAGTGCCTCTTCCAGACCGCGCAGTACCGGTCGGCCGCTCTCCCCGGGGGCGCCCAGCAGGTTGAGCATGGCGGCCGGACTCAGCGCTTCGGTGCTGCCGAGCGGCAGGCCCAGGATGGCGCGCAGATGCTGTTCGAACTGATCGGTGACGTTGGCCTCGATAGTGTGATGACCGGAGTTGTGGGTGCGCGGCGCGATCTCGTTGACCAACACCTCGCCGTTTCTTTGTACGAACATCTCTACGCCGAAGATGCCGACGCCCTGCAGGGCCTCGACGGTCTTTACCGCGATGGCCTCCGCCTCCGCCTGGGTCGCCGTGTCGATGTCGGCCGGTGCCAGCAGCAGGTCGAGCACGTTCTCGCCGGGACGGAAGCACATCTCCACGGCCGGGTAGGTGGCGACCTCGCCCCGGGGGTTGCGCGCCACCAGTATCGCAATCTCCTTTTCCGCCTCCACGAAGCGTTCGATCAGCGAGGGCACAGGCAGATTCTGATCGAATGCTTCCGCTGTTTTCATTACGGCCACGCCGCGACCGTCGTAACCGCCACGCCGTGCCTTCTGCACCAGTGGGTAGCCAAAGGCCTCGAACTGCTCCACTGAAGGGCGTTCCACGGCCTCGAACGGTGAGGTGGGAATACCGTTGTCCTGCAGGAACTGTTTCTGGACCAGCTTGTCCTGGATGGTCTTGAGTACGTCGGCAGAGGGATGTACTGGATGGCCCTCCGCCTCCAGCCCGGCCAGGGTGTCCGCGTCGATGTTCTCCAGCTCGAAGGTGAGTACATCGCAGTCGGCCGCCAGTTCGCGGATCCTGGAGGCGTCATGGTAGCCACCCACGATCTGGCGCGTGGCGATCTGCCCGGCGGGGGAGTTCTCCACTGGGTCGAGGACCACCGTGGTGCAGTCAAGCTGCTTGGCTGCCCTGACGATCATGCGTCCAAGTTGTCCGCCGCCGATCAGCCCGACGCGGGCGATGGGGTATGGGTAGGTGTCACTCATGTGTTTGCAGCACCTGTTGAGCCGGAAAAACCAGGCATTGTACTTATTTTTCGGGTGCCGGGCGTTGTTCCTGCCAGGGCAGGTCCCGGCAGGGGACGGGATGGGTGATGCGAAACGGTGTGTCGGAGTAGTGTCTGCGCCGGTCGAAGCAGGTCACGATGCCAAGGCCGTCGACCCAGTAGCGGTTGGGATTGTCGGGTGTCAGCGGGAACTGGTTCTTCTCTGTGCCCGTGAGTATCTGGAAGTGAAGGTGGGGCAGCAGAAGGGCCAGGGTTCCGGTCTGGCCCAGTGTGCCGATCTGTTCGCCCCGGCGAACCCGTTGCCCTACTTTTACCAGGCGCTGATCCAGGTGGAAATAACTGCTCCAGATGAATCGTCCCTTGTCGTCCTGGCCGTGATAGAGTGTTACCTGGTTGCCATACATGGGTCCGTAGTGGGAATCGGTGACGATTCCGCTGGCCGCGGCAATGACTGCTGTGCCGCGCTGGGCAACGAAGTCGAGTGCCAGGTGGCCCTCCTGTGCTTCGTATTCATACTTGTCCGGCACCGAACCATAGCTGTTGTGAATGCTGGGGGCGTTGGGGGGATATAGGTCGGTTTACCGCCGGCTCGTACCGGGTCGTCGTCCGGAGTTGCGTGGCCGTACATCTGGGTGAATCCACTCAGGTTCAGGCAGCCGCTGAGTGACACCAGGACGTAGGCGAGCGCCACTCCTGCAGCCAGTTTGCTGGTTTTGATGGGGAAGGCTTCATGTGCATACGATGCGTCAGGCCCTTCCTTGCCCGTGATGCAGGCCTGGAACTAGCAGTTCTTCCCGAGAAGGTAGGCCTGGACCAACGCGTCGCGGATGGCCGGTTCCTGGTTGAGATCATCGATCTGTAGTATATCGCGGGCAATGTGCTGCAGGGGGCCGATATGACCGGCCTGTCGGTAGGCATGCGTGAAGCCCTTGAAGTCGAAACCCTGATCGCTCAGGTGGTTTGCCGCCAGGCCGGTGGCGTCCGAGAAGTGCAGTTCCGACTCACGCATCACCTCGTAGACGTAGGAATAGGTGTCGATGCCATTGGCCAGTGCAACGCGCGCGTGCCAGTCCACGGGGCCCTCGTTGTCACCGAGTTTGTCGAGATCGATGACCGCAGAGGGGGTAAAGGTTTCGCCCCGGTAGGAGTAGGTGAGACTGACACGAATGCTGTTTTTCATGGCATTTCTATATCACTTGGTGAGTGACAGAAAAAGTTCCGGGAGTTTCTGGGGCAGCCTTTCCACCCGGTCGATCACAGTGTACTGGCGGCCGAAGATATCGCCGACATAGTCGTCGGCATGTGGATCGAGGTTGACGCAGAAGGTGTAGATGCCTTTTCGATCGAGTTCCTGCACGGCCTTGTGCGCGTCCTCTGTCAGTTGGCGCGGATCCTGTTCATCGATGTCGTGGGGCTCGCCGTCGGTGAGGATCAGCATCAGTTTCTTGTCGGCCTGGCGTTTTTCCAGGTAGTGCCCGGCATGCCGCATGGCGGCGCCCATGCGTGTCGAGAAGCCGGCCTGCATCGCGGCGAGCCGCCCCTTGACGGTGCCGTCCCAGTGCTCGGTGTAGCCCTTGATGTGCTGGTAGCGCACCTCGTGGCGGGTGTTGGAGTTGAAGCCGGCGATGGCGAACTCGTCACCCAGGTGTTCGATGGCCCAGGCCAGCAGCGAGACCGCCTCCTGGCCGAGCTCCAGGAGGGTCTGGCTCGCGCCTTCCGGGGTCTCGTTGAGCGATGCCGACAGGTCGAGCAGCAGCATCACGGCGATATCACGGCCATCATGGTGGTGGCTCATGTTGATGCGTGGATCCGGCTGGGCGCCGCTCTTGAAATCGATCAGTGAGCGGATGGCCACGTCGAGATCCAGCTCGCTGCCATCCTCCTGGTAGCGCACGCGTACGTACTGCTGCGGTTTGAGCAGATCGAGCAGTTGTTCGAGCTGCTTGACCAGCCCCTGGTGCTGGGCCAACAGTCGGTCGATGCGGCCGGCGTCGCCACTGGCAGACAGGTTCTCGTACAGGCTGATCCAGTCGGGTCGGTAGGTCCTGGCCTTGTAGTCCCATTCAGGATAGTGGCGCGGCGGCAGGCGGTCGGTCTCCTCCTCGTCCTCGGGTTGCCACTGGTGTTCGATGGGATCTTCGTCCTCTTCCAGGTAACGCCACAGGTGGCGGTTGTCGTCCCGATAGCCGATATCGATGTCGGTCAGCTGTCAGCTGTCCTCGCCAAGCCCGGCATCGCGGCGCAGGCGGGCGAGATAGGCGATTGCGAGATCGATCACGTCGCGCGTCTCATGTCCGGGGCGCGCCATCAGGGTCTGGAAGTGTTGCAGTGCTTCGCGCAGCAGAGGCATCTGTGGGCGCGTCTCGGGATCGAGTACGGCCAGGGAGAAGTGCAACAGCTGTTGGGCGAGATAGTCGGCGTCCCGCGGGCTGCAGTCTTCCCGGGGGACCGGGTGTAAATGGCGCCACAGCGTCCTCAGCCCCGGGTAGCCGTCCCGGATGGCCAGTTGCTCGACCCGGCAGTCCTCGAACACCTCGATGGCCATGCGCTGCAGCGGGCCGTAGTTCTCGGCGATCTGCGGACTGCTCCAGTGTCTGTGGGCCATGATGTGCGCCAGCAGTGCGCGATAACGGCCCAACCCAGACACAACAATCCGCCCCGCAGGGGCGCGGCCTTCGCCCTCCCCCACGAAATCATCGTACACATCCGGTACCCGGATGCCCCGATCGTCGAAATAGGGTCTGGAATCCGCCGGGTCCTTCAGTCCCACGGAGTAGGGGGATCAGCATCTCGCTGCGGTTCCACAGTGCGCGCAGATACAGGTCCAGGCTGCGCTCGTTGTCGATGTACAGCGTGCCGTGGCGTTCGCGCTGCAGCACCGCCAGGCTATCCGCCGAGCGCAGGCCGAAATACTCACGCTGGCGGTCGGGGTGGCTCGGGTAGTGGGTCAGGCCATACTCGATCCAGTTCCTGATGCCCGGCAGGGACAGACTGCGCAGCAGCCTGGGCATCTCTTGCAGCAGCACGTCCAGGCTGGGGCTGGGCAGGGTGGCGCCCTGATTGCCATGGATAGAGGAACTGGTGCGCTGCATGAAATCCAGCAGCATCCCACAATAGTCGCGCAGCAGTTCGATGCTGCCCAGGCGCCGCGCCGCCTCACCGATGGTCTGCAGGAAGGGTGGGATGCTGGCGCCATTGGGGCTGCGCGAGATTTTCCACACGGTCTGCAAAATCAGCGACAGGGCGGATTCGTCACCCAGGCGAGCCACCACCCGCGGCATCTCCTCCAGATAGGTCAGCACCGGCTCCACGCCGCGTCCGATCATGCACACCAGCGAAGCGCCGTCGAGGTAGTCCTCGATGCCGGCCGGCGACAGCGTCTGCGCCGCCTCGCGCATGCAATCCTCGAACACGTGGTCGATCTGCGCAAAGCTGCAGCTTAGCCGGGAGCGGTAGGCCTTGAGTTCAGTGTTGTTCATGCTTGGATAGGGTCAACCACAAAGAGCACGAAGAACACGAAGGCTTCAGTGGCGGTTGTCCAGTCTCTCTTACTGGGGCTTTCGTGACTTTGTGTCCTTGTGTTTTTTGTGGTGAAAAATCAAATCAGGCAAAAACGGTATCGATTGCGTGGTGCAGGGTGGAGCGGATGTCCTAACCCGGATATTTCATCCGCTTCTCGCTTTTCCGGGCGGTCAGTGGATGGAAGATGTGGTGCCTCGAACGGGACGTGGAAAGGCTCGTGAAGGGCTATTTTCTAGGCTGCAGGCACAC
>JAKRWE010000116.1 GCA_024712425.1 Chromatiales bacterium
GGGACAGGCTCCTTCGTCCGGTGAATCGGACAGCGAAGCCCCAGCATCTGGCGATGGTCAGGAGACAGGGCAAGAGGCTGCGAACGATGGCAACGAGGCGTATGGCCAAGGTCCCGGCAAGCCCCTTCCTGGTGCGCAGAAGATCCTTGTCTCCAACCCGGATCCGACACCGCTGTTTGATCGCCGCGAGCAGGCAGACGAGGCCATTGAGGAGGCCTCCCGGGACCATTATGTGCCCGAAGGGCCGGATGGCAGTCTGGATGAGGTCGATCAAGGAGGTCAGGGCGGAAGCCTGCGCATCACCCCGGTGCCGGGTGCCTACGCGACAGTGAAGGCCGCGGTAGATGGGCAGGTGCAACAATTGGCTCGCCGTATCGTCCAGGAATACCAAACGCGCACCCGGCGCCGCTGGGTGAGCAGTGAGGAGGGGCGGCTGGACGGCCGACGTCTGGTACAGGCGCACATGGGCAATCCCCGTGTGTACCGCAGGCGTCAGCAACAGACCATCCCATTCCCGGCTGTCGGACTGGTCGTGGATGGATCCAGCTCGATGAGAGGTCGGGAGATGGAACTGGCCCTCCAGGCCTCCGCCGTGTTGGCTGAGACCAATCAGGTACTCAATGTCCGGACTGGCATCCATGTGTTTGCCGGTGACCAGGTGGAGCAGATCAAGGGATACGATCAGCCACTGGTACAGGTGAAGGAGTACTTGGCGGGCGTACAAGCGTCCGGTGGCACACCGATGGCAGATGCCTTATGGGCAGCTGGGTGTGCCCTGGCACGGCAACGCGAAAAGCGCAAGTTGCTGTTCCTGATCACCGATGGCGCACCGAACGATGCGCAGGCCACGATCGAGATCGCTGACATGCTGCAACGCAGTCAGATCGAGATCTATGGTGTTGGTATCGGGTCACATGCAGTAGAGCGCTTCTGTAACCACGCAGCGGTGGTCAACGATGCGACGGATGTCGCGGGTGCCATTCTGTCGGCACTACGAGCCAGCATCACGCGAGCGGCATGAGCCGGGGAGGTTGAGATGCAGCAGCAAATCGATCTCTTTGGGGACCTGTCGGTTGATACGCCATCGCCGTTGCTGAAAAAGCAGGCAATGCCAAAGACGCCGGATTGGCGTTCGGAGGTCGCTTGTCGACAGCCGCAACTGGTCATGGATGACCCAGAGTTTGACCACCTGTTTCGGTGGAAGGACGATGAGATGGCGAGGATGCGTGTGGGCCTGTTGTGGTCATCCATTCGTGATGTCTGTGATGGGCGCCTGTCGGAATGGGCACGAGAGGAAGTCTGGGACTGGATCGAGGATAACGAGATCTGGGTCTTCTCCTTTCGGGCTTGCGTCGTGGAATACGATGCCCGTATTGATGCGGAGGATCTGCGTGCGGCGATCAGGACGTTGTCTGTCCGGTTTCTCTCAGGCGAGTCCGATCTTCGGATTGGAGAGGACAGCCTTCGAGCGCTGTGTGAGTCGCTCTGAATTTGACCCCGGACTTTGTGCCGGGGTTTTTTTCGCTTGGCGAAAAGTTATCCACAGAATTGGGTGGCTAACTATAGGCACTAGAGTTTAGAGTTTCGGAGGCAGATCGGAGCGAAAAAAGTACTTGACAAGACCGCAGCCATGCGGCTGCCGCGCCTTGCATGCCACCATTTGAATTCATATAGAGGCATGCAAGGCGCGGCCTTCAGAAGGAAATACACAACTTCTGGAGGCCGCTATGGACAGGGGATATGGTGGTATCCCTCGCCCACTGTGTGATTGGATAACATTTTTGAGCCAGGCGCTACCGGCAAGATCGGTCGGCACCTTCCTGGAGCTACTGATCGGCGCCATGCTCACCCCGGCGGGCTTTGTCACCGAAGCCTATTTGGTGCTGGGCATGCGCAATCACTGGACCAGCTATTACAAGTGGCTGCAGCAGGGGAAGTGGTCTTGGCTGGGCCTGACACGGCAGTTCGTCCGATTGGTGCTACAGGTGGTGGGACCGGAGGAAGTCCACCTGGTAGTGGACGATACGGTGGTGCTTCGGGCCTCGAAGAAGGCGCCGGGCAGCCAGATTCATCACCAGCACGGGAACAAGCCGAACCTGGCGCAGTATGTGCGGGGGCAATGCTGGGTGAGCTTGGCATGGGTGACCGGAAAGGGTTCCCGCTTCCTGGCCTTGCCCCTGTTGTCCCGCCTGGTGCCGGCGGCGGGCAATCGAGGCAAGCTAGTGGCGGCCAATACACTGATCCGGGCCGTGTATAGGCTGCTACGGGAAAGGCCGGTTCGCGTCTTGGCGGATTGCTGGTATATGCGGCGACCGTTCATCGAAGCGACGCTGTCGAGGGGATTCCACGTGGTCGGCCAGGTCCGGGTCGATACCCGAGTGTACGATGCGCCGCCGGAACGGCAGCCGGGTCAACGGGGTCGGCCCCGCAAGTACGGCGAGAAATACACGCCGGAGCGAATCGAGCGCCTCGAGCGAACCGAGGCCACCTTGTGGTTGCATGGCCGGGAGCAGGCCGTTCGTTATCGTAGCCGGGTGGTGCTGGCCCGTTTTCTGGGGGGACGGCGGGTGCGCGTGGTGTGGTGTGAATACAGCGACGGCAAGGGGCAGTGGAAGAAGCCGCGGCTGTTGTTGAGCACGGATACTGAGTTGACACCCGGGCAGGTGATCGAGATCTATGCGGAGCGCTGGTCGATCGAACCGATGTTTCACCAGCTCAAGCAGGCTTGGGGACTGAAGGAGGCCTGGCAGCAGACGCGCCAAACCCTGCACCGTTGGGTTCACCTGACCCAGGTGGGGTATGGCTTGATCCAGTTGCTGAGCTACCTGGATGACGAAGCCGTACGACAGTTATGCCAAGGCGCGCCTTGGAGGAGGAACCACCCGGTCACCGCGGGCCGGATTCGCCAGGGACTGCAGGAGATTTTTCGGCAGGTTCCGGTCCGGCGCTGGTGGAACCGGAAATGCAAAAAATTCGAGCCGCCGGATTGGCGAGGAAGCGATCATGTGGAGCGGAGCAGCGCGATCTTCTGATCATCGCAGCATTTTTGAACCTTCCAACCCCTACGGCAGCTCATGAGGAGCGGGTCGTGCAGGAGGAGTTCGCTCTAAACTCTAGTGCCGCTCCTTTGGGGGATCAATTAGATTTCTCGGAGATCGAAACACAATATGTTGTAGCCTAGAAAGTTCTGCTACCCTATGGGTTGTTACCGGGACTTGAGGGAGCAACAGTGTCTATTGAAGCGCTTTGGACGATCAACTTTGAGAACGTGAACGGTTACGGCGGAGGCGTCGTGATCTTCGAGAGCGGTCGTATCTTTGGTGGAGACACGTCCTTCTACTGGACCGGAACGTATGACGTGGATCGTGGGCAATTGGAAGCCAAGATCAAGGTGAAACGGCATAACGGTACTTTGCCCTCGCTGCTCGGTATGGACGCATTTGAGCTTGAACTGGCGGGTCCCGTTGGTCAGAAGAACATGAAGTTGCTTGGGAAGGTCACCGACCGCCCCACAGGACAATCCTCGGATGTACTGGTGGTGTTGCTGGATTGGAAGGAAGAACTCCCGTAATGAGGGCATTCACGGGTAAGGGTGTGTCGGAGTGGTTGACACTCTGACCCCTGAAGAACGTAGCGAGCGGATGTCTCGCATTCGTGGCAAGGACACGAAGCCCGAAATGAGGCTACGGCGGCTCATTCACGGGATGGGCTACCGGTATCGGCTGCATGTGCCGGGCCTTCCAGGTAAGCCAGACATGGTGTTTCCGGGGAGAAAGGCGGTCATCTTCATGCACGGATGCTTCTGGCACCGCCACCCGGACCCAAAATGCAAGCTGGCAAGACTACCGAAGTCACGGCAGGATTTCTGGGGAGAGAAGTTAGGAGCCAACAGGGAACGCGACATCCGCACCCAGAAGCAACTCCAAGATATGGGGTGGCGAGTCCTTGTCGTGTGGGAGTGTGAGTTACAGGACATGGATACAGTGAGCCGAACCGTCCGGGCATTTCTCGACAACAAGACCAACGAGGGAGATTGATGATGCAAGCAGTGGAGCTGTTCGCCGGAGCGGGTGGGCTTGCCATGGGGGTGTCACTAGCGGGATTCGAGACGCTCGCAGTCGTTGAGTGGGACAAGTGGGCATGCGACACCATCCGTGAGAACCAGAAGCGTGGTTATCCCGTAGTCGGTGACTGGCCCGTGTGGGAAGGTGATGTCCGTGGCTTCGATTGGTCATCGATACCGGACGGCATAGACCTTGTGTCTGGAGGCCCCCCTTGTCAGCCCTTCTCCCTCGGTGGCAAGCACCGCGCCTATGACGATAGTCGGGACATGTTCCCCGCCACTGTTGAAGTAATCCGCAAGCTACGCCCGAAGTCGTTCATCGTCGAGAACGTCAAGGGCCTCACCCGTTCCTCCTTCGCTAACTACTTCCAGTACATCCTACTTCAGCTGGAGTTCCCCGAAGTCACTGCTAGGAAGGATGAGGACTGGTTTGACCACCTCAAGCGACTTCAAGCCGAGAAGACGTCGGGCGCTCTTCATGGCACCGGGCTTACCTACAACGTGGTGCCCACCTTGGTGAACGCTGCGAACTACGGTGTACCGCAGAAGCGGGAACGAGTGTTTATAGTCGGTTTCAGACATGACTTAGGGGTGAAGTGGTCTTTCCCGCGACCTACTCATAGTCTGGATGCCCTCATCTACTCGCAGTGGGTTACGGGTGAGTATTGGAAGAAGCACCGCCTTGGTCCAAAACGCCGCCCCGCGATGCCAGAGAGGCTGCGTAGCAAGGTGCGCTCGCTTGAGAAGGACTCGCGTGTCCCCGCAGAGAAGCCTTGGCTGACGGTACGGGATGCACTTCTTGATGTCCCCGATCCCCGGAGGCGAGGTGCACGGAAGTTCCTGAACCATAACTTCCGGGATGGAGCGAGGGTCTACCCCGGACACACAGGAAGTCCCCTGGACCTACCAGCAAAGACCCTCAAGGCAGGAGACCATGGAGTCCCTGGGGGTGAGAACATGATGGTTCTCGATACCGGGGATGTACGCTACTTCACTGTACGAGAGGCAGCGAGACTCCAGACCTTCCCTGACGGCTACATCTTCCATGGGGCATGGAGCGAGACCATGCGCCAGCTTGGTAATGCCGTGCCTGTCGCCCTGAGCCGTCGCGTAGCAGCCTCGGTGGCAGAGCGTTTAATCGAAGCCGAACTCCACAAGCTGTCTCGCGCCAAAGGCAGGGACGTCGCATGACCGACAACAAGGTCATACCGTTCAACCCCCTGGACAAACGTCATCTGGGGGAGAGCGTTGGGCAAGCAATGCTTAAGCAGCCTGTCGTTCCAATGGAGGAACTGAAGACGTTCACTGGCGCTGGCATCTACGCCATCTACTACACGGGCGACTTCCCCGCATACGAAGCCATAGTTGAGCGTAACAAGGAGGGACGGTTCCTTGCGCCGATCTATGTCGGTAAGGCGGTGCCCGCAGGTTCACGTAAGGGTGGCGACCTTAAAGCGAATCCTGGCAAAGTGCTGTTCAACAGGTTGAAGCAACACAAGCGGAGTCTTGAGGAGGCATCCAACCTTGACCTGAAGGACTTCCACTGTCGGTACCTGCTTGTCGACGACATTTGGATACCGCTTGGCGAATCCTTGCTTATCACCAAGTTCGACCCGGTGTGGAACAAGTTGGTTGATGGTTTTGGCAACCACGATCCGGGCAAGGGGCGTCACGCAGGACTGAGGCCACGCTGGGATGTCCTTCATCCTGGGAGACCGTGGGCTGATCGTTGTCGGGATCGTGACGAGACGGAAGACCAGATCATTACCGAGGTGAAGGACTACCTCCGAAACAATCCACCACCGGATAGCAATGATCTGATCACCGTCTGAGCAACTACCATCAATGGACGTGCTTCGAGAGGTTTTGACTCAAGTCCGAGAGGGCAAGACCTCCTTCCAACCGACCGGACCATCAGAAGACGAGATACGTGCCTTCCAGCCTATTGCCAAGGCTCTGGTGTATGCCGACAAGCGGGACTACCTGCGGTGCCGCGCCCTGCGAGAACACAGGACGAGCAACAGCTTCTACATCAACGTGTATGTTGTCAGTGGCCTGACCTACCAAGGGGAACTGTTCCTCGAAAACGCACCTCAACCGCTCCAGAGCGAAGCAGTAAGCGTAGATCCAACTGGCACGCCCCCTCCCCAGGAGGACATCTTTGATTTCAAGCCAAACTTCCTCGGGTTTGGAGTGAACCTGAATGCCCTGTGGAGATGGTTCCGCAAGAGGGGTAGATCGTAGGGGCAACTAGGGACGTTCAAACGGTCCACAAAACGGTCCACAAAGCGGCTCTTTGTGTTCCCTAACTGATTGTTTTTGTTATTATTTTAGGATATGGCGGAGAGGGTGGGATTCGAACCCACGGAGGGCGTCAACCCTCGACGGTTTTCAAGACCGTTGCATTCAACCGCTCTGCCACCTCTCCGGATTGCCTGTCCATCGCGCCCGGTTCTGGAAAACCCCTGAAAAAGTTTTGCATTCCCCCCCCGGGGGAGGCCGGGAGGGGGCGGAACAGGCCTTTGTCCCCTCCTGAATCTCCCCGCCGAACGGGGAGGAGCTTGACTCGGAGTCTTCCCGGCGTCAAACCGACCCAGGCGCCGACGACAGAGGCCGGCAATATACCGGAAATCCCCCGTAAAACAACCGTCTTTGGCACACCCCTGTCGCATTGACCATGGCGCCTTTTTCGGTATGCTGGAGCGAACTTAGACCCCAGCGCGGGGTCTCATACTTGCCAGGATTTCGGTTTCCTGATGCCTCGGGAGGGCAATGACACCATGAATCGCTATCAAACCGTTGTTTCCAGCACCGCCACACAGGCGGGCTCGATCAACAAGGTTCTCAAGAACACCTATCTGCTGCTGTCGGCAACGCTGTTTTTCAGCGCCCTGATGGCGGGGGTGTCGATCAGCCTGAACGTGCCGCCGATCGCCTACATGGTCTCGGTGATCGCCTCGATGGTGCTGGGCATCTTCGTACTGCCGCGCACCGCCAACTCGGCTGCCGGCATCGGCGTGATCTTCCTCATTACCGGCCTGCTGGGCTTCGGCCTGGGGCCGATCCTGTCGATGTACCTGGCGCTGCCGAACGGCCCGCAGATCATCGCCACCGCCTTTGGTGGCACCGGGGTGATCTTCCTCGGCCTGTCGGGTTACGCCCTGACCAGCAAGCGCGACTTCAGCTTCCTCGGCGGTTTCCTGTTCGCCGGCATGATGGTGCTGGTGGTGGCCATGGTCGCCAACATCTTCCTGGAGTTGCCGGCGTTGGCCCTGGCCGTCTCCGCCGGCGTGATCCTGGTGATGAGCGGCTTCATCCTGTTTGACACCGCACGCATCGTGCGTGGCGGGGAGACCAACTACATCATGGCCACCTACGGCCTGTACCTGACCATCTTCAACATCTTCATCAGCCTGTTGCAGATCCTCGGTATCTTCGGCAGCGACGAGTAATTCTCCCCGTCCTGCCTGCAAACCCCGGCCTCGTGCCGGGGTTTCTGTTTCTGCTTCCTGCCGACGAGTAGAATGTGCTCATGAGATGGAGCCCCCGCGTCACTGTCGCCGCCGTCATCCGCGACTCGGCTGGTCGTCACCTGCTGGTCGAGGAGGCACCCGACGGCGCGCCGGTATACAACCAGCCGGCCGGACACCTGGAGCCCGGCGAGTCCCTGCACGATGCGGTGATTCGCGAGGTTCGCGAGGAGACCCGCCTGGCCTTTCGCCCCACTGCCCTGCTCGGCATCTACCGCTGGCAGACCAGCGCGGATGGCGACACCTATCTGCGCTTCTGTTTTCTCGGCGAGACCGACGGCGAGATCGTCGGCCAGGTCCGCGACCCGGCCATCCTGGACCTGCGCTGGGCGGAGGCAGACGAACTGACCTCTGGCCGCCTGCCTCTGCGCAGCCCCCTGGTGATGCAATGCGTGCGCGACGCCGAGCGGGGAATCGCCCATCCGCTGGACTTGCTGCACGACCTGGAGAGCAGCGATGACGACTGAGGCAGGTGCACACGTGATCGTCGGTCTCTCCGGTGGGGTCGATTCCTCGGTGGCCGCCCTGCGTCTGCTCGAGTCCGGCTACCGGGTCACCGGCCTGTTCATGAAGAACTGGGAAGAGGACGACACAGAGGAATACTGCTCGGCCGCCGAAGACCTTGCCGACGCACAACAGGTCGCCGAACGCCTGGGCATCGAGCTGCTGACGGTCAACTTCTCGGCCGAGTACTGGGACCGGGTATTCGCGCACTTTCTCTCCGAATACCGTGCCGGGCGCACACCCAATCCCGACGTGCTGTGCAACCGCGAGATCAAGTTCAAGGCCTTTCTCGAACATGCCCTCGACCTGGGTGCCGATTACATCGCCACTGGCCATTACGCGGGCATCCGCCGCCTGCCCGATGGCCGCTGCGAACTGGTACGCGCCACCGACGAAAACAAGGACCAGACCTATTTCCTTTACATGCTGGGGCAGCATGCTCTCCAGCACGCCCTGTTCCCGTTGCACGATCTGCCCAAGCCTGCAGTGCGGCAGATCGCCGAGCGGGCCGGTTTTGCCAACTTCCGCAAGAAGGACAGCACCGGCATCTGCTTCATCGGCGAGCGCCGCTTCCGTGACTTCCTGGCGCAATACCTGCCCGCGCAGCCCGGCGACATCGAGACGCTCGAGGGCGAGGTGATCGGCCGCCATCAGGGCCTGATGTACTACACCATCGGCCAACGCCAGGGCCTGGGCATCGGTGGACGCGCCGATGGCGACAACCGGCCCTGGTTCGTGGCCGCCAAGGATCTCGAGCGTAACGTGCTGCGCGTGGTGCAAGGTCACGACCACCCTGCCCTGCTGCAGCGGGATCTCACCGCCGAGCAGCTCCATTGGGTGGCGGGCCAGCCACCGGCCGCGCAATTCACCTGTCGTGCGCGCTGTCGTCATCGCCAGCCCCTGCAGACCTGCGAGGTCACCCTCGACGGTGAGCTGGCGCAGGTGCGCTTTGCCGAGCCCCAGCGCGCCATCACCCCCGGGCAGTCGGTGGTGTTCTATCAGGACGACACCTGCCTGGGCGGAGGCATCATCCGATGAGCCGCCACGACGACAACGAGCGCACCCTTGCCCTGGCCGGGGTCTTCCAGGCCGCCCGCCTGGTGCGCGACCTGGCGCGTCACGGTCGCGCCGACGAGCAGGCCATGGCGGCCAGCATCGGCTCGCTGTTTGCCTTCGAGCCCGAGAGCACCGAAGCGGTGTTCGGCAACCTTGCCGGTGTGCGCCTGGGCCTGCTGACCCTGCTCGAACAGCTCGAATCGCCGGCCTCGCGTGATCTGGAGATTGCGCGCTACGTGATCGGCCTGCTGCACCATGGCGACAAGCTGAGCCGTGACCGGGAACGGCTCGCCGAGCTCGGCCACGACCTGGAACAGCTGGAAGAAAAACAGGTACATTTCGACCTGCCGGACTTTCCCCTTCACGCCCAGCTCGCCCGCCTCTACCAGCGCCATATCAGCCCGGTGCCGCCGCCCATCCTGGTCAAGGGAGAACCCCTGTACCTGCAGAACCCGACGATCGCCGACGACATCCGGGCCTGCCTGCTCGCCGGGCTGCGCGCAGTCGTGCTCTGGCGTCAGTGTGGCGGCAAACGCTGGCAAGTCCTGCTGGGACGGCGTCGCCTGGCGGATACGGCGCGCTCCCTGCTGCAAGGAACAGGGTGACAAAAAGCCCGATCCGGCGCAGTATCGCCGTTCCCCAAACGGAGGGGATCGTTACTACAGGGCGCGGATTCAACTCGCTAGTGCAACGGGTGGATTGATCCCGAAGAATACCTGATTGGGTGTCTTGTACCCTAGGCATTTTCGAGGGCGATTGTTCAACTTGTCCATGATCTCCAGGCCCTGCCTGTCCGTCAGTTTGTTGAAGTCGGTTCCCTTGGACAGGTACTGCCGGATAAGCCCGTTGGTGTTTTCGTTCAAGCCTCGCTCCCAGGAATGATAGGGGTGGGCGAAGTAGCCATC
>JAKRWE010000117.1 GCA_024712425.1 Chromatiales bacterium
CTGACCGTGCTGAACAGGGCATCTTGTTGAATATCCGGGCCACGCATCGTACTGCTCGTCCTTCTTCCTTCCTTACCGGTATCTTCCACTTCAGGCGGCGAATTTCAACAGCCTGCTAATCACGCGGAAGGGGTGTTTGTTCATCGCCCCTGTGGGCGGGTGCCACGAACAGGTCTTGACCCCACTCATTCATCCCCTATTCGGATAAAGATCTGGGTTGGGTGCTCATCCCCTGCCAGCGGCACATCGGCGCGCAGCAGAGCCAATGCTTGTCGCCTGGCATCGACTTCCGCAAAGTTGAAGGTCTTGCTTCGGTATTCGGCGGAGCGGGAAACACGCCAATAGGCGATGCCCTGATCCAGGCGCAGGCGCAGTTTTTTGCCCGATGCGAACCGAACTTCGAACAGACGCGCATGCGCCTGTCTCCGGTCGTCATTGAACTGACCATCAAGCTCTGCCCCAATACCACCCAACAATGTCTCTACCACCTCAATCCGGGTTGCCTGGTCTTCCCAGTCGTCCCACAGGAATCTTGGCGACTGCCCTCGCCGATTAGAATAAGACTTACCTGCCAGGGTCTCGATTTCGATGACGGGCGAAGCCCAGCGCTCCTCCCCCACCCGCTCTCGCAGCGCCTTGACGACTTCAAACAACAGCCGGACCGACAAAGGAGAAAAGAGGTAGCGGTCCTGGTAGCGAACCAATGAGATGGGATCGGACGAGTCCAGCAGTGCCGTTGTGGGTTCGTGCTCTCGCGCGAGATAGTCCCAGAACCGCCGGCCAAAGGTCTTGAGCTTGCCGTTGAGCTCCTTGCCGATCTCCAGCTCGCGGTCCCCTGCCACACCAACCACCGGCCTGATGGATTCAGCACTCGGCGCCGTGACATCGAGCCGCGGCGCCTCCGGTACTGTTGCGCCCACCAGCAGATTCCCGGTCTGGCCCCACTCGCTATCGAAGTACACAGCTGACTCCGTGTCTGCGGCCCAGCGTTCGGTTTCAGGGCCGATCGCCTCGGCGAGCAACCAGCCCTCTCCGCAGCGTGGCTCGGCATGGGCGGCATATAAGGAGATGTTCGGCGCATCCACCAGGCTGGCCAACAGATGATGTTCAGTTTCATCGAGTCGATCCGAAGCGGTCTGCGGCACGACAAGGCTGACATGAAGTCCTTTGGCGGCCACTTGATAGGCCAGTTTTCGTAAGGGCGACAGGGCAATGTCCCAATGGTCGAACTCACCTCCGGCATAGAGACGCAGCTCACTCACTCGGCCGCTGGATACGGATTGCCAAATGCTCTCGATCAGAGGCTGAAATACCGCACGGGTATGCTCGCCGAAGAAGGCATAGCGATCAGGCACCTGGAAGCCGTCCACCCATTGCTCGGTGAGTATCTCTAGCGCGCGGTACCGATTCATCTCCTCGGCGGCAAAGCGTTGGTCGAAATCGAGCACGCAATGCGGACAGACGCTGTCACAGTCGTTCGGACAGAGCAGTTTCTTCCGCGCCTTGCCAAACAGCTCGGAGAGATAGCGGGGAACGCTAGAAGCATAACCGGCTGCATACCGGTCGAACAGGATGATCGACTGGCAGATTCCGCCGTCCTCCGTCCTCACCTGTTTGGTCGCACAGGCCAGCTCGGTGCTCTCCACCCCTATTAATTCGGCCAGGCCATCGCGCAGCGCGACCGCCAGTGTAGTGGCCGCCACCTGATTGCTGAGCCACGGCCCTTCACTGGTCTTCAACTGAAATTCGCAGGCATCCGTCCAGGCCTCGTGCCCCAGGGTGATTCCTTCCTTGATCTTCCAGGAGTCATGACTGCCTGGACATTCAGGTGAGTCGGCCTTGCTGCGCCGGAGCTTGCGGTGGGGTCTTTTGAACTGCTCCGACATCTCGCCATCACGCGACATGGGCTCGGCCCGTCCGCATTCCAGACACAGGCCATAGCCGGCTCCATGGATGCCACGGGACTGATGAAAGATATGGCCCTTGGTCGTGGTGCGGAATCTACCCAAGTCTGGATTCGGCAGGGATATCCAGTCACCTTCCGGCGCAATCCAAGGGGCTTCGACCGGGATGAATTGCTGGCTGTCCACGTCGTTGCTGGGCGTCTCGTAAAAATCGACCGCAAATCCGGCGGGTTCGATGAACTGGCGCTGATTGGCTGGCTTGATGTCGATTCCACAGCTGGGGCAAATACCCGCGTCCTGCAGGCTATGCGTGGTGCCACTGTCTCCGCATTTGTGGCAGCGCCAGGCAAACTTGATGTTTTGCACCTCCTTCACGTCTTCCTGGTCCGCTGGGACGTGCCAATTGAGGGTCAGACCAGCAGAACGATAAACCAGCCCATCCATAACGACCTGGGAGCCTGGGGCGTATTCGCGCAATGCCGTGGCCAACTCGCGGCTGGGTATCTCGCGGAAACGGCTGCGGTTGTCTTCCCGCCCCGTATCCCGCCCCCGTCTGTCGCGCTTAAATTGGTCCACTGTGTAGTTGTCAAAGGGGGTAATGTGGCTAGGGAAGCCGTAAGCCGGAAGGAAGCCCCGGTTGGCCAACTCACGCAGGAGATATTCTTCATCCAGGCGCTTCATGTGATAGCCAACGGCGCGGTAAGCGGGTGAGTTCTCACCGGCCTCGCCCTTGATCTGTTCCTGTTCCGTCTCGAGGTTGTCCCATTCGGTATGCCAGGCGGAGGCCAGATCATCCATCTCGCTGGCCGCTCTTTCGAGCAGCCCTTCCAAGCCGATGCGTTCGTATAAGGTACGGCGCAATAGGTGCTTTAGTCTCGCCTCCAACGCCTGTGGACAGCGAGTTCGCATACCCCGACACCAAGAGGAGAACATGGCGGCCATTGAATGCTGCTCTCCGCGGAAAAACGCCCCACAATTCAACCTGAGTTGATCCTGGCCTGTTTTCGCAAGCTGTTTTCTGAAAAAGGCGGTTAGAAGAAACGCCTGCACATGGCGTTGCACAATAACCGGACTGTCGAGCGAGACCTTGGGCGCCGCCAAACTGGTATCAAAGGCCCACCGGGTATCGCTGAACACGATCTGGTCATGGGGATTGGATTTGCATAAGGTCATGGCCAGCGAGCGCGCTTCCCTTCTGCGACCCGCGCGCCCTGCCCGCTGCAGATAGTTCGCAGGGTGTGGGGGTACGTTATTCATCGAGACCAGACTGACGCCCCCGATGTCGATACCCATCTCCATGGTCGTCGAACAGGAAAGCAGGTTGATGTCACCGGACTGGAAGGCTTCTTCGTATCTTTGCAGACGCTTGGCGTCCTGCTGGGCGGAGTGTTCTGCTGTCTTGTAGAACGGCGCCAACTCGACGACCCGGTCGTTCAGGTCTGACCACAGCCCTTCCTCACGTAACGGGGCAATATCTAGATTACCTGTTAACCAGTCCCTCGCAAGCTGGATGCGTGCCAGACCTTCTGTCTCACCCATGAAGGGGGTTGGATAGAGCGGTATAGAGTAAGACTTACAGACTGCCTTTTCCTTCTCCGCATTTCTCGGGAGATATGGAGTGACCCCCTTTAGCGTGGTATCGAGCAGTCGCCGCGTTACCGGGCAGGCATAGGCCTGATGTATTGGGAGAAATGCCATCTGGTCGAGTGGCAAGCGCCAGCCCATTTCCTTCGGGGATAACACCCCCTTGCCACACAGGACATCCCAGGCGCTCCTTAGCACCACATCGATTCGGTCTGCCCCAAGGGGCGTATCAGGGTCTACTTCAAGTACCCATGCCAAAAGACGAACCAGTAGGCTGGTCGATTTGCCACGTGCAACGCTCGGCCAGCGCCGTTGGCCCCGGCCAACCTCCTCTTGCGAGTGAGGTACCAGCCAGGTTTGACCAAAGCGCATCCCGAGCCATTTCTTCCATTCACGAGGGAATTTGAGAGATCCACCGCCGCGAACAAAGAAATCCAAGCAAATCTTGAGGAAATTACGCCAATCACCCAAATCGAAACCGGCTGCCTGGATAACATCTCCCGGCACTTCGATGACCTTATCGAGAGCAGGATAATAGGTGGCAACCAGCCCCATGGTCTCGAGGCTATTGGCTCGTTTGGGTCGCCGACCAAACTCCCGGACCATGAACATCCTCGCCAATGTGATATCGCCTGTATCACCATCAAAAAGATCCCCCGCATTGTGTCGATACGTCTCACGCATGAATCGGATATCGCGGGCCTGCCCAGCCAATAATGTAGCCAGATCATTGAAGGTAATGACTTGAGGCTTATTTAGGTTGGCCAGCTCCTGTTCTTTTTCTTTAATGAGATTTTCCAAGGCTTCAATAGGCGTTCTGTTGAATGCCTCTCTGAGCGCCTCCAGCGCCTGCTGCAGCTTTCCCTTCTGTTGTGTATCGCTGCTCCCTGATGCTTGCAGGCTGAGGTGGTAAACAAGCCCGCGCACCCGGTTGCGCTCAGCCTCCTGTTGCAGCTTGGCCGCCAGGCGGGCGGTACCCTGACGGCTATCGGTGAAGGAAAGCAGGCGTCTGCCCCGATAGGGATGGTCTTGCGGCTTATCGCCGTCCGGGGCATATTCCAGCAGGGTGGGCAGGATATTCCCCAACAGGAAGGGAGCACTGAGGCGCCCGTGACGAAACAGGCGATTTCTTGGCGTTTCCTGCGACTCGCATTTCGGACAGGAAAGACCTGTTCCATCACCCTCTTGTGCTACAAGGTCCAGCGTATCGCCTGACCGCTCGACAATCTTGCGAGATGTCCTTTCGATCGCCAGTTCACCCACGTTCTTTCCAGTACGGTTCGCGATCAAGACTTTGTGCTGGTGAAGAGAACTAACCGGTTCCTCTTCGAGCTCCTCTTCCTCCATGACCTCGTCCATTTCCAACTCAAAGTCATCGAGCAAATGAGGCGGACTCAAATGATGCAAATGACCGCGATTTTCTCCAGCAACCAGATAGACCTCTCCACAATCACCGCAGCTGACCACTTCATAAGCCGGACTGCCGCAGGTGCAGTGCTTCCTGGGCTCCAGGTAGAGGGAACCGAATGGCCACGCACTGTCGTCCAATGTAGTTCCCTGCTTCTCCTTGCAATTCTTGTCGGCACAAGCCCAGACCCCAGGGAGTGTCTGATGGAAAAAATGGGCTCGAACCGGCAGGAAGGACTCCCCGCCTTCTTCACCGCGAGTTCCTGAAAGTAGGTCAAGCCAGCGAAGCGCTTCCGTCTGCCCCTCTTTACCAATGGCCACATTCGGACCAAATATTTTTCGATGCACTTGGGATAGACGGGCAACCGGGCCTCCCTGTCCGGCGTCGGTGAAGAGCTTACGGATCGATCGTGCGACCGAATGCGAAGACAAGGCAACGTAGCGCTGCGGAGATACCTCCCTACCTGCGTCAATTTGCTCAAGATTTGTAAGCGATGGGAACGATTCCTGATTAGATTTCGGCAGGACGGGAACGTCCCGTTCGCCCGCAACCAGATGCACGCGGCCTATATCGACTCCAGCCACGTCGGCAAGAAAGCGCCTCAACTCTTCGCCAGCCGGGCCGTCCGGATCGCCAATGGTGGCGGAAGTGGCGACGAAACGCACATCCTCTGGAGCCACACCAAAGGCATGCATTACCCTACGTAGCAACAAAGAGACTTCCGCCGCCTGAGACCCGATGTAGGTATGGGCCTCATCCAGAACCACCCACTCCAGTTTGCCTTGGGACTGCTCCAGGATGGAGGCATCCTGGTTACGCACCAGCATGTATTCCAGCATGGTGGAATTGGTTACCAGTATCGGTGGGGGCTGACTCCGCAATGATTGGCGATCCTGCACCTCGCTGGGCGCATCCTTTTTCCTGGAAGAGCGCTCCGGCCTCTCTGGGGTATTTCCGTTATACAGGCAGAAGCGGATATCCTCACCAAACGGTTCTGTCCATGCCCTCAGGCGATTACGCTGATTGTTAATCAGCGCATTCAGCGGATAGAGAAACAGTGCCCGCACCCCGATCAATCGACCATGTTCGCGCCGTTGCCTGGCCAGGTGATCGAGTATCGGCACCATGAAACATTCGGTCTTTCCTGATCCGGTTCCACTGGTAACCATCAACGATTGAGGATCGTCTCTTCTCAAGATCTCCCAGGCACGCAACTGATGCCGATAGGGAAACATCTGTCGATTGAACGCATAGTCCCCTGCCTGGTCCATCGCACTGACCAGCTCCGGGGTTAAAAGCTCATTTTCCAGTTCCCTCATGCACCGGTCCGCGGTTTTCCAGCCAAATACCGCCTCGAATGTCGGATCTGCCAGAAAGGCACCTGTCGTCCCATAGGACGCTTGGAATAACTCGCGCAGTCTGTGTCGGACGGGAATATTGGCAAAACCGAGCTGACTTACGGCCGCTTGGCCGGATCGTTTGGCCAATGATGGCATCAGACGAGAGAAATAGGAGTCAGACATCGCAGGATCCTTCTACAAGATAACGAGCTACTGTCAGGTTATAGGCATCAGCGAACCACTGAATATCAAAAGCCTTCACGGTTCGAAGTAAGTGAATGCTTTCCGGTGTTGGGAAGAATTCGTTACTCCGATCGAGAACCGCAGCAACAGCCGCGATCATCGGAAGATTGATCACTCCATCTCGGTATCCGTTTGGATCAGTAAACAGAAATTTCCCGATTTCCGGTTCGTTGCGTGCCTGATCCAATGTCTCTCCAAACCCAGTTGGCCACTCATCATGGGCATGAGTCCTGCGCAATACCATAAGTTTGCTTTTTTCCCCTTCAAACAACTCTTGTTCCGCGTGAAATGCAACATATTCTCGAAGGAGATACAGCTCCCGGTTCTCTTGCTCATCGACAGCGGCAGCCGCGATGCCCAGCAGATTAGACAAGGCGCCACACTCTGCGCGTAGGGCGGTAAGGCATTTGTTGAGTTGCTCCTTAAAGATCAGATCGGCCGCATCTGGATAAGAACTACGACATTGTTCTCCAAGCTGCTCCATCGCCTGTTTCCAGTCGCTCAGTGCGAGAGTTTCCCAGGCAAGAGGCAACTCCCGTCCGAATCGTAAATAGAAGTTCCTCGGCAAATCACCAAGTCGAAAAGCCAATGCCGCCACTCCCTGATCCGAATGGGCAAACATGCGCCACAAATCCAGCGTCGCAAGCGGCAGATGACCGAACTGCCTGGCCATCTGTTCTACGGTCTTCCATGAAGCGTGCTGAAAGTTCGATGCCATTGATTCGATGACGCCAGCGATCTGCTCTTCGCGCTGACCCTGATCGGGGCTTGCGATGGCGTTCAAAAGATCGTCATCACCTAATAGGTCGATGTTATCTTCGTTATCAACAGACCAGGCACAGGGACGAAACCGGATATCGGCATCCGGGGAGGGATACACGAGCCATGATCCCGGTTCTCTTAGCTTAGGATCGAATTCCCAGCGACCGGTAGGCACACCCTCGGACAAAACAAGCTCTAACTCGATAGGGTCATCTGCTGGATGCTCCAGCCTTGTTGCCAGCACCTGCAAACGGCTGAGTTGGTCGAGATTGAATTGCGCCAGACTGCGTGCATTGAGGGCCAGCTGGCCTGCATCCCGCTCAATCACCGCTGCATAGCGAGCCACCCGGATACTGAATATCTGCTGGTTACGACTAGTGGAAATCGACAGTGTAATTTCCGAATCCGGCGAATCGTCCAGGCTTAGCAGCTGCTGGATGTCCGTCTCATAGTCAATCAAAGCAATGTCCACCGACAACACACCCGGCAGCATGCGCAATGGGTATCGACGACTCAGGTGATTGAGACCCGCCTCTATAGCGAGCGTCAGCTTTTCTGCGGGGACAGCGCCCCTATTCATGACGAGACGGGCTCCAGCAAGATAATCGGCTGCGATCTGTTGCCCGGCTAGCAGTTCCTTTCCATCACCGTCGAAGGCACGCACTCCACTGGCTGGAAAAGGCAATTTGATACGGGCTGTTTTCGTCGTATGGGGCCACAAGAGTTCAAGTGTCAACCACTCTGGGGTCCTGACTCCATTACCCACTGACACTTCCAGTAACGCACCGTCGCCATTGTTTGTATAGGCCTGTTGCACAAACGATGGCTCAACTACCTGTGCCCTCGAGATGCCCCAGTTAGAGAAGTGGATAGTCCCACCATTAGCGTCTACATTCCGGTAGTCGAGCGCGGATCGCTCCGGGAGAAGCAGCATGCGAGTGCGAATCTGCGGCATCCCCGTGGATGGATACTGAAGCAGGACCAGCCCCTCAGCCTCGGAAGCGTCCGGATTCCCTATCACGCGACATGCCGGACGCCCCTGGACTGGATGCCGGTTACCATCGTCATCAAGGCGATAAAGCCTTGGCTTCCCTTTATAGGCACAGCGTGGCTGCAAGAAATCGAGCCATATTCGGTTTCCGTTCCATATATATCGAGAATCGGAAGTATCGGCCTGGCCTGTACGCAGCGTTGATAACGCGCCCGGCGTCTTGAGTGTTGCCGCACCGCGAAGCTGGAACAGTGTTCTATGCCAAGGACGGATAGTTCCTATTGCCTGACAAACGCTATCTTCCTCCGTCTCGCATTGCCACCCTCCCGGCAAGGCCAAAAGAACCTCGCCGTTTGCGATGCGGCCGTCACCTTGTTTCAGAAGTTCCTGAGGTGATTCAGCAGAAAAAATCCAGGCAAGATCCTCATCCAATGATTCCCCTCTGGAGACCTCCGCCCGCCATGAGCGCCCATCAGGAGCTGAAAGTTCCAACAGATGCTCTTCGCATGCAGCGTGGTCTGCAAAGGCAAATTCAGCAGGCTCCGCTCGGTAAGCATTTCTACCAGCCAAGGCTCTGAGCGTTGTCGAGGTCGCTTCGTCGCCCGCAATCAGAACCAACGTCGCAGCGCGGGGTAGATTGCTTACGTCTTCGATGCCGAAAAGCTGGGCGATAGCCGAAAAATCCAAAGTGTCGGGCAGCTCAATTCGTGAAACGAGAGACCATTGCCCGTCCTCTTCTTGCTCCAGGGTTCGTTCTACGGGAAGACAGGGTTTTACCTTTCGAATGCGCACGTTTGCCACATCGCGGACTAACTGCTCAACCAGCATCTGAGCATGCCGGTCCTCCATGGAGACAGGGAAACGATCCTTCCAGCCAGGAACCTTTCTATCCAATACAGCAACGGCATCGTCCCCAGCAGAGAGATTCGCCTCCTGCTTGAGCTTCAATGCGACAAGAATGACCTCTGTCAGCAACTCATAGATTATGTCTTTTCTATAGCTCTTTGGCAGTTGAGATTGCAGGCTTTCCACCCACCCTTTAAGCTCTGTCCTGGCGACTTCCCTGCCCCCGGCCAGCTGCAGCACTCTCGCCAGCAATCTTCCGATGCCGCCGCGCGCTTCCCCAAGTAAACGCAGTGGCAACCCACCCTGCACTGCGACCTCACCCAGAAATCGCAGAGCACCATGTTCCCTAGGGCGCAATCCCCATGAACGAAGCCCTTCCTGAATACACTTGCTGCGTTGAGTTGGGGTCCAGCTATCTGGAGCCAAGCCCAGGGCACTCAGAATGGGGCTCCATGAAAATCCTGTCCCATCGTAACGACGACGCCACCATTCTGCTGCATATAGAACAAACAATGCCGAGAAACGGTCAAGAACTAGCACTTGGCTGAGCTGGAACGGCCCAATGAGTCTCCCCAACCAAGTTCGCAATAACTCCTCAAGTTCTATGAATTCAATCTCCGTAACACGATATTCATACAACGCCCTTCCATCCTGTCGATCGAGTCCACGTCGTTTCAGAAATTCTCTTTTCCATACCTCGGTATTTGTCAAGATAGATGTCGCCTTTTCGATCATGCGGCGCGACACTTTTCTTCGTTGTTACGTTCCGGATTCAATGCGACCGACCCAACGGGATCCCAATTCCGAGTCTGGCCT
>JAKRWE010000118.1 GCA_024712425.1 Chromatiales bacterium
GGCCTGCACCGGACCATCCCTGGAGATGAGGCGCCCCCTCGTCCCCTCATGACCCCGGACTCACCAAGGGGACATTTCAGCTTGGGAGAAAAGGGGACATTTTAGAATTGGGTTGACACGTTATCCTGGGGGGAGCCGGCCGGTAAGCCGGATTCTGTCGGGGACGATCATTCATCTGGGACGCCCGTCGCCGGACGCCTCGTGCGACCTACCCGGAAACACCTGCGGGCCGCAGGCTGCCGAAGGCGTGTTTCCCTATTTGGTCTTGCTCCGAGAGGGGTTTACCCTGCCACCCCTGTTGCCAGGGGCGCGGTGCGCTCTTACCGCACCTTTTCACCCTTACCGGCCCCGAAGGGCTTTGGCGGTATGTTTTCTGTGGCACTTTCCGTCGGCTCGCGCCGCCCAGACGTTATCTGGCTCTCTGCCCTGCGGAGTCCGGACTTTCCTCCACCGCACAGGCGGCAGCGATCGTCTGGCCGGCTCCCGCAGCACACCCTAAGGGCTGAACCGGTTCCTTGCAAGCCACTGCCGCCTCAGCCCAACTCCCCATATTTGCCTGAACTCAGCGGGATGGCGTGGCTTCGCCAAAGCGGAAGTCGGTATGGAAAACATTCAACCGCAAAGGACGCAAAGGCCGCAAAGAGGGTTAATTCTACTGGCGCTGCAGATCCAGGGCACGCTGATAGGCCTGATTCCTTCCCACACCCGCAAGCCTGGCGGCGATCGCCGCAACCTGCTTGAGCGGCAGCCCTTCCTCCAACAGAATCCGCAAGGCGCTGTCGAGTTGCGCGTCCGCTGGAGACGCCTGCTCCGGCGCGCCGGCCACCACCAGCACGAACTCCCCCTTGCGCTGGCTCTCATCGCCCCGCACCCAGGCCAGCACCCCACCCAGGAGGCCGACCCGCACTGTTTCGTGCAACTTGGTCAGCTCGCGGCACAAAGCCAGTTCGCGCCCCTCGCCAAACACGGCGCACATATCGGCCAGGGTATCCAGGACCCGGTGCGAGGACTCGTAGAACACCAGGGTGCCCGGCTCAGCGGCTAGCCCGTCCAGCCGTTCACGCCGCGCCGCCGCCTTGCGCGGCAGAAAACCCTCGAACACGAAGCGGTCGGTAGGCTGGCCCGAGACACTGAGCGCCGCGATCAGGGCGCTGGGGCCCGGTACCGGGCACACCCGTATGCCCGCGGCGTGACAGGCCCTGACCAACGGAAAGCCGGGGTCGCTGATCAACGGTGTGCCGGCATCCGAGATCAGCGCAATCGCCTGTCCGCCAGCGAGGCGCTCCAGCAGCTGCCCGAGGCGCTCTCGCTCATTGTGCTCATGCAGGGCCAGCAACGGCCGCTCCAGCCCCAGATGCCGCAACAATCGCCCGCTGTGCCGGGTATCCTCCGCCGCCACCAGGTCCACACGCCCCAGCACCTCCACCGCACGCGGGCTGATATCCCCGAGATTGCCGATCGGGGTCGCCACCACATACAAACAGCCCTTGTCGTTTGACACCTCTCACCCCACCTTCGATACTCCCCGCTCATCGTCGCCGTACTGGACAAGAGATGCAAATCCGCCCGACCCTTTCGCATGCACTGATCGCCCTGCTTCTCGGCATGCTGCTCAGCGCCTGTACACCGCTGCCCACCCAACCGGAAGTCCGCGAGGATCCGGATATCGAGCGCGCGGCCGGCCTGTTGGCAGAACAGCAGTTCCTGGAGGCCAGCACGCTGTACGAAGCGCTGGCGCGGCGGACACCTGGGGATGTCGGCACCGATTTTCTGCTCGACGCCATAGATAGTGCGATCAAGGGCACCGACCTGGACCGTGCCGCCGAACTGCTGCAACGGACGGACGGGCGACCGCTGAACGCCACCCAGCAACTGAGGCAGGGGCTGCTGCGCGCCGAGCTCGACCTGGCCCACCACCAGGGTGATCTCGCACTCGACACCCTGCTCGGCCTGATCCGGCCGGACATGCCGGACCAGATGAAGCTACGCCATCTACGCGACCTCGCCACCGCCTACCGCCAGGTGGGCAACCTGCTGGAGAGCGCCAACGCCCTGCAACAACTCGATACCCGGCTCGGCGACCGGAAAGCGGAACGACTCGCGGTCCAGAGCGAGATCCTGCGCGCCCTGACCGCGCTCAACGAGCGCACCCTGAAGGAACTCCAGCCCACCCCACCCGGCATCCCCGGCGGCTGGATGGAGCTCGCCCTGCTGATCAAACAGCACCGCGCCACGCCGGCCACCCTGCCGCAGGCGCTGCAGCAGTGGCGCGAACGCTTCCCCGAACACCCGGCACTGCCGGAACTGTTGCAGCAGTTCAGCGAGCGCCTGCGCTCCCAGGTCGAGCAGGTCGACCATATCGCGATCCTGCTGCCCCAGCGCGGCCGCTATGCCCCCGCCGCGAGGCTGCTGCGCGACGGGATCATGGCCGCCTACTACCAGCTTCCCGAGGAACAGCGCCCGCTGCTGCGCTTCTATGATTCCAGCGACCCCTACAGCGCCTGGCCGCTGTACACCCAGGCCGTCGAGGCCGGCGCCGAGGCCATCATCGGCCCGCTGCAGAAGGAATCGGTCAGCCAGCTGTTGCGTGCCGGCGAACTGGCCGTGCCGGCCCTGGCGCTCAATCAGGTGCTCAGCGATACCGCGCCGCCCGCCAATTTCCACATGTTCTCGCTAGACCCCGAACAGGAGGCCCGCCTGGCCGCGGAGCGCATCTGGCAGGACGGCCTGCGCCATCCGGTCATGCTGACCCCGAACAACCACTGGGGCGAACGCCTGCGGGACGCCTTCTCCGGGCGCTGGCAGGCCCTCACCGGCGAGGCAGTGGAGGGACGCGCCTACGCGGCGGACTCCGCCGATTACTCGCAGCCGATCAGCAGCCTCATGCACCTCGACCTGAGCAAGGCGCGTCACAAACGCCTGCAGCAATGGCTGGGACAGCGGATCGGATTCGAGCCACGCCGTCGGCACGACATCGATGCGGTGCTCGTCGCGGCCCGGCCCCAGCAGGCGCAGAGCATCCGTCCACAGCTCGCCTTCTTCCGCGCCGGGGACCTGCCGATGTACACCACCTCACATGCCTGGAGCGGCTCGCTGACGGTACAACAGCTCGCGGACATGCGCGGAATCCTGCTCCCGGACATCCCGCTGCTGGCCGACCGGGCGGAACGGGAGCGCCTCGGGCAGCTTCTGCCCGGCATCCTCGGCCCCGGCGTGCGCCTGTACGCCATGGGCATGGACGCACTGCACCTGTTGCCACACCTGAAGCGTCTGCAGGATAGCCCCTACGAATCCCTGGACGGCCAGACCGGCAACCTGTTCATGGATCCCGAGCACCAGATCCGCCGCCAGCTGGTGTGGTTGCGCCTGGACGAGCCGCCGGAAATCCTCGGCTACTCGGCGCGCATGAACCTGGAGCCCTCCTCCGAGACCGCATCCGGACAGGCGCTCGAAACCGAACCGGATACGACAGGGGAGGCGACAGACCCGGAACCCCGCAAGACCGCCACCGGCGCAGCGCCGGCGAATTGAACGATACATGGCGCGCAGGACGCAAAGCATCGGCAGGGAAACCGAGGACCGGGCCCAGCACTACCTGATCCAGCAGGGGCTGACCCCGGTGACGTGCAACTGGCGCTGCAAGGCCGGCGAGATCGACCTGATCATGCAAAACGCGGGCACCCTGGTGTTCGTAGAGGTCAGAATGCGCCGAGACAGTCGCTTCGGTGGCGCCCTGGCCAGCGTGGATCGCCGCAAACAGCAACGCCTGCTGCGCGCCGCCCAGCTATACCTGCAACAGGCCGGCTGGAAGGGACCGTGCCGCTTCGATGTCCTGGGCATGGACGCGGCGGGTGGCATGGAATGGATACCAGACACCTTCGGCCTGGGATAGATCCGGATACGCCCGGCGTGCGATAGTATGAATCCGCCCCGGAACAATCCCAGATGAACCTCGAACAGCATATATACCAACAGTTCGCCGCCCATATCGAGACCGTCAGCGAGGCCGCGATGCCGCTCAGTGCACCACTGGCCCGCGCCTCCGAGCTGATGGTCAACAGCCTGCTGCAGGGCGCCAAGATCATTGCCTGCGGGAACGGGGGCGCGGCCTCGAGCGCGCAGCACTTCGTTGCCAAGATGATCAACCGCTACCAGCGGGAGCGCCCCGGCCTGCCGGCGCTGGCACTCAATGCAGCCAGCGCCGCCATGACCGCGGTGGCGGACGATCTGGGGTACAGCCAGGTCTTCGCCAAGCAGCTGAACGCCCTGGGGCACCCCGGCGACGTCCTGCTGGCCATCAGTCCCAGCGGCACCAGTGACAACATGCTATTGGCCGTCGAGGCCGCGATGGAACGCCAGATGCACATCGTGGCACTCACCGGGCACGACGGCGGTCACCTTGCCGGCCGCCTGCGGGAACAAGACGTGGAAATCCGTGTCCCAGCGGACGATATCGCACGCATCCAGGAGGTCCACCTCCTGTGCATCCATTGCCTGTGCAACCTCATCGATACCCAACTGTTAGGGAGTTGAACAAATGAACCGATTCCAGACACGCCTGGCCCTGCTGACCCTCCTCGCCACCCTCTCCGGCCTGATCGGCGGCTGCGCCGCCGTGGTGGTCGGTGGCGCTGCCACCGGTGCCGGCGTGGCGCACGATCGACGCACCGTGGGCACGGTGATCGAGGACAAGGATATCCAGATCAAGGCCATGCGCATCCGCTACAACGATGAAGAGCTGAAAAAGCACAGCAATATCGACATCACCGTCTACAACCTGGTGGTGTTGCTGACCGGCCAGGCGGAGAGTCCCGAGGTGGTGGCCCGCTTGCGCGACCAGGTGGCGCGGATCCCACGGGTGCGCAAGGTGATCGACGAGGTCAGCATCGGCGCCGAAGGAACATGGAGCGAGACGACCGCCGACGCCTACCTGACCAGCCGGGTCAAGCTCGCGCTGTTCGATGTGAGCATCGAGGGCTTCGACCCGCTGCGGGTCAAGGTGATCACCTCGCAGGGCACCGTCTACCTGATGGGGCTGCTGACCCCCGCCGAGGCCGACAAGGTCACCGACAAGGTTCGCTACATCAGTGGCGTGAAGAAGGTGGTGCGCCTGTTTGAATACATCTGAGCCCAAGGACGCGCTCGAGGGTTCCGTCGTCCGCCGCCTGCGCAGGCTCCTGGGTGAGCGGCTGCTGACCGACCCCGCGGACCGCTGGGCCTACGGTTACGACAACAGCCGCCAGCAGGCGCTGCCCCAGGCCGTCGCCCTGCCAGACCGGCACGACCAGATCGTGGAGCTGGTGCGCCTGTGCGCGCAGCAGGGTATCCCGCTGATTCCCCGCGGCAGGGGCACCGGGACCACCGGTGCCGTGGTCCCCGCCCAGGGCGGCATCGTGCTCTCGCTTGAGCATATGCGCGAAAGACTGGAGATCGATCCGGACAACCGGCTGGCGGTGGTCGCACCGGGCATCACCAACCAGGAACTGCAGGAGGCGGCCTCGGAACACGGCTTCTTCTGGCCACCGGACCCCACCAGCAGCGCCGTATGCACCATCGGCGGCAATCTTGCCTACAACTCGGCCGGGCCGCGCGCCGTCAAGTACGGCACCCCGCGCGAGAACACCCTGGGCCTGCAAGTGGTCACCGGCACCGGCGACACCCTGCACACCGGCACCCGCACCACCAAGGGCGTGGTCGGCTACGACCTGACCCGCTTGCTGATCGGCTCCGAGGGCACCCTGGGTGTCATTACCGAAGCCACCCTGAAACTCACCCCCCTGGCAACCGCGAAACGCACCCTACAGGCGACCTACAGCAGCATCGATGCCGCCGCCCGGGCCGTCTCTGCCCTGATGGCGCAGCCGCTGACCCCCTGTGCCCTGGAATTCATGGACGCACAGGCCATCGCCATGGTGCGGGACTACTCCGACCTGGGGCTGCCGGCCGATGCGCAGGCCCTGTTGATGATCGAGGTGGATGGATCCGAGGAGGCTATCGACGGCGATGCCGAACGGATCCGGACAGTCGCCCGCACCCGGGGATGCCTCGCGGTCGAGCTGGCCCATACCGAAGACGAAGTGGCCCGCCTGTGGCGCGCCCGCAAGGCACTGTCCCCGGCGCTGCGCAATGTCGCACCAAAGAAGATAAACGAGGACGTGGTGGTACCGGTCTCCCACCTGCCTTCACTCATCGACGGCCTGCAGGCGCTGTCACAGCGTTACGGCATTCCGATCGTCAATTTCGGGCATGCGGGCAATGGCAATATCCATGTCAACCTGCTGCTCGATCCCGAAGATCCCCGGCAGTCCGCCGCAGCGGAGGCATGCCTGTCCGAGGTGTTCTCCCTGGTGCTCGGCCTCGGCGGCACCCTGTCCGGCGAACACGGGATCGGACGGGTCAAACAGGCCTATGTCGGACAGGAGCTGTCACCCGTGGCGCTGGGGCTGATGCGCGCCATCAAGCGCCAGTTCGACCCGCACGGGATCCTCAATCCGGGGGTCGGCCTGCCTGAGGATCCCTCACCGGACTGATCCCGGTAAAAATCCCTTTGCGCCTGCCTGTGATATAGTCCGGCAACATTATTAATTTCTTACATTGCCACCCCACCCGGTGGCAGACAAAGACATAAAACCAGCTCTGAGGGGGTACCCATGTCCAAGAAGCATCCAGTCATTGTGGTTACCGGTTCTTCCGGTGCCGGCACCACCACCGTCAAGCGGGCTTTCGAGCACATCTTCCTGCGCGAAGACATCAAGGCGGCCGTCATCGAGGGCGACAGCTACCACCGCTACGACCGCGCCGAGATGAAGGCGAAGATGACCGAGGAAGGCCTCAGCCACTTCGACCCCCAGGCCAACCTGTTCGACAAGCTCGAGGAACTGTTCAAGACCTACGGCGAGACCGGTACCGGTGAGAAGCGCTACTACCTGCACAGCGACGAGGAGGCGGCCGAGCACAATGCGCGCTTGGGCACCGACAAGAAACCGGGCGAGTTCACCCCCTGGGAGCCGATTCCCGAAGGCACCGATATCCTCTTCTACGAAGGTCTGCATGGTCTGGTGAAAACCGAGACCGAGGACGTGGCGCAGCACGCAGATCTGGGTATCGGGGTGGTCCCGGTGGTCAACCTGGAATGGATCCAGAAGATCGCGCGCGACAACGCCGAGCGCGGCCACTCCCAGGAGGCCATCGTCGACACCATCCTGCGCCGCATGCCGGACTACATCAACCACATCACCCCGCAGTTCTCACGCACCGACATCAACTTCCAGCGCGTCGCCACGGTGGACACCTCCAACCCGTTCATCGCCCGCGACATCCCCACCCCGGACGAGAGCTTCGTGGTCATCCGCTTTGCCGACCCGGCCAAGTTCGACACCGACTTCCCGTACCTGATCAACATGATCCCGGGATCGTTCATGTCGCGCCGCAACACCATCGTGGTGCCGGGCGGCAAGATGGGCTACGCCATGGAGATCATCCTGGCCCCGATCATCGACCAGATGATGGACGCCGCCCGCGCCGGCTGAGCCGCGCCAGAGGCAAACGTCGGCACGTAGCCTGGAGGAGGCCAAAGGCCGTAATCCGGGGCCACTGGACAAGATGCCATGGCCTCGGGTTTCGCCACGCTCCACCCGGGCTACGGTCAGCCTGTCGCCACCACCATGTCGGGTGGCAGGTGCCGACGCACCGCCTCGAGCATCTGCACCACGCTGAGCCCCGCATCCTCCAGCTGTTCTTCCTGGGTCGCCTGCTCGATGTACCGATCCGGCAGACCAAAGTGCAGCAGGGGGACATCGATTCCCTGCGCCGCCAGGTACTCCCCAACACCCGCGCCAGCACCGCCGGCCACCACGCTCTCCTCCAGGGTCACCAGGAAACCGTGATCACGGGCAAGCCGGCGCAGCAACTCCTCGTCCAGCGGCTTGACGAAACGCATATTGGCCACCGTGGCGCCGAGGGCCTCTCCGAGCGCCAAAGCGCGATCGAGCAGGGTGCCGAAGGAAAGAATCGCGATACCGCTGCCTTCACGCCGGACCTCGCCTTTTCCCCAGGGTAGGGTCTCAAGCCCCGCGGCCGGCTCGGCGCCCATGCCTGCCCCCCGGGGGTAACGAACCAGCGTCGGGCCCCGGTGTTCCCAGGCCGTCTGCAACAGGGCGCGGCATTCAGCCTCGTCGGCCGGCGCCAGCACGGCCATGTTGGGCACGCAGCGCGCATAGCTCAGGTCGAACATGCCGGCATGGGTCGCGCCGTCCGCCCCCACCTCGCCGGCGCGATCGACCGCGAAGGTGACATCCAGGTTCTGCAGCGCCACATCGTGGATGAGCTGGTCGTAGGCCCGCTGCAGGAAGGTGGAATAGATCGCCACCACCGGCTTTACCCCCTCGCAGGCAAGGCCCGCGGCGAAGGTGACGGCATGCTGCTCGGCGATGCCCACGTCGTGGTATCGCCCCGGGAAGCGCCTGGCGAACTCGACCAGCCCCGAGCCCTCGCACATCGCCGGGGTGATCGCCATCACCCGCTCGTCCTGCTCGCCCAGGTCACAGATCCAGTCGGAGAAGACCTGCGTATAGGTCCGTCCACCGGATTTTCCATCCATCTTCCCGGAGCTGATATTGAAGGGCGTGACACCATGATAGACACAGGGGTCGCCCTCGGCCGGCGCATAGCCGCGCCCCTTTTGTGTCACCACATGCAGGAAACGCGGCCCGTCCATGGCACGCATGTTCTCCAGGGTGGAGACCAGCAGCGGCAGGTCATGCCCGTCTATCGGCCCGATATAGGTGAACCCGAGTTCCTCGAACAGCGTGCTGGGCATCAGCATGCCCTTCATGTGCTCTTCCCAGCGGTGGGCCAGGTCCTTCATGCCCGGCAGGCGATCCAGCACGTTCTTGCTGCCCTCGCGGACCCGGTTGTAGAAACGGCTCGACAACACCCGTGCCAGATAGTTGCTCACCGCCCCCACCGGGCGCGAGATCGACATGTCGTTGTCGTTGAGGATCACCAGCAAATCGCTGTCGATGGCGCCCGCATGATTGAGTGCCTCGAAGGCCATGCCGGCCGACAGGGCGCCGTCGCCGATGACCGCGATGTGCTCACGATCGATACCCTGCGCCCTGGCGGCCACCGCCATGCCCAGCGCGGCGCTGACGGAGGTACTGGAATGGCCCGCCCCGAAGGCATCGTATTCGGATTCATCACGCTTCGGAAAGCCGGACAGCCCGTCCTTCTGGCGTAGCGACAGCATGCGTTCGCGCCGTCCGGTCAGGATCTTGTGCGGATAGCCCTGGTGCCCCACGTCCCAGATCAGGCGGTCCTCCGGGGTATTGAACACATAGTGCAGCGCCACCGTGAGCTCGACCACGCCCAGGCCGGCCGCCAGGTGGCCACCTGTACGCGCGACCGAGGCCACCAGAAAATCACGCACGGCCTCGGCCACCGCCGGCAATTGCTCGGGGTTGAGCTGTCGTAAGCCCTCGGGGGTATCCACCTGCGCCAGCAAGGCCAGCGCGGCTTTACCTACGTCCTTCTGCATGAGTGGCACCTATTCGGGTCAAGCTTGTTATTCTACGCCGAAATTCCCTTTCCACCTACAACACCCGATATGAGCGAGCCCTCCGAGCCCACACTGACCCGATCACAACGCCGCGCCGAGCGACTCGCCCGACTCAAGCAGATAGAGCAGCGCTACCACAAGAACCGCCAACGCAACGTCCTGGCGCAGCCGGGACGGCATCGCTTTGCCTTCGTCCTGGACAATCTAACAGGCTGTTGAAATTCGCCGCCTGAAGTGGAAGATACCGGTAAGGAAGGAAGAAGGACGAGCAGTACGATGCGTGGCCCGGATATTCAACAAGATGCCCTGTTCAGCACGGTCAG
>JAKRWE010000119.1 GCA_024712425.1 Chromatiales bacterium
CTCCTTCAAAAGTGCCTCCCGTCGCCCGTGTCAAAAAACGACGGAAAGGGTACGGCCACATGGCCCGGAATGCCCCGATGGGTGGGTCAAAATTGTTGGCCATAGGTGGGTCAGAATAGATAGGTATTAACACGTGGACGTCCAGGCCATCTTCAGGAACAAGATGGACAAGAACATTCCGGCCTACCATATCCTCGGGGCCTGCAACCCCAAGCTGGCCGACCGGGTCATCAGCGCCGAGCCCAATGCCGGCACCCTGCTTCCGTGCAACTTCATCATGCGCGAGGACGACGCCGGCAATACCGTGGTCAGCTTCATGGACCCGGTCGCCGTACTGGGTCTGTGCGAAAGCGACGAGCCCAAGGCCGTTGCCGCCGAGGCGAAGGAGATGCTGCAGCGCGTCGTCGCCAAACTGGGTGGCTGAGCAGCAGGACAATCACCCGCTGGGCTCCCTGCTGTCCCGCACCGAGGACGACCAGGGGGCCGTCTGCGTCCACCAGTTGGGCCAGCACCGCTTCCTGACCTTCGGCAACGCAGTGGAGCAGAGCTGTTGCAACATCGCGCAGCCACACCGCCTGGAACACGTCTACACCCAGGCGATGATGCTGGGCTGTTGCTGCAACCCCTCCATGACTCGGCACTGGTACTCGGGCTGGGCGGCGGCAGCCTGGTTCGGGCCCTGCGGCATGCCCGCACCGGCCTGCAGATCAGCGCCATCGAATCGCGTCCGGCCGTACTCGAGGCCGCCGTGGACTGGTTCTGCATGGACGACAGCGACCCTTCTCTTGAATTGGTCTGCGCGGACGCCGCAGAGTTCCTCGAAAACAGCCCCGACTCTTTCGACCTGGTGTTTGCCGACCTGTACCTGTCAGAAGGCGTCAACCCGATTCAGAACACGCAGGACTTCCTCGATGCCTGCCGAGCGCACCTGAACCCCGGCGGTATCCTGCTGTTGAATCACTGGTGCAGCGAGTTCCGCGACAGCCAGCTGGCGCGCCAGGCACTGCACGAGGTCTTCGGGAGACAGCTACTCGAGCTGCATGTGCAGGGCGGCAATGTGATCACCTTCGCCTTCCGCAGCCCCCTGCCCAGGCTGCAGAGAAAACCCTTTCTGGACGCCGCACTCGCACTCGGACAGCGCCTGGACACCCCCTTGCAGCGGCTGGCGCGCAACTTCTGGCGCCAGAACAGCGAAGCACTGGGAGTGGGGCGGTTCCGGGGCAGACACGCAGCCCTGTCAGCGAATCGCTGACACTGGTGATAGATAGGTAAGTAATTAACCGCAAAGGGCGCCAAGGTCGCAAAGGCTTTGTTTAAGGCCCGGTCCAGTCGCGTATTGATGCCTAACTCCCATGAGCCTCTGGCCACACCCCTGATCATGGAAAATACGGGCAGGATGGGTTGAACCTCGCGAAACCCATCGATCGCAACCTGAAACGGTGGGTATCGCTACGCTCGATCCACCCTACGCAGCGCTTTCGTCCTCTTTGCGTCCTTTGCGGTTGAGTGTTTTCCGCACCAATCATCCATGTGTCAGATCAACCACGAAGAGCACAAAGAACACGAAGAGGATCGATTAATGTATCGGCAAGACGAGCTGGCAACGCACTTTGTGTCCTTCGTGTTCTTTGTGGTTGAGTATTTTCCACACTGACTTCCATGAATCCCTGGCCACACCCTCGATCATGGAAAAAACGGGTAGGATGGGTTGAGCTTCACGAAACCCATCGATCGCGGCCTGAAACGGTGGGTATCGCTGCGCTCAACCCACCCCACGCAGAGCTTTCATCTTCTTTGTGTCCTTCGTGTTCTTTGTGGTTGAATATTTTCCACACTAACAAAAAGCCGGGCACAGGGCCCGGCTTTTTGTTAGTCCCGTAAGGGTACCGCTCAGCCAGCTTCCTTGCGGGCCTTCACTTCCTTGATGACCTCTTCGGCCACGTTGTTCGGGCACGGCGCATAGTGCGAGAACTCCATGGAGAACTGGCCACGACCGGAGGTCATGGTACGCAGGTCGCCGATGTAACCGAACATCTCGGCCAGCGGGGCCTCGGCCTTGACGCGCACGCCCGTGGGACCGGATTCCTGGCCCTGGATCATGCCGCGACGACGGTTCAGGTCACCGATGACGTCACCCACGTGATCCTCCGGGGTGAACACGTCGACCTTCATGATCGGCTCGAGCAACTGCGGGCCTGCCTTGGGCACCGACTGGCGGTAGGCGCCCTTGGCCGCGATCTCGTAGGCGATGGCCGAGGAGTCGACCGGGTGGAAGCCACCGTCGACCAGGGTGACTTTCACGTCCAGCAGCGGGAAGCCGGCCAGCGGGCCTTCCGCCATGCTGACCGCAAAACCCTTCTCGACCGCCGGCCAGAATTCACGCGGCACGTTGCCGCCGGTGACCACCGACTCGAACTGGAAGCCGCTGTTGGTCTCGCCCGGCTCGATGGTGTAGTCGATCTTGGCGAACTGACCGGAACCACCGGTCTGCTTCTTGTGGGTGTAGCTGTCCTCGACCTTCTTGGTGATGGTCTCGCGGTAGGCCACCTGTGGCTTGCCCATCTCCACGTCCACACCGTGGGTACGCTTGAGGATGTCGACCTTGATGTCGAGGTGCAGCTCGCCCATGCCCTTGATGATAGTCTCGCCCGACTCCTCGTCGGTCTCGACGCGGAAGGACGGATCCTCCTGCATCATCTTGTTCAGGGCGATGCCCATCTTCTCGGTGGAACCCTTGTCCTTGGGCTTGATCGCGATCGAGATCACCGGATCCGGGAACACCATGGGTTCCAGGGTGGCCGGGTTGTTGGGATCGCACAGAGTGTGGCCGGTCTGGGTTTTCTTCAGGCCGACCAGGGCAATGATGTCGCCGGCCTGGGCCGAGTCCAGCTCCTTGCGGTCGTCAGCGTGCATCTCCACGATGCGACCGATACGCTCGGTCTTGCCGGTGTAGGTGTTGAGCACGGTGTCGCCTTTCTTGAGCTTGCCCGAATAGATACGGGTAAAGGTCAGGGCACCGAAGCGGTCGTCCATGATCTTGAACGCCAGCGCGCGCAGCGGACGCTCCGGGTCGACGATGGCGTATTCAGCGGTCTCGTTGCCTTCCATGTCCACTTCCGGCTGCGGCTTGACCTCGGTCGGGCTGGGCAGGAAGTCGACCACTGCGTCCAGCACCAGCTGGATACCCTTGTTCTTGAACGCCGAGCCGCAGTAGGTCGGGAAGAAGTCGAGGTTGATGGTGCCCTTGCGGATGCAGCGCTTGACGTCCTCGATGGAGGGCTCTTCCTCTTCCAGGTAGGCCTCCATCAGGTCATCGTCCTGCTCCACCGCGGTCTCGATCAGCTTCTCGCGGTATTCCTCCACCTTGTCGGCCATGTCGGCCGGCACGTCTTCCAGGCGGAACTTGTGAGGGTCACCGGAGTCGTCCCAGATCCAGGCCTTGCGGGTCAGCAGGTCGACCACGCCGACGAAATCGTCCTCGATGCCGATCGGCAGCACCATCACCAGCGGGTTGGCGCCCAGTACGTTCTCGACCTGCTCCACCACGCGGTAGAAGTCGGCACCGAGGCGGTCCAGCTTGTTGACCAGGATGATACGCGCCACCTCGGACTCGTTGGCGTAGCGCCAGTTGGTCTCGGACTGGGGCTCGACGCCGCCGGAGCCGCAGAACACACCCACGCCGCCGTCGAGCACCTTCAGGGAGCGGTACACCTCGATGGTGAAGTCCACGTGTCCGGGGGTGTCGATGATGTTTAGCTGGTGATCCTTCCAGAAGCAGGTGGTGGCCGCGGACTGGATGGTAATGCCGCGCTCACGCTCCTGGTCCATGAAGTCGGTGGTGGCCTCGCCGTCGTGCACCTCACCGATCTTGTGGGTCTTGCCGGTCAGGTTGAGGATACGCTCGGTGGTGGTGGTCTTACCGGCGTCCACGTGGGCGAATATGCCGATGTTGCGATAGAGGTTGAGATCAGTCATGTCGGGTCTCTAAATGTAAGTTCGAAAAACAAAAACCAGGTCTGCGAACCACCGGGCCAAGCAAAACGCCACCAGCCAGCAAACTCAAGTTGTTGATTTTGCTGAATAATTCCACAATCCGCAGGGAAATAGGCGCGTATTCTACCATTGCATGCGGCAAAACGCCGCAAAAATATGCAGAAACCGTGATATTCGGTGATCCCCCCTGATAAGCCCGGAGGCCCTGTCAGGCAGGATAATGTCATCTAACTCGGGCGAGGCGGGTAATCTGCTCGGAAAACTTCGGTAGCAGGGATGCTGCCGTAGCCTACGATGCACAGGGATGTGCGAGTGCCGCGGGAGACAGGACGCCGTGAGCGGCCATGGATGTATTCACGGCGTTTTTCTGAGCAGACTACCCGCCCCACCTTTCAGTGAGTTACGAACTTAGATGACGGGGCCCTGCCCTGTCAGGCTAAGGAGCACGCCTCAGATCGCGAGGTACTCCTCGCGCAGCTCCTTGTTGTCCAGGACCTCCTGCGCCAGACCGTCGAACACCACCTGCCCCATGTCCAGGATCACGGCGCGATCCGCCAGGTTCAGTGCCGCGATGGCGTTCTGTTCCACGATGATGGTGGTGATACCCAGCTCACGGATGTTCTCGAGGATGCGCTCGATCTCCTGCACGATGACGGGCGCCAGGCCCTCGTAAGGCTCATCGAGCAACAGCAGGCGCACATCACGCGCCAGGGCCCGCGCCACCGCCAGCATCTGCCGCTCACCACCGGACATGGTGACCGCCTCCTGGGTGCGCCGTTCGGCGAGACGCGGGAAGTGCTCGTAGATGCGTTCCTTGGTCCAGCCATGCGGCGGCGCGATCTGGGCCAGGTCCAGCGACTCCTCGACCGTCAGTCCGGGGATGATGCGCCGGTCTTCGGGCACCAGCTGGATACCGGCCCGCGCAGCCTGCCAGGAGGCCATTTCATGGATCGGCTGGTGATCCAGCCACACCTCGCCGTGCTGCATGACGGGCGTGTCCACCCGCGCGATGGTACGCAGGGTCGATGTCTTGCCGGCACCGTTGCGCCCGAGCAGGGCCAGGATCTCGCCCTCGCGGATATCGAAGCTGACGCCCTGCACGATATAGCTCTCGCCATAATAGGAATGCAGCTCCCAGGCGGAGAAGAACGCCGGGTCGGCGCCTTTCGCCTTGATCGGCGGTGTCTTGGGTGCATGTTTGCTGCTGAATGTCATATCTCCGCGCTCCCCAGGTAGGCCTCTCTGACCTTCGGATGTCCCTTGATCTCGTCCGGATGTCCCTCGGCAATGATCGCACCCTGCGCCAGCACACTGATGCGGTCCGCCAGGCTGAACACCACGTGCATATCGTGCTCGATGATGACCTTGGTCATGCCGCTGGCCTTGATCTTTTTGAGCAGTTCGATGGTGCGGTTGGTATCGTGGCGGGCCATGCCGGCGGTGGGCTCGTCGAGCAGCAGCAGCCGCGGATGCTGGATCAGGCACATCGCCAGCTCAAGGCGCCGCTTGTTGCCGCGCGACAGGTTGCCCGCGTGGTGGCGCGACACATCCGCCATGTTCAGATCGGCCAGCAGATCCATCGCCTCATGTTCGATACCCTTCTGATCGCGCAGGGCATTCAGGGGATTGAAGCTGAAGGTGCCCTCCTTGCGTGCAAAGGCCGGGGTCATGACGTTGTGCAGGATCGACAGCTCGGGGAATATCTCCGGCGTCTGGAACACCCGCGAGATGCCGAGCTGGTTGATGTCGTGCGGCTTCACATTGCCGCCGGTCAGATCGTGCCCGAGAAAATTGATCGTTCCACTGTCGGGGCGGATGCGACCGATGCAGGTATTGAGCAGGGTCGACTTACCGGCCCCGTTGGGCCCGATAATGGCGTGGGCCTTCCCCTCCTCGATCTGCAGGTTGATGTCGGACAGCGCCTGCAGGCCGCCAAAGGTCTTGTTGACCCCCGAAATCGAGAGCACGATATTGCCGTTCTCAGCACTCATTTCGACTCTCCTTCCGCCGCCTCCAGGGACGCCATGTCGGCATCACCTCCGGATTTGCGTGACAGGCGTACCGAGATATGCCGGAAGCCCTCCATCAGGCCGCCCGGCAGGAAGATGATGATCGCCATGAACAGCACCCCCAAGGTCAGATGCCAGCCATCACCGACGAACGGCGAGGTGATATCGACCATGATCCTGGCCAGCCAGTGCGGCAGAAAATCGAAGATCTGGAACAGGGTCTGGTCGTTGAAGGCAGAGAAGATGTTCTCCAGGTACTTGATGAGCGCCGCACCGAGTATGGGGCCAAACAAGGTCCCCAGGCCGCCCAGAATCGTCATCAGCACCACCTCACCGGAGGCCGTCCACTGCATGCGCTCGGCCCCGGCCAGCGGGTCCACGATCGCCATCAGGGAGCCGGCCACACCGGCATAGATACCGGAGATGACGAAGGCGCTGAGCAGATAGGGGCGCGGATTGAAACCGGTATACTCCATGCGCGTCTGGTTGGACTTGATCGCCAGCAGCTTCAGTCCATAAGGGGAGCGGAAGATGCGCAGGGCGATCCAGAAGCCCAGGATCAGCAGGGCCGCACAGAAATAGAAACCGCTGTATCCGGTCAGCGTCACGCCGAACAGACCACCCAGTGGCGACCCCTCGACCTGGACACCGAACAGGCTGTCGAGCACACGCGGGTCGTGGCGCAGCACCCGCAGCCCGGTCTCGCCGTTGGTGATGGGCGTCAGTACCGAATAGGCCATGTTGTAGGACATCTGGGCAAAGGCCAGGGTCAGGATAGAGAAATAGATCCCGGTACGGCGCAGACTCAGAAAACCGATCACCACCGCCAGCAGACCCGACAACACGATCGAAAACAGCACCGCCGGGATCACGTTCATGCTCAGCAGCTTGAAGGACCACACCGTGGCGTAGGAGCCGACACCGAGAAAGGCCGCGTGTCCGAAGGACAGGTAACCGGTCAGCCCGAAAAGGATGTTGTAACCGACCGCGAACAGGCCAAAGATGGCGAATTTCTTCAACAGGTCGGGATAGCCCGCACCGATGAGCTTGCCCCAGAGCGGCGCGGTAAGAACCACCAGCGTGAACAGTGCCAGGGTGATGTAATCACGCATGCGGGTGGATGCGATAATGGTATGCATGGATTACCCCCTCAGTCCCTGCCCATCAGGCCACGCGGCCTGACCAGCAGGATAAATACGGCCACCAGGTAGATGATGATCTGGTCGATGCCGGGAAGGATCGACTTGATCTCGTTCATCGAGAAAAACGATTGCAGAATACCCAGCAGGAAACCGGCGGCTGCCGCACCGGGCAGCGAACCCATGCCGCCGACGACGACCACCACGAAGGACAACACCAGGAACTCCATGCCCATGTGACAGTCCGGTGAAAGTATCGGGGTGTACATGACACCCGCCAGGCCGACCACCACGGTGGCCAGGCCGAATACGATAGTGAAACGCTTCTGGATGTTGATCCCGAGCAGACCCACGGTCTCACGGTCGTGCATGCCGGCGCGCACCACCATGCCGAATGTCGTGTAGTGCAGGAATGCAAACACCCCGCCGATGATCAGCAGCGAGAAGCCCAGGTAGATCAGGCGCCACCAGGGATAGGTAATCCCCTGCAGCCCGAACATCGTACCGACATCCACGCTGGTGGCGACCACCTCGGGCGCCGACACGGGAATGGGGTTGGCGCCGAAGAACGCCTTGACGATCTCCTGCAGCACGATGGCCAGGCCGAAGGTCACCAGGATCTGGTCGGCATGGTCGCGCTTGTAGAAGAAACGCACCAGGCCCCGCTCCATTGCAACACCGATCAACAACATGACCGGAATCGCTATCACGATGGATATCGGGACCGCGTAATCGATGATGGCTCTGCCCGTATCGCCCCACCAGACCTCCAGGTAGGGGGTCTCCTTGTAGGCCTCGAAGAAGGTGATGCTCGTGTCTCGCACCCGCATGGAGAGGGTCAGCAGGCTCTGCACGCTGACGGCCACGAAGGCACCCAGCATGAACAGCGCGCCGTGCGCAAAATTGACCACCCCGAGGGTGCCGAACACCAGGCTCAGGCCCAACGCGATCAGCGCATAGGCGCCGCCCTTGTCGAGGCCGTTGAGGATCTGCAGAAGAATCGCTTCCATAATGGAACCATCTGTCTCGTAAAAAAAATAAAGACCGGCCACCCCGCAGGATGGCCGGTCATAAGGCACTGGATCAGGCTTTACACTGGCCCAGTTCGCCGCCGAAGATCGACGGATCATACTCGACCTGGGCACGCGGCACCTGTTGCACCACCTCCAGCAGATCGAACTGGGAGGTCGGGTTCTGGTTACCACGTACCACCAGCACGTCCTTCAGGCACTGGTGGTCGGCTGCACGATACTCGGTGGGGCCATTGCCCATACCGTCGAACTTGAAGCCTTCCAGCGCCTCGATCACGCCACAGGGGTTGAAGGTGCCGGCCATCTCACAGGCGTTGGCATACAGCAGGGTCTGCACGTAGCAGGTGTGCGCAGCCATCGACGGCGGGAAGCCGTACTCGGCGCCGAAGGACTTGACGAAGGCCTGCGAGCCGGCGTCCTTAAGCTGCCAGTTCCAGTTGGTGGAGCCGAGAATGCCCTTGATGGCATCGCCTGCACCCTGGGCCATCAGGCGCGAGAACAGCGGCACTACGATCTCGAACTTCTTGCCGTTGACCATCTTGTCGCGCAGACCGAACTGCACGGACTGGGTCAGGGAGTTCACCATGTCCTTGCCGTAGTGGTTGAGGATCAGCACGTCGGCGCCGGAGTTCAGAACCGGGGTAATGTACTGGGAGAAATCGCCCGCGCCCACAGGGGTCTTGACGGTCTTGACCGTCTTCCAGCCATGCTTCTCGGTGAACTTGCGCATGGACTCCTCCTGGGTCCAGCCCCAGGTGTAGTCGGAGGTCAGGTGGTAGGCCTTGCGATCACTGCCGTACTCCTGCTCGAGCACCGGACCCAGTGCCGCACCGGACATGTAGGCATTGAAGAAGTGACGGAAACCGTACTTGCGCTTGTCCTTGCCGGTGGTGTCGTTGGAGTGGGTCAGACCGGCCATGAAGATGACGCCGGCCTCCTGGCACAGGGACTGCACCGCAATCGCCACACCGGAGGAGGAACCGCCGGTGATCATCAGGGCCCCGTCCTTCTCGATCATGCGCTTGGCGGAAGCACGCGCCGCATCGGACTTGGTCTGGGTGTCAGCGGTCACATACGTGACCTTCTTGCCGAGTATGCCGTTGCCTTTCAGGGCCTTGTTGGTCATGGTGTTGAGCATGCCGCCGTCGCCCTCGCCATTGAGGTGCTTGACCGCCAGCTTGTAGGCACGCAGCTCGTCTGCGCCCTCGTCGGCGTACGCGCCGGTCTGGGGAACGTTGAAGCCCAGGGTGACGGTGCCGCCCTTGGGATCGTTGACAAAGGCGTTGGCGTTCTTGATCAGGATGGTCGGGGCGGCAGTGGCTGCAGCACCGGCAATCGACGCCTTGAGAAAGCCGCGACGGGAGAGCGTCGCAAAGTTTTTAATATCATCAGACATTGGCTGAAATCCTCCACTTTGAGGTGATTGTTGTCGTCACTTCGTTACGGCCAGATCCGACCCGACGATCCGGTGCCGGCAGGCGCTACGAGGCCACCGTCGGACTATGGCAACAGAGGATCGGTATTTGTCAAGATAGATGTCGCCTTTTCGATCATGCGGCGCGACACTTTTCTTCGTTGTTACGTTCCGGATTCAATGCGACCGACCCAACGGGATCCCAATTCCGAGTCTGGCC
>JAKRWE010000011.1 GCA_024712425.1 Chromatiales bacterium
CAAAGCTTTCTTGGGTACATTTTGTCACGGGCAAAACCTTGTTCGGATCCAGTGTAACCAACTGAATTTTAACGAACTACACGGGTTTTGCCCTTTTTATTTGTGAAATATTCGGGTTAGACTGCCCCGTATATCCATCACTGCCAGCCAGGCTGGTGTTTACGGACAGGAGAAGGACATGATCGAAGTGGAGGTGTTTACCGCGCCAGGCTGCGGTAAATGCGGTCGCGCAAAGGACATACTGAAGGCGGTGGTCGAGCGGATGGCCGATGCCGGTGTCCGCTGGCGCGAGGTGAATATTCTCGATGAGATGGATCACGCAGTGCAGATGGGGGTCTTGTCCACGCCGGCGCTGGCCATCGATGGTGAACTGGTCTTTGCCTCGCTGCCGTCGGAGAAGAAGCTGCGCCAGGCTCTGCAGCAGCGCCTCGGGCGCCCGCTGTCATGACCTTTTTCGTGCTTTTGGCCGCGGCCGGGCTGGGAATGCTGGCCTTCTTCGAGCCGTGTACCATTGCCACGCACACCCTGTTCGCTGCGCGTGCCCATCGCCGGCCGCGACAGGCCTGCTGCAATGAGTTGCTGCTGATCTGGTGGGTGCGTAGCGCCCTGCTGGCATTGTTGTTGGGTGGCGCAACAGCGGTCGCCGGTCCCGTGGTGTTGAGCCGCGAGGCGGCTGCGCTTGGGCTGCTGGTCCTGGGAGGCATGTACCTGCTGTCGCGCCGGGTCTATCTGCCGGTTCCTCATCTGGCCTTCCATCACCTGTTGCCGGGTGGCTCGCGCCTGCCCGATGCGGTGCGCCTCGGCCTGACCCTGCCGGCCTGTACCCTACCGCTGTTGTTGGTGGTCGGGGTGCTGGCGCTGATGGTCGATTCCATCCCGCTGGCGATACTGGCGGGGGTGGTGTTTGCCAGTCTGTTCAGCCTGCCGGTGGCCATCGCTGCGCGCGTGGGCATCGGCGATGGGGTACGGTCGTTTCTGGGGCGGGCGGCGCACACGGCGCCTTACCTGACGGCGCTGTTGTTTGGTGGCGTCGCGCTTGCACTGCTGTGGCCGCAGATAGGCAGCGCCGTTTCGGGTATGCAGGCAACACAACTGAAGGCGGCCTTTCAGGAGGCCGGGCTTGCGGGTATCGGCGTGGCCTTGGTTGCGGGCTTCGTGTTCAGTTTCAATCCGGTCTCCTTTGCGGCCATTCCCGTGGTGTTGGCCTATGTGACCCGGGCGCACGAGGAACGGCGGGCCCTGCATCTCGGAGGCGCCTTCATTGCCGGCATGGTGCTCACCCATGTGGTATTGGGGGTGGCGGCCGCCATGGGCGGGGAATGGGTAAAGGGCGTCATGGGCCGTGAGTGGGGGCTGTTGCTGGGTCCGCTGCTGATCCTGCTTGGACTGATGTGGCCGGGCTGGTTGCGCTTGCGACTGCCCTGGTTCCACCTGCGCGGACGCCGGGTTGCCGGCATGCCCGGTGCCTTTCTGTTGGGGATTCCCTTCACCGTGGCCATCTGCCCATTCTGTGCCCCGGCGCTGCTGGTGGCGCTGACCGCGAGTGCCGCCGTCGGTTCGGTGAGCTTCGGTGCCGGTCTGCTGCTGGCCTTTGCCCTGGGACGCAGCCTGCCGATCCTGCTGGGGGCCTGGGCGATGGGCTGGCTGGAGTCGCTTCGGGTGCTGACCGGCTACCAGCGTGGCTTCGAGGTGTTCGGTGGTATCGTGCTGATGCTGAGCGGGTTGTACCTGCTCAACGAGTATTTCTTTGTTATTCCCTATTGAGGCGCGACTGGAGATCGTTCGGGCAATGGCCGGCTACCGCATTGGCGAGGTGACAAAACGCACCGGTATCAGCGCCGATACCCTGCGTTACTACGAGAAACTGGGGCTGCTGCGCGACGTGCGGCGCACAGCGTCCGGCGTGCGCGTGTACGATGACCGGGATCTCTCGCGCCTGGGCTTCATCCAGCGTGCCAAGGCCATGAATTTCAGTCTCGAGGAGATCGCGCAACTGCTGGAGATGCGCGATGACCCCCAGCATGCGCGTGAGCAGGTGCGGTGGCTGACCCGCCATAAGCTGGATTCGGTGGAGGCACAGCTCCAACAGCTCGAGACCCTGCGCCGGGAGCTGACCCTGTTGCTCAATCTGTGTCGCGGCGCCGAGGACGGTTGCCCCATCCTGGAGGGAATGGACCAGCAGCAATAGGGCTGGGCAATCAGTCGATCAGCGTGGCGATACGGCCCCTGAGCGTCGGCACCACCTCTTCCTCGAACCACGGACGCTCGCGCAGCCAGCGGTTGTTGCGTGGGCTGGGGTGCGGCATGGGCACCAGCTTCGGCCACCATTCCCTCCAGTTCGCCACGGTCTTGGATACCGGCGGTGGGCGCTGCCCCGGATACAGGTGCCAGGTGATGGCATAGCTGCCGACCAGCAGGGTGAGCTCGATATTCGGCAGCATCGCCAGCAGGCGTTCGCGCCACGCAGCGGCACACTCCAGGCGTGGTGGCAGATCGCCGCCCCTGCCGGTACCCGGGTAACAGAAGCCCATCGGCACCAGCGCGATCCGGTGGGCATCGTAGAAGGTATCGCGACCGATCCCCATCCAGTCGCGCAGGCGGTCGCCGCTGGGGTCGTTGAAGGGCAGGCCGGTTTCGTGCACGCCCCGCCCCGGGGCCTGTCCGACCACCAGTATCCGGGCGTCGGGATGGGCCTGGAATACCGGGCGTGGCGACTCGGGAAGCTGTCCGGCGCAACGGGTGCAGGCGCGGATCTCCCGTAACAGCTCGTCGAAGGGGATCAGCATTCCGCGAGCAGGCGTTCGATCATGCCTTGGGCCTGGCCGGCATAGCCGCCACCGAACAGGTTGGTGTGGTTGAGGATGTGATAGAGGTTGTACAGGGTCTTGCGCGTGCGGTAGCCGGGGTCCAGCGGCCAGGCATCGTTGTAGGCGTCGTAGAAGGCTCCACCGAAACCGCCGAACAGCTCGGTCATGGCGATCTCCGCCTCGCGGTCGCCGTAGTAGACCGCCGGATCGTAGATCACGGGCTGCCCTGCGTGGTCATAGTTGATGTTGCCGCCCCACAGGTCCCCATGCAGCAGGGGGGGAAGGGGGCATGATCGATCATCACATGGAAGCGATCGAGCAGTTTCTCCCCCGCCCGTTGCAGGTCCGGGTAGCCGTTGCGACCGACCAGTTCCAGCTGGAAACCCAGACGCTGTTCGCGCCAGAAGTCGATCCAGTCCTCGCGCCATCCATTCGGCTGGTGGGTGGCGCCGATGGTGTTATCGCGTTCCCAGCCGAAGCGCCCGGCCGTGTGACGGTGCATGGCGGCCAGTTGCGTGCCGGCCAGGCGTGCTCCGTCGCGCCCGCCGCTGCCCGGCGCGATGTACTCCATGACGATATAGGCGTTACGGCCGAAGCGGCCGGTGCACAGGGCGCGCGGTACCCGGATGGCGCCGGTGTCGGCCATGGTGTTCAGACCGGCGGCCTCGGCCTCGAACATGTCCAGGCGGCTGGCGTCGTTGGTCTTGACGAACCAGTCCTGTTCGCCATCGCTCAGGCGCAGCGCGGTGTTGATGCAGCCGCCGCCGAGGTGCCGCGGGGTATCTGGCGAGAAGCTGTTGCCGCCCAGTTCGCCGATGCGGGCCGCGATGTGCTGCCACAGGCTGTCGTTCATGCCATGCGCTGTCGCAGCGGGCTGGTGCGCGGGAAGTGCGCCAGCAGGAATTCCATCTGGTCGGCCAGCACGTTGCGTCCCTGCAGATAGATGTATTCAGCATGGGTGGGTGTGAAGGGAATGGCCAGCAGCTGCATACCGGCTTCCTCCGGGGTGCACCCGGCCTTGTGGGTGTTGCAGCGCACACAGGCGGTGACCAGGTTGTTCCAGGTGTCCTGGCCGCCGCGACTGACCGGGGTGACATGGTCGCGCGAGAGTTCCCGCTTGTGGAAGTGGTTGCCGCAATACAGGCAGATATGGGCATCACGCTGAAACAGGGTGTCGTTGCACAATGGCGGGGTGTAGCCCCGGTCGAGCCGGTAGTGGGACTGGTGGTTGCCGTGGGTGGCGATGATGGAGTGCAGTTCCAGGCGGCTGCGCCGATGGCTGCGCGCATTGATGCCACCACGCACGCTCAGGATGGTCGAACCCAGGGTATAGGCGATCATGTCCAGGAAATGCAGCTTCACGGCCTGGCGGTAGTCGATCCATTCCAGCGGCATTCCCGAGGCATCAGTACGCAGTATCTGTTGCGACAGATCCGACACGGCCCTTTCCTCGTGGCAGGTTTGACCGTTTATGGCATAAAACCGGCCAGGGGTTCAAGCGGTCTTCAACGCCGGGCGCGCGGGCGCTTGTTCATTATGCGCCGGCGTGCGCGCTGCCGCTGCTCGGGTGACATGCGCTTCCAGCGCCTTTTCAGGGCCTGGCGCTTTTCGGCTGGCAGCTTGCGGAAACGCTGGATCTTTTCGCGCAGGAGGCGGCGTTTCTCCGGTTTCAGGCTGCGGAAACGTTTCAGTCGTTGGCGCAGTTTTGCCCGTTTTTCCGGGGGCAGCCTGCGCCAGCGCCTGAGGTTTTCTCTTGCATGTTTGCGCTGTTCCGGCCCCATCTTCCGCCAGCGTTCGACCCCCTTGAGCAGGCGCTCGCGGCGCTCCGCCGGCATGTCGTTCCAGCGGCCTTTGAGTTGCTCGAGGATGCGTTGTTGGTCGTTGTCCAGGCTGCCCCAGTCGGGCGCGGCGACATGTGCGCCAGCGAGCGCAAGCAGCAGCATCAAGGTGATCGACAGGCGTACAATGTTCATCGGTTATTCATCCGTTCCTGCATGTATTCGCGGTAGCTGTAGCCATGCGGCTCGTTCTCGTCACTCTGGTCCATGGGGTCCAGCAGGCGGCCGTGTTCGTCCTCACTGTATTCCGCCAGGTATTCGAGCAGTTCCGGGCTTGGCAGTTGGTCGCCCGTGTCGGTCTCATCGGCGCCCTGGATGCTGGATGCCCAGACCGGCAGTAGCAGCAGAAGCAGGCCTCTCCTCATGCCGAGCCGTCCTGCGCGAGTTCATCGATATCCTGTTCGCTCAGCCACTCGTAGAAGTCGAGATCCTCGATCACCTCGAGGTCCACGTCCAGGGTGGCGATCTCGATGTTAGTCCAAAGCAGTAATGTCCCCTTTTGATTTCGGGAGGGGTGGTGACAGAGGAGACCATTGCGATGACACAGAAGACGGTGGACCGGCTGGGGGTGGTTCAGCAGGTTGTCGACCGGCAGTTGCGGCAGAAAGAGGCGGCACGGCAGTTGGACTTGAGCGTGCGGCAGATCAAGCGCCTGGTGGTCCGATACCGGGCCGAGGGAGCGGCTGGACTGGTTTCCCGCCACCGGGGCAGGCGCCCCAACAACCAGATCGCCGATGCGCTCCGGCAGGAGATCCTCGACCAAGCATCCACGCCACCGTCGAGAAGGCCAAGACCATCCAACTCAACCGCAGGACCCACAGGCCTGCACCGGACCATCCCTGGAGATGAGGCGCCCCCTCGTCCCCTCATGACCCCGGACTCACCAAGGGGACATTTCAGCTTGGGAGAAAAGGGGACATTTTAGAATTGGGTTGACAGAGCCAAAAAACATTTTGATCATAGATAGTGAAAAGGAGGACCTGCAGGCGTATGCGAACGCCTTGCACAAAGAGGGTTATGAAGTCGCCACAATAGGCAGCGGCAAGCAGGCATTGGAACTCGCAGGATTGGGCGGGTTGCCGGACTTGGCAGTGATCCAGGTGTGTCTGCCCGACATTTCAGGCCTGAAGGTGGCGCAGGAACTGCAGTCGTTGGGGGGTCTCTAACCCGGATATTTCATCCGCTTCTCGCTTTTCCGGGCGGTCAGTGGATGGAAGATGTGGTGCCTCGAACGGGACGTGGAAAGGCTCGTGAAGGGCTATTTTCTAGGCTGCAGGCACACCTTCCCCTTACCCCCATTGTTTGTCAACGTGCCGGGGCGGCACTGTTAGTCCAAAGCAGTAATGTCCCCTTTGTCCAATTCTAAAATGTCCCCTTTTGATTTCGGGAGGGGTGGTGACAGAGGAGACCATTGCGATGACACAGAAGACGGTGGACCGGCTGGGGGTGGTTCAGCAGGTTGTCGACCGGCAGTTGCGGCAGAAAGAGGCGGCACGGCAGTTGGACTTGAGCGTGCGGCAGATCAAGCGCCTGGTGGTCCGATACCGGGCCGAGGGAGCGGCTGGACTGGTTTCCCGCCACCGGGGCAGGCGCCCCAACAACCAGATCGCCGATGCGCTCCGGCAGGAGATCCTCGACAAAGCATCCACGCCACCGTCGAGAAGGCCAAGACCATCCAACTCAACCGCAGGACCCACAGGCCTGCACCGGACCATCCCTGGAGATGAGGCGCCCCCTCGTCCCCTCATGACCCCGGACTCACCAAGGGGACATTTCAGCTTGGGAGAAAAGGGGACATTTTAGAATTGGGTTGACAGGGTGGCGATCTCGATCGCCTCGCCGGCCGGGTCCATGGCCTCCAGTCCGTCCGACGGCAGTTGGGGGGGTGCACCAATACCGCGACCAGTGCCACGGCTGCCAGCCCGGCTGCTCAGCCATGCCGGCTGCAGCCAGCGTGTTCGTTGTGACGGATGTGCGGCCATGGCATGGGCGCGTGCCTGGCGCAGGCGTGAAAGGGTGGCCCCGTCCAGGTCACGGGCGCGCTCGTCCAGTGCTCGGGTCAGTTGCCTCTGGTGTTCGTCATTCATGGCTGGTACTCCTCCAGTTTGCCCCGCAGGTGGCTCAGGGCACGGGAGAGGTGGGTCTTCACACTGCCGTCGGAGCAGCCCATGGCGCGGGCGGTGCTGGCCACGTCCAGTCCCTCCCAGATGTGCAGCAGAAAGGCCTGCTGCTGGCGCAGCGGCAGCGTGGCGACCGCATCGCTCAGTTTTTCAGTCGCCATTTCCTGGTCCATCGCCTGATCCATGGATCTTGCGGCGGGGTCGGGGCCTGCTGTATCGGGTCGTTGTCGTCCTCGTCGTTGCGCTGCAGCCAGGCGGTCCAGCGGCTGCGCACCTTGCGCCGCCGCGCCCAGTCGCGAATGCGGTTCTGCAGCACCCGGTGGAACAGCGGCGCCCACTCTCCCTGCGGCTTGCCGGCATAGCGCCGTACGAAGGCCAGCATGGCGTCCTGCACCAGGTCCAGGGCGTCGTCCGGGTTGCGGGTGGCCATCTCCGCCATGACATAGGCGCGCCGCTCGACCCCCTTCAGAAAGGCGTCCATATCGCGATAGGCAGCGTCCTGGGTAGCTTGCTCTGGCACCTGGGCATTCATCAGGTAGACGGATTGGGTGCATGATGTCATCGATCGGGTTTCCGTGCGACTGCTCTCTACCCCCTGATAACGCACAACCGGGCCGGACGTTGACATGCCTTGTTGTTCACATCCTCGTGTGCACTGGTTCACATCTCAGGATGCAGGCCCGACGATGGGGGTTGTGGCGTAAGCGACGGAATTGCAAATAAAAACAGACGGAATTTTATTCCCGGCAGGTGACCGTTCAAACAAATCACCCACTTCACCCCGCTGTCTGAACGGGTATTCCACAGAGTTATCCACAGGCTGGGCGCGCCGCTGGAGGCAGCCCCCTGTGTGCCGCGCGCCGGCCGGATACAATGGCGGCATGACTCCACTCATCCTGCGCGTGGCGCTGCCTGCGCCCTTACCCGGCTTTTTCGATTACCTGCCGCCCGAGGATGCCGCGCAGGGCGACTGCGTGCCCGGATGCCGGGTGCTGGTGCCGTTCGGGCGCGGTTCCCGGATCGGCCTGATCGTCGAGTGTCCGGCGGAGTCCGAGGTGGCGCGGGAGCGGCTGCGGGCGGTCAGTGCGATCCTGGATTCCGAGCCCCTGCTCGATCCGGCGCACCTGGACTTCCTGCGCTGGGCCGCTGACTACTATCACCATCCGCCGGGTGAGGTGATGTCCGCCGCGTTGCCATTGCGGCTGCGCAAACAGCAGCGGGCCCTCCCTTTTCTCATTCCGGCCTATCGATTGGCCGTGTCCCCCGGGGAGGCCCTGGACGCGACGGCGCGCGCACCCCGCCAGCGTGCGCTGGTCGAGTGCTTCGGCGCTGCGCAGCCGCTGACAAGGGCGACCCTGGCGGCGAAATGCGGTGACCCCGCAGCCCCCTTGCGTGCCCTGCTGGACAAGGGGGTGCTCGCGCGTTGCGAGTTGACGCCGGATCAGGCGGGCGCGACGGTCGAGACATCGCCGGGGCACCGGCTGAATGCGGAGCAGGCGGCCGCGGTATCCGCTGTCGAGGAGGCATTCGGCGGGTTCGGCGCCTTTTTGCTGCAGGGGGTGACCGGCAGTGGCAAGACCGAGGTCTATCTGCGCCTGGCCGCCGGCGTGCTGGCGCGCGGGGATTCCGTGATGGTGCTGGTGCCTGAGATATCCCTGACCCCGCAGTTGCAGCAGCGCTTTGCGGAGCGCCTGGGCGGCGGCGTCGCGCTGCTGCATTCGGGGTTGAGCGAGGGGGGGCGGGAGCAGACCTGGCAGCGGGTGCGGCAGGGCCTGCTGCGGGTGCTGCTGGGGACCCGTTCCAGCGTGTTGTACCCGGTACACCGGCTCGGCCTGGTGATCGTCGACGAGGAACACGACAGCTCCTTCAAGCAGCAGGAGGGCTTCCGCTACTCGGCGCGGGATCTGGCGGTGATCCGCGCGCAGCGGGCGGAATGCCCGGTGCTGCTTGGTTCGGCCACCCCTTCGCTGGAGAGCCTGCGCAATGCCGAACTCGGGCGCTACCGCCTGCTGCAGCTGCGGGAGCGGGCGGGCGGGGCCCGGCCGCCGCGCATCGATCTGCTCGACATCCGCGACCAGCCGTTGAAGTCCGGCCTGAGCGAGCCCCTGTTACGCGAGCTCGAACGCACCCTGGAACGGGGCGAGCAGGCGATGGTGTTCATCAACCGGCGTGGTTATGCGCCGGTACTGGCCTGTTACGACTGCGGCTGGGTCTCCGACTGTCCGCGCTGCGATGCGCGCCAGACCGTGCATCGGGGCTCCGGCCTGTTGTGGTGTCACCATTGCGGCTCGCAGCGGCGTATCCCGCACCGGTGCCCCGGCTGCGGCGGCAGCGAGCTGCATCCGCTGGGGCAGGGGACCGAGCAGCTGGAGGAGCGTCTTGCGGCACATTTCCCCGATGTGCCGTTGATCCGGGTCGACCGCGATGCCACCGCCCGCAAGGGCAGCCTGCAGGCCCTCCTCGATCGGGTCCACGCTGCCGATGCGGCGCTGCTGGTGGGCACCCAGATGCTGGCCAAGGGGCATCATTTCCCGAACGTGACCCTGGTGGGCGTGGTGGATGCGGATGGCGGCCTGTTCAGCGCCGATTTCCGGGCGCCCGAGCGCATGGCCCAGCTATTGGTGCAGGTGGCCGGTCGCGCGGGGCGCGGGGACAAGCCGGGCCGGGTGCTGATCCAGACCCGCCACCCGGATCACCCCCTGTTGCAGACGCTGCACCGAGAGGGCTACGAGGCCTTTGCCCGGGCCGCCATGGCGGAGCGGCGCGAGGCGGCCTGGCCACCGTACAGCTACCAGGCGCTGCTGCGCGCGGAGGCCGGTCGCAGCGACCTGCCGATGGGCTTTCTGGAGGACCTGGTCGCAGCCCTGCAGGATACCGGTGAGGTGGAGCTGTGGGGGCCGGTGCCGGCGCCGATGGCGCGCCGCGAGGGGCGCTACCGCGCACACCTGCTGGTCCAGGCAGGGCGCCGCGACCGCCTGCACCGTCTGCTGGACCGCCTGATGCAGATCGCCCCGACCCTGCCCGGCGCGCGCAAGGTGCGCTGGAGCCTGGATGTGGATCCTATCGACAATTATTGACCTCGATGATGACGGAAACCACAAAGGACACGAAGGGCACAAAGTATCGCAGGTCACCCGCCTCACCCGGGTTAGATGGCCCTGCCCCATGGAGGTTGACCGATGCTGTCATATTGGAAACGGACCAGCATCTTCGTGACCTTCGTGTCCTTTGTGGTAGCAAGGTAGTAGCTCAAAATTTTCCACCTCGGTTTTGAGGCCACCCCGCCTTCTTGCTATCCTTCGCCGCCTTCCCCCATACGCAGACATCGACATGAAATCCGAAATCGCCGCCCTCGTTCGTTCCGCCCTGGAGTCCCTTGCCGAGCAAGGCGTGCTGGCCGCCGATGCGGTGCGTGATCCCGTCGTCGAGCGCGCCCGTGACCCGGCGCATGATGACTTCGCCACCAATGCCGCGATGGTCAACAGCAAGGCGGCGGGCATGAAACCGCGCGAACTGGCAGAGCGCCTGGTCGCGGCCCTGCCGGCATCGCCGCTGATTGCGGAGACCGGTATTGCCGGTCCGGGCTTTATCAACTTCCGGCTGGCGCAGGACGCGCACCTGGCGGTGGTCTCGCAGGTGCTGGCGCAGGGTGAGGCCTACGGGCGTTCCGATATCGGCGCCGGGCGCCGGGTGCAGGTGGAGTTCGTGTCCGCCAACCCGACCGGGCCGCTGCACGTGGGCCACGGGCGTGGCGCGGCCTACGGGTCGGTGGTGGCGGACCTGCTGGCGGCGGTCGGTTTCGAGGTGCACCGGGAGTACTACGTCAACGACGCCGGGCGCCAGATGGACATCCTCGCTACCTCGGTATGGCTGCGCTACCTGGAGCTGGCGGGCGAGGAGCTGGTGTTCCCGAGCAACGGCTACAAGGGCGACTACGTGTGGGATATCGCGGCCACCCTGCACCGCGACCACGGCGATGCCTATCGCCATGGCGCCGACGAGGTGTTTGCCGGTATCCCGGCCGACGAGCCGGCGGGCGGCGACAAGGAGGCGCATATCGATGCCCTGATCGGGCGTGCCAAGCAGCTGCTGGGCGAACCCCGTTACCGTTTCGTGTTCGAGCTGGGACTGAATGTGATCCTGGACGACATCCGCGACGACCTGGAGAAGTTCGGCGTGGTCTACGACCAGTGGTACTCGGAGCGCGCACTGGTGGAATCGGGCGCGGTCAACAAGTGCATCGAGCGCCTGCGCGAGGCCGGCCATCTGTACGAGAAGGGCGGCGCCTGGTGGTTCCGCTCCACCGGTTTCGGCGACGAGAAGGACCGGGTGGTGGTGCGTGACAACGGCCAGACCACCTACTTCGCCTCCGACATCGCCTACCAGCTGGACAAGATCGAGCGCGGCTTCGAACGGGTCATCGACGTGTGGGGCGCGGACCACCATGGCTACGTGCCGCGGGTCAAGGCGGCGCTGCAGGCCCTGGGCGACGATCCGGACCGGCTCGACGTGCTGCTGGTGCAGTTTGCGGTGCTCTACGAGGGCGGCCACAAGATGCAGATGTCCACCCGCTCGGGGCAGTTCGTCACCCTGCGCGAGTTGCGCAAGGACGTGGGGCGCGATGCGGCACGTTTCTTCTACATCATGCGCAAGTGCGAACAGCACCTGGATTTCGACCTGGACCTGGCGCGTTCGCAGTCCAACGACAACCCGGTGCATTACGTGCAGTACGCGCATGCCCGGATCTGCTCGGTGTTCCGGCAGGCCGCGGAAAAGGGTATCGATGCCGGGTTGAGCGAAGGAAACAGCAACCTCGAGCACCTGAGCGAGGAGCACGAGCAGGCCCTGCTGAAATCCATCGCCCGCTACCCGGAGGTGGTCCAGTCCGCTGCAATGAACGAGGAGCCGCACCAGCTGACCCACTTCCTGCGCGACCTGGCCAACGAGCTGCACACCTACTACAACGCGCACCAGTTCCTGGTGGACGACGCGGCCCTGCGCGATGCGCGCCTGAAGCTGATCTCGGCGACCCGCCAAGTGCTGGCCAACGGCCTGGGCCTGATCGGCATCAGCGCTCCGGAGACCATGTAGCCCATGCCCAGGGACTACAAGCACCGCGCGAGATCCCGGCGCAGGAAGTCCTCGAGCAACACCGGCGGCTGGCGCTGGATGCTGGTTGGTCTGATCCTGGGCGCCTTTCTGGTCGGACTGGCGTGGCTGAAACTGGAGTCGCCGGCGGAGGCGCCGCAATGGCTGGGCGCCGAGCCGGACCGCCCCCCGCAGTCCGCGCCCGAGAAGAGTCCGGCGCCGGAGATTCCGCCTTATCAGCCGCGCTACCGTTTCTACGATGAGCTCGGTCGCAAGCAGGTGGTCATCCCCGAAGAGCAGCTGGATCGGCGCGACAGCCCGGATGCCGCCGATCCCACGGCACGCTACTTGGTGCAGATCGGCTCCTTCGTACGCCCCCAGGACGCCGACCGGTTGCAGGCGGAGCTGGCGCTGCTGGGTATCGAGACCCGCATCACCAAGGCCAGTCTGGGGGGCGGGAAGCTGCGTTACCGGGTCCAGGCCGGCCCCTACCTGGGGCGCTCGGAGCTGGATGCGGCGCGCCGGCGGCTGAAGAAGAGCGGCTACAGGGATCTGCTGGTGCGGATGGTCAAGTAGCAAGGCCGGTCCGGCCTGCTGTTTCAGCGGGGAATGTGTCGACCCAGGCATCAAGTATCTGTATCTAACCCGAATATTTCATCCGCTTCTCGCTTTTCCGGGCGGTCAGTGGATGGAAGATGTGGTGCCTCGAACGGGACGTGGAAAGGCTCGTGAAGGGCTATTTTCTAGGCTGCAGGCACACCTTTCCCTTACCCCCATTGTTTGTCAACGTGCCGGGGCGGCACTGTTAGTCCAAAGCAGTAATGTCCCCTTTGTCCAATTCTAAAATGTCCCCTTTTGATTTCGGGAGGGGTGGTGACAGAGGAGACCATTGCGATGACACAGAAGACGGTGGACCGGCTGGGGGTGGTTCAGCAGGTTGTCGACCGGCAGTTGCGGCAGAAAGAGGCGGCACGGCAGTTGGACTTGAGCGTGCGGCAGATCAAGCGCCTGGTGGTCCGATACCGGGCCGAGGGAGCGGCTGGACTGGTTTCCCGCCACCGGGGCAGGCGCCCCAACAACCAGATCGCCGATGCGCTCCGGCAGGAGATCCTCGACAAAGCATCCACGCCACCGTCGAGAAGGCCAAGACCATCCAACTCAACCGCAGGACCCACAGGCCTGCACCGGACCATCCCTGGAGATGAGGCGCCCCCTCGTCCCCTCATGACCCCGGACTCACCAAGGGGACATTTCAGCTTGGGAGAAAAGGGGACATTTTAGAATTGGGTTGACAGAGCCAAAAAACATTTTGATCATAGATAGTGAAAAGGAGGACCTGCAGGCGTATGCGAACGCCTTGCACAAAGAGGGTTATGAAGTCGCCACAATAGGCAGCGGCAAGCAGGCATTGGAACTCGCAGGATTGGGCGGGTTGCCGGACTTGGCAGTGATCCAGGTGTGTCTGCCCGACATTTCAGGCCTGAAGGTGGCGCAGGAACTGCAGTCGTTGGGGGGTCTCTAACCCGAATATTTCATCCGCTTCTCGCTTTTCCGGGCGGTCAGTGGATGGAAGATGTGGTGCCTCGAACGGGACGTGGAAAGGCTCGTGAAGGGCTATTTTCTAGGCTGCAGGCACACCTTCCCCTTACCCCCCATTGTTTGTCAACGTGCCGGGGCGGCACTGTTAGTCCAAAGCAGTAATGTCCCCTTTGTCCAATTCTAAAATGTCCCCTTTTGATTTCGGGAGGGGTGGTGACAGAGGAGACCATTGCGATGACACAGAAGACGGTGGACCGGCTGGGGGTGGTTCAGCAGGTTGTCGACCGGCAGTTGCGGCAGAAAGAGGCGGCACGGCAGTTGGACTTGAGCGTGCGGCAGATCAAGCGCCTGGTGGTCCGATACCGGGCCGAGGGAGCGGCTGGACTGGTTTCCCGCCACCGGGGCAGGCGCCCCAACAACCAGATCGCCGATGCGCTCCGGCAGGAGATCCTCGACAAAGCATCCACGCCACCGTCGAGAAGGCCAAGACCATCCAACTCAACCGCAGGACCCACAGGCCTGCACCGGACCATCCCTGGAGATGAGGCGCCCCCTCGTCCCCTCATGACCCCGGACTCACCAAGGGGACATTTCAGCTTGGGAGAAAAGGGGACATTTTAGAATTGGGTTGACAGAGCCAAAAAACATTTTGATCATAGATAGTGAAAAGGAGGACCTGCAGGCGTATGCGAACGCCTTGCACAAAGAGGGTTATGAAGTCGCCACAATAGGCAGCGGCAAGCAGGCATTGGAACTCGCAGGATTGGGCGGGTTGCCGGACTTGGCAGTGATCCAGGTGTGTCTGCCCGACATTTCAGGCCTGAAGGTGGCGCAGGAACTGCAGTCGTTGGGGGGTCTCTAACCCGAATATTTCATCCGCTTCTCGCTTTTCCGGGCGGTCAGTGGATGGAAGATGTGGTGCCTCGAACGGGACGTGGAAAGGCTCGTGAAGGGCTATTTTCTAGGCTGCAGGCACACCTTCCCCTTACCCCCCATTGTTTGTCAACGTGCCGGGGCGGCACTGTTAGTCCAAAGCAGTAATGTCCCCTTTGTCCAATTCTAAAATGTCCCCTTTTGATTTCGGGAGGGGTGGTGACAGAGGAGACCATTGCGATGACACAGAAGACGGTGGACCGGCTGGGGGTGGTTCAGCAGGTTGTCGACCGGCAGTTGCGGCAGAAAGAGGCGGCACGGCAGTTGGACTTGAGCGTGCGGCAGATCAAGCGCCTGGTGGTCCGATACCGGGCCGAGGGAGCGGCTGGACTGGTTTCCCGCCACCGGGGCAGGCGCCCCAACAACCAGATCGCCGATGCGCTCCGGCAGGAGATCCTCGAGAAAGCATCCACGCCACCGTCGAGAAGGCCAAGACCATCCAACTCAACCGCAGGACCCACAGGCCTGCACCGGACCATCCCTGGAGATGAGGCGCCCCCTCGTCCCCTCATGACCCCGGACTCACCAAGGGGACATTTCAGCTTGGGAGAAAAGGGGACATTTTAGAATTGGGTTGACATGCCATTATGCGGCTATTTTCGTCCTGCACCCGACACGATCGGACAGGCACGCCACCACCTCAGCGTTGTGGAGCAGCAAACCGGGCATTGCACCTGCCCAACGGGGCCACCGAATCACCGCGCAATCCTTGCTCCACGACAGACCATTAACCCATATTAGTAATAACCCTAATATCCACCAGTGGTTGTAACGGGATATCCTTCGGATCGTGTAACTTGTTGATTTTGCCACCCTGCCAGCAGAAGCGGGGACGCATTGCAGCCGCGGGCTGCCCGATTACTGTCGTACCACAACAACCTTAAACAGAGAGGAAGCACTATGGGTCACCCCATCCGCACCCGCGCGGCCGTTGCCTGCGCACTTTTTGCCACCTCCGGCCTCGCTCTGGCCGGCGTACCGAAAGACCTCCCCTATCCCAGCGGCGGCAATCTGTCTGCTGACGATATCGCTCAGCAGACCTATTTCGTGAACCACTTCTACGCGTTCAAAAACTACGCCATCGTCAAGAAGGGGCGCAAGATCACCGTCCTGCTGAACAAGGTCAAGGGCAGGAAGCCGACCGCAAACACCCTGGAACGCTACCTCAACAACGACTACTCCGCCGATGGCGCGGTCAAGGCCGAGGACATGGCCATCTTCCGTTCCGGCAAGCTCAAGGGCACCGGCATGCTGGTCACCGACTACAACGATGACAACAAGAGCCAGTCCTACATGATCTGGCTGCCGGCCCTGCGCAAGATCCGTCGTTTCGCCCAACCCGCGCACGATGATGCCTGGGGCGGCTCGGATTTCACCTTTGGCGACGTAACCCTGCGTAAACCGAAGTACGAAACCCATGAACTGCTGGGCAAGGAAACCTTCAACGACTGCCTGGGCTTCATGAAACTGGCCGCAAACGAGCAGAGCCGTTACACCAAGAACGTGCCGACTGAAGGCTCCTGCACCCCCAAGGGCAAGGAAGTCTACAAGCTCAAGAGCACCACCAAGTTCAAGAACTGGTGGTATGACTACCGTATCAGCTACATCGACGCCAAGACCTTTGCCGACTACCGCACCGAGTACTTCAAGGGCGGCAACAAGATCAAGGTCATCGACCGCAACTGGGTGCCACTGGGCAAGAGCGACGACCCGCGCGCCGTCGGCTGGGGTTACTGGTACGGCACCACCCTCGCGACCGGCCACGAAACCTGGGCCGTCATCCCGCCCGAGGTCAACCAGGTCGACCACAAGTACAAGAAGGGCTGGTGGTCTGAAAAGACCCTGCGCAAGATCAAGCGCTGATCCGGACCGGTCGTAGGAGCGGGCTTGCCCGCGAACCGAATAGACATTCGCGGGCAAGCCCGCTCCTACACAATAAACATAACACCCCGCACGGGGTGACAAAACAAAGCCATACCGGGCCGCAGAGCCCGAAAATAAACAAGGCACCAGACAGCGCCCAGGGAGAGGAAACAATGTTCAAGAAGTCCTTGTTGGGCAGCGCCATCGCTTTTGCGATCGCCGCCCCGACCATTGCAAGCGCCGAGGTCGAGACCTCGGCCGTCCTGAAAAACGAAACCGCGGTGTTCCTCAAGCAGGGCATCCGTACCGGCGAGGCCACCAATGTGCTCGACACCAAGGGCGACGGCCGCACAATTGGCAAGTTCGAGAACTCCGCCAAGATCTTCTTCAACGGCGACATCGGCGAGGAATCGAGCTGGCACGGCGAGTTGAACCTCATCTATGACGCGGCCGCCGAATCCGGCTACAAGAGCCACAAGAACTACAGCCAGAACGATTGGTTCCGCGAGCTGTACGTCGACACCACTGCAGGCGGCTGGGACCTGCGCCTGGGTAAACAGCAGGTGGTCTGGGGCACCGCCGACGGCATCAAACTGCTGGACATCATCAACCCGACCGACTACCGCGAACTGGTACAGAACACCATGGAGGATGCGCGCATTCCGGTGTGGATGCTCAACGCCGAACGCAACGTGGGCGAGAACGGAAACTTCCAGTTCATCGTCGCCCAGGCAAAGGAAAACCAGATTCCCGGCCTGAATTCCAACGGCGATTCGGGGCACCCCTTCATCATGAAAGGGGTCGACACCATTACCGGTCAAGTCAACGGTTTCGTAAATATTGCGCCCGCACTTTCCAATGTCGCGGGTTCCTTCAGTGCATCGGCTGCGGGCGGCGGCTTTACCGGCGGTGTTGCAAACCCACCCGCATTGACGAACTTTACCGGCCTCACCGTTGACGGTTTCGCCAGCGGATCCTGGGATATCACCACCCCCGGTCAGATCAACCCAGGCTTGGGGGCTCCCGACACCACCTATGCTGACCCCACCAATACACCGGGCTTCGCCATTTTGAACAACATGGCGCAAAACGGTATTGCGGCTGGCGACCCCAACGGCAACAACTACGTCACTAACCTGACCACGGTTACCGGCAACACCTTTGTTGACGGCGCATGGAACACCAGCGCGCCGCTTTCTGCATTCGAATACATGCCCAATGCGACATTTGCCACCTTCAATACGTTCAGCAGCACCTGTGCGGTAGGCCCAACCTGCTTCGGCGGATTCACCGGCATCACCACGCAGTACAAGCGGGACTATCCGAATGCATTCAAGCCCAACGTCGGCTTCCGCTTCCGCAGTTCAACCGAATCTGGCCTTAACTACTCGGTCAACTACTTCTACCATTACGACGCCAACCCGCGTGTCGATCTGAGCTGGCGTGATGCAACAACCGGGGAGCGCTTGACAACCGTCATCGCTGCCTCAGGCGATTTCATCAACAATGCCACGGGTGCCCCCCCGGAGCCGACGGACAGCCCGACTTTGCAGACCCCAACGGCGTAGCACCCATCGCTGGTGCCGTTCAAACGGGGACCATTGCCCCAAGCGCAGTTCTATCCACCGTAATGAACCCTGCAGCCGGCATTTACCCGGTCTCCGTTCTCCTCAAAGGTTCCACCGGCTACTACGGGGCTGTTGATCCGACCGGAGGCGCTGATCCGGGAACTGCCCTGAACACCGGAGGCAACAACCCCGCTCTGCGTTTCACCGAACGACTGAACCGGATCCACAGCATTGGCGGCTCCTTCGACTACGCCTTTGATACGGAGGCCGCTCCCATCGTCATCCGTGGCGAATTCCTGTATGACCGGAACGCCAAGCAACCCGTCATCGACAGGCGCCTGCTGGCCATCGGAGACATGGAGCACGCCCTGGTCATGAAGGATGCGGACATGTTCAAGTACGTGCTTGGCGCCGATGTGACGGTTATGACGAACCTGCTGATGAGCGCACAGTTCATCCAGTTTCGGAATCTCGACTTTGTCAATGAACCCAGAACCTGTAACAGCCAGGTTCCGGGCAAGACCAACGACTGTTCACGCCACACAGGGGATTTCGCCACGCTGCACCTGAGCAACGGCCTGCAGAAAGGCTGGAAGAACAAGGAGTTCTACTCCTTCTTCCTGTCCAAGCCGTTCGGTGATTCGGACCTGGGCCGTTGGAACAATATCCTCATGTACGAAGAGGGGGTGGCTTCTGGGATCGCCTGGACGCCGAGTACTCGCTCTCCGACGAGCTGGTGGTCACCGGCGAGATCAACATGTACTGGGGCGACCAGGACACCCAATTCGGGCAGTTCAAGAACTCCTCCAACGTGCAGGTTGGTGTGAAGTACATCATCGAGTGACAGGAGGGTTGAATACCTGACTTCGCTCACCCAGAGGCGGCGCTCGGTTTCGGCTGACGCCGCCTTTTTTGACTTGGGGAATACCCCCTCCCCGGCCCCTCGACGCTGACACAAGAGGGTTCCGGAGCAACCAGAAGCAACAACCAAGAGTAGCCAATCATGAGCAGTGAAAGCGACTACGGTTTTTCCGACAAGTATGCCCGGTTCGTACTGAAATTCCGCTGGCCGATCATCCTCGGACTGACGGCCATTACGATCTTCCTGGCCCTGTACATCCCCAAACTGGATATCCGCAACGATCCGGATACCCTGCTGCCGCCGACCAACCGCTACGTGGCCACCAACGCCTACGCCGAGAACAACTTCGGCATGGGCAACCTGATGGTGTTCGCCCTGAAGGTCAAGGAAGGCGACATCTACCAGCCCTGGTTCATCAACAAGATCCAGGAGATCCACAAGAAACTCGAGGCCCTGCCGACCTCACGCCCCGCAAACTTTATCGATATCGCGGCGCAGAAGGTCAAATACATGAGCACCGACGAGAACGGCCTGGTGTTCAAGCGTCTCATCCCCACCGCGGGTATCAGCAAGGACCCGGAAGAGGCAAAGAAACAGCTGGCCTTCCTGAAAGAGGGGATCAAGACCAACCCCATCATGGCCCCCATGCTGGTGTCGATGTGGGACGCCAACGGCAAGCGTTGCGCCTACGAGGACTACGGCAAGGACGGATGTGTTGCCAAGGCCGCCTATGTCATCGCCGACTACACCGATGACGTCAAGCCGATCTACCTCCCCTGGGTGCGTTCGGTGCGCAAGCTGATGGATGAGGTCTCCCAGGACGACCGGGTCGAGCTGTACGTGGCGGGCGAGCCCTACTTCCTGGCCTGGATGCTGCAGGAACTGATCAGCAAGTGGTACCTGTTCGTCATGTCCGTCCTGATCGTGGTCGCCGTTCTGTGGATCGAGTTCAGAAACTGGCGCGGCGCGGTCTTCCCGCTGATCGGCGTGTTCATGACCATCGCCCTGACCCTGGGCCTGATGGGCCTGTCGGCATTCAAGCTGACCACCATGATGGTGCTCACCCCGATGCTGCTGCTCGCCATCGGCATCGGACACTCGGTGCAGGTCACCCGGCGTTTCCTGCTGGAGCAGGGCCGCACCGGGGACTGCGAGGAGGCGGCACGGATTGCGATCGGCCACACCATCGTCCCGGCTACCCTGTCCATTGTGACCGACATGGCGGGCTTCGCCACCCTGGCCACGGTGGATATCTCCTTCTACAAGGCCTACGCCTATTTCGGCATGTTCGGCATGCTGACCCTGCTGGCCACCACGACCACCCTGATCCCTCTGCTGCTGACCAAGTTCCCGCCGTCGAAGGAGTCCTGCCTGCACATGGAAGGCCACGGCTGGGAGAAGAGCATGGGCAGCTTCCTGACCCGCGTGGTCAGCGGCCCCGGGAAATGGGTCCCGATCGGCATCATTGCCGTGATCGTGGTCGTCTCCACCTACTACACCAATATCTTCAACTGGAAAGGCATACCCGAAGACCAGGTGAAGCTGGAGCCGGAGGGCGACATCATGCCGGGCGTCGAGAAGGGCATCAACTATGCCCGGGCGGCATTCAAGGGCTCTTCACAGACCTGGAAGGACCTGGTCACCCTCAACAGCATCATGCCGGGCGTGATCTCGGTATCCATCCCCATTCGCGGCAAGGAGCCCATCACGCCCGCCTGTGTGGACAACTACTTCCCCGACGAGGTCTACGATATCGAGGATCCGAAGGAGAAGGCTGCCCAGTGTGCAAAGTACAAGAAGGAGATGGCCTGCTGGGACGAGGAGGCCTGTGGCCAACAGGGGGTCTTCAACAGGGCCGCCCTGCATGCCGATATCGAGAAGATGGAAAACTGGATGCGGGATCAGAAGTTTGTCGGCTATACCGGCTCCTATACCCAGTTCATCCGCCTGGTCAACATGCTGCTGTCCGCCGAGCCGGGTGAAAAGCCCAAGCTCAGCGACCTGCGGGTACCCAGCGAGGACTACCTGAAGGCGATCGACCCGGATGACGACCGCAGCCCGGACGACATCATCGTGATGTACAACGGCCTGCTCGAATCGATGACCGGTCCCGGTGAGCTGGATAGCTTCGTCAACACCGAGAACTGGAACGAGGGCGTGATACTGGGCTTCATCAACACCATGGATCCGCGTGAGACCCACGAGATCACCATGGATATCGAGAACTACGTCGAGGAACACAAAAACGACCCCGGCTTCAAGTTGGTGAAATTCGGTCTCCGCTGCGGGCCCGCCAACAACCCGGCCAAGCTCGAGGAATGCGACAGGACCCTGGGGGCGCCCGGGCCTGACTATGTCCAGCCGGCAATTGGCGGCTTCCTCGGCGCCACCGAGGCCACCCGCGAGGTGGCGATGAAGAACTGGCTGCTGAGCCCGCTGCAGACGGCCCTGGCGGTGTTCATCATCGCCGCCCTGATGTTCCGCTCGCCCATGGTCGCCGGCATCCTGGTGTTCACCCTGTTCATCACCCTGTACGCCCAGTACGGCCTGGGGGGGCTACTTCACCTCGGTCGAGGAATGGTCGGGCAACCTGGCCTTCCACCTGCTGGTAACCCTGTCGATCTCCATGGGCCTGGGTATCGACTACGGTATCTACATGGTGTCACGCCTGCGGGAAGAGATGGCCGAAACCGGCCAGAACTGGATGCAGGCGCTGAAGAACACCCAACAGACCACCGGTTCGGCCGTCATCCTGTCGGTCGTGGTGCTGCTAGGCAGCTTCATCCCGCTGGTCGGCACCACCCTGGCCAACACCTGGGGACTGGCGGTCTACATCAGCCAGGCCCTGTTCATCGACGTGATCACCGCGCTGATGCTGCTGCCGCTGATGGTGAAGTGGCTGAAGCCGAAATACGTCTACCAATAACAACGGCCAAAGACCTCCCGGCAGATGTCGGGACAATTCAACTCAAGCCCGCTTTCGAGCGGGCTTTTTACGCACATGAAAAACCCTGACAAGGTGCATGGCCCTGTCAGGGTCGAACCGATGAGAGCAAACCCGTGGCGTGTCAGGTGGCGGAATGGATTGCCTGCATGGCCTGCTGAATGTCCCCGCTCTGGACCAGCGGCCAATGCCGCTCAAGCTCATCCAGACCGTTTTCGATGGCCTCCTGTTCGGCCTTGTAGGGCCGTGACTGCACGTAATCGGTGACCGCATCCTTGTGTCCCGGGTGGCCTATACCGATACGCGCCCGATAGAAATCCTTGCCACCCATGGCACTGACGATATCGCGCAGGCCGTTGTGCCCGCCATGTCCGCCCCCTATCTTGAGACGGACCACGCCCGGCGCCAGATCGAGCTCATCGTGCACCACCAGCATGTTCTGCAACGGGATCTTGTAGAAACGCGCCAGGGCACTCACCGCCCGGCCGCTGTGGTTCATGTAGGTCATGGGCTTCAGCAGCCAGCATTCACCAGCCTCGGTGCGGATACGACCCAGCTCGCCGGAGAACTTGTTTTCCGGCCTCAGCACGCTGCCATAGCGCCGGGCGAGACGATCCACCAGCCAGAAACCCACATTGTGCCTGGTATCGGCATATTTCGGCCCGGGGTTGCCCAGGCCGACCACGCAACGAATCTCGCTCATCCTCTTCGCTCGCCTTGGGTTGGAAGAACCCACTACTTCAGGGGTCGGAGTCTGCACCCACTCCGAGTCTTACTCAAATGCGGGGTAGAAATTAGCGGGGTATCCATAAACCAAAACCGGCGGCACGAGGCCGCCGGTTCGATGGGAAAACGGAAGACTTACTCGCCCTCGCTCTCCCCTTCTTCACTTTCACCCTCTTCATCGGCGGCAGCGCCCTTGGGTGCGTGAATCGCCACCACCCCGGTATCGTGCTCGTCGCCATGGGTCAACGCAACCATCTGCACGCCTTCCGGCAGCGCAATCTCGCTCAGGTGGATGGTATCGCCCATCTCCATGTTCCCGAGATCCACCTCGATGAATTCCGGCAGTTTGCCGGCCGGGCACAGGATCTCCACATCGCTCAGGGTATGGCTGACCTTGCCACCGGCCTTGACGCCCGGTGCAACATCCTCGTTCACGAAGTGCAGCGGCACAGTCATCTTGATGTTGTCGGTATCCGCCACGCGCAGCAGGTCGACGTGCAGCACGAAGGGCTTGGCCGGGTGGCGCTGCAGGTCCTTGAGGACCACGCGCTGGGCATTGCCGTCGATCTTGACGGTGAGGATGTGCGAATAGAACACCTCGTTCTCCAGGTGCTGGAGCAGCACGTTGTGCTTGGTGGCGATCATTTCCGGTTCCTTGCCACCACCATAGATGATGCCGGGAACCAGCCCCTCGCGACGCAGGCGGCGGCTCGCACCCTTCCCTTGCACATCGCGGGATACAGCTTCGATTTCAAAATTTTCGTTCATGACGAACTCCTGTTTCAATAAATCACCCCGCTGTCCGCGACCAGGCAGCGGGGCATGGATGCGGAGAGCATCTCCGCGCTTCTTCAGCCGTCAATCAACGAATAACGAGCTGACAGATTCTTCATTGCTGATACGCCGGATCGTCTCCGCGAGCAGCCCCGCTATCGACAACTGGCGTATCTTGCCGCCCGCCAGGGTCTCCTTGCGCAGCGGGATGGTGCTGGATACCACCAGCTCATCCAGCTCGGAGGCGCCGATATTGGCGATCGCCGGGCCGGACAGCACCGCATGGGTGCAATAGGCCACCACCTTCGCCGCGCCCGCCGACTTGAGCGCGGACGCTGCCTTGCACAGGGTGCCCGCGGTATCCACCAGGTCATCGACCAGCACGCAGCTGCGTCCCTGCACGTCACCGATGATATTCATCACCTGCGCCTCGTTGGCCTTGGGACGGCGCTTGTCGATAATCGCAAGGTCCGCATCGTCCAGGCGCTTGGCCAGCGCCCGGGCCCGCACCACGCCGCCCACATCCGGCGAGACCACCATCAGGTTGTCGTACTTCTGGCGCCAGATATCACCGAGCAGGATCGGCGAGGCGTACACATTGTCCACCGGGATGTCGAAGAACCCCTGGATCTGGTCGGCATGCAGGTCCATGGTCAGCACGCGGTCCGCGCCGGCGGTACCGATCATCTTGGCCGCCAGGCGGGCGGTGATCGGCACCCTGGCCGAACGCGGGCGCCGGTCCTGGCGCGCATAGCCGAAATACGGGATGACAGCGGTGATACGGCCCGCCGAGGCCCAGCGCAGGGCATCGATCATCACCAGCAGCTCCATCAGGTTGTCGTTGGTCGGCTCGGATGTCGGCTGGACCACGAACACATCGCGTCCGCGCACGTTTTCCTCGATTTCGACCATCACCTCGCCATCGCTGAACTGGCCGACCACCGCCTTGCCCAGAGGGATACTCAGGTACTCGGCGATCTCTGCCGAGAGCTCCGGATGGGCGTTGCCTGAAAACACCATCATGCTGGCCGGCATGGTTTTCTCCAGTCGGTTCAGAGACAACAAAGGCCGCCCGGGGCGGCCGCTGTGGCTTGTATGGCTGGGGTGGCAGGATTCGAACCTGCGCATGCCGGAGTCAAAGTCCGGTGCCTTACCGCTTGGCGACACCCCAAATAAACTGTTACCTCTTCTGCCTATCGACGACCGCTGCGCGGTCGAGGGGTGGCGGGATTACTCGCTCCGCTCGTCCAGTCTGTCCAACAGGGGCGAACGGTTCAATCCGCGCGTGACCAGCCCTTTCCAGCCGGACGGCATTTTCTCCTGCAGTGCGCGTGCCTGCTGCTCCGAGGCAAACACACCGAACACGCAGGCCCCGGTGCCGGTCAGCTGAGGCTCGACATATTTGCCAAGCCAGTCAACCACTTGCGCAACTTCCGGGTAGCGATCCCGGACCACGGGCAGACAGTCGTTCCGTCTGTCCCCCGCAATAAAGGCGCGTATTGTGATTGCGCTTGAATTCCTTGTCAATTCCGGGGCCCGAAATATTTCCGCCGTACTGACATGAACCGGGGGCACGATTACCAGATACCACGGCTGATCGAGCGCCAGCGGCTGCAGGCGCGCACCCACGCCCTCGGCCCATGCTGCCTGCCCCCGCACAAAGATCGGCACGTCTGCGCCCAGCGCCAGACCCAGCCTTGCCAGGGCATCCTGATCCAGGCCGCAACCCCACAAGTGGTTCAGGGCCACCAGGGTGGTTGCCGCATCGGAACTTCCCCCGCCGAGGCCGCCGCCCATCGGCAGGCGCTTGTCGATGCGGATATCCACACCCGGGGCGTCCGGGCAATGCCGCTTCAGCAGGGTTGCCGCGCGCACCGCCAGATCCTCCGCCTCCGGCACCCCGGAAAGCGCACTGGCGCGCTGGATCCCGCCGTCATCCCTCAGCCTGAAGGACAGGGTGTCGACGATATCGACGAACTGGAACACCGTCTGCAGTTCATGGTAGCCGTCCGCGCGGCGACCGGTCACCCGTAGCATCAGATTCAGCTTGGCCGGCGCCGGCCAGCCTTCCGACCAGCGCTGCGTCACTGTCATTGGCCACCGGTGAACAGCTGGCCCTTGAGCGCGGTAAGGTGCGGGCTGTCCGGCGCCTCCTGGCTGGCGGACCGGAACAATTCACGCGCCTTGCGCTTGTCGCCCGCCGCCCACAACACCGCGATCAGGTGTGCCGCGATCTCGTCGTCCGGCTCCCTCGCATAGGCCTTCTGCAGGTACTCCCTTGTCGCATCCAGTTCGCCCAGGCGATACAGCACCCAGCCCATGCTGTCGAGAATGGCAGCGGAATCGGGGTTCACAGCCAGCGCCTGCTCGATATAGCCGCGCGCCTCCTTCAGTCGCGTATTCCGTTCCGCCAGCATGTAGCCCAGGGCATTCAACGCATTGGCGTTGCGCGGATCCTTTTTCAGAACGGAACGGAAATCCGCCTCCATGGCCTGGTAACGGCCGATCCCGGAATAGTAGAGGCCGCGGTTGTAGAGCAGGTCGACATTGCCGGGCGCCTCACGCAGCGCTGACCGATAGACGGCCAGCACCTCGCCCGGAGCGGCCTTCATCGCCCGCAGCAACTGGGCCTCCGCGAGGTAGAGATCGACAGCCCGCCCGGGATGGGTGCTGCGCACCCGCTCCAGCAGGGCGCGGGCCTGCGCCTTCTGCCCCAGTTCCCGCATCAGGTTGGCCGCGCGTATGCTCGCATCGACCACCAGCGGACCCTTGTTGACGCTGCGGTACAGACCCAGTGCCAGCTGCCGCTTGCCGTCCGACTCCTCTATCTGGGCCAGGAAGTAGGTCGCCTCCGGATAATATTTCGGCTCGTTGCGCAGTTTCTGCCAGAGCCCGCGGGCCAGCGCGAGTTGCTCCTGCTGGCTGGCCAGCATGGCATAACCATACAGCGTATCCACGTCATCGGGGGTCAGACGATAGAGTTCCCCGAACTGCGCCAGGGCCTCCTTGTACTTCCCCACCGCAACCAGCAGCCGCGCATAGCTGGTGCGCAACAGGGTGCTGTCGGGGTTCAGGTCCAACCCTTCCGTGAGCACCTTCAACGCTGCCTCAGTACGCTTCTGCACCACCAGCACACGGCTCAGCAGGGTGCGGGCCTGCGGCCAATCCGGCTTGAGCTGCAGGGCCTGGCGCAAAACAGATTCCGCCTCGGGATAACGCTTCTGTGCCGTGTCGAGCACCGCCCTGGCGTACAGCACATCCGCAGCACGATCGGCCCTGCTCACCAGCCGTTCGAACATCGAACGCGCCGCTGCCCGGTCTGGCTCGCCAGCCAGAACGGCGGTGACCAGCAGCAGGCCATCCTTGCCGCCGACTTCGGCAATCCGGCGCATCGCCTCGAACTGCACCTGCGCCTTGTCGCTCATCCCCTTGCGCAGCAACAGCACGGCGTAGAGCTTGCGCGCCTCCAGGTTGTTTGGCGCCAGCTCGACCCACAGCGCCGCCGCGACACGCGCCGTCTCCAGATCCTTTCGGTGCAGCGCAATCCGGGTTGCCCGTTCCGCAGCATAGGCATCCCGGGCGCTTTCCGCCGCCGCGAGGTAGGCCTCCCCCGCAAGCGAGAACTTGCCCGCACGGGCACCCATCTCACCGACCAGGTAGTCGAACAGCAGCTCGGCGTTCAGCTCTTTCCCGACCTGCTCAGGCTCGGGGAAGGCCTTCTGCGGCGGAGCCGCCGATGCCGTCTTCGGTTGAACCGGCTGCCCGCCGGGCGTGAGGGTCTGGCAACCACCGAGGGCCGCCAACAGCAATGTGAGGCATAATTTTTTCACTACGGCCTAGATTAACTGAAAACCCGTGTCGGGTGCATGATGTGCCGGCGCACCCAGCGGCAACCCCAGGAATAGAGCCAAGCGCAATCCCGGACCCCGTGCGCTTGCGCCGCACTTGCTTTTAACCCTTTGATATCCCAAAATTTATGCTCCGGGCACCTGCAACCCCCCGGATTGGGACACAAATGACTCTCCACGCCGTTGGCCTGAATCACACCACCGCGCCGGTTTCCATCCGCGAACGCCTGACCTTTGGTCCGGATATCGTGGTGGCCGCGCTGCGCAATCTGTGTGAGCGCGACGGCGTCAGCGAGGCGGTGATCCTCTCGACCTGCAACCGCACCGAGGTCTACTGCTGCGTGCAGGAAGATCACGCCGATACCGTGCGTCACTGGATGGCCGAGTTTCACGGACTGGTGGTCAACGACATCGCGCCCTATCTCTACCATCACCAGGACGACGACGCCGTGACCCACCTGTTGTCGGTGGCCAGCGGCCTCGATTCCCTGGTACTGGGCGAGCCCCAGATCCTGGGCCAGGTCAAGGCCGCATTCCAGACCGCGACCGAGGCCGGTCATACCGGCAAGACGCTCAAGCGGCTGTTCCAGCATGCCTTCAACACGGCCAAGCAGGTCCGCACCGACACCGCGATAGGGGACAGCCCGGTCTCGGTGGCGTTCGCCGCGGTCAGCCTGGCACGCCAGATCTTCTCCGACATCTCGGAACAGACAGCGCTGCTGATCGGCGCCGGAGAGACCATCGAGCTGGCCGCGCGACACCTGCACCAGCACGGCGTGGGACGCATCATCGTGGCCAACCGTACCGTATCCCGGGCCCGTGACCTGGCGGAAGAGTTCGACGGCTACGCCATCGGCCTCACCGAACTGCCCGCCCACCTGCCCGAGGCGGACATCGTGATCGCCTCCACTGCCAGCCCGCTGCCGGTGCTGGGCAAGGGAACGGTGGAGCGGGCGCTCAAGCAGCGCCGTCACCGTCCCATCTTCATGGTCGACATCGCCGTGCCCCGCGATATCGAACCCGAAGTCAGCGAACTGCGCGACATCTACCTGTACACGGTGGACGACCTGGAAGAGGTCATCCAGGAGAACCTGCAGTCACGCCAGGAGGCTGCGGAACAGGCGCGCGAGATCATCGAGTTCCAGGTCGGGGAGTTCCGCGCCTGGCTGGGCTCGCTGGACGCGGTGGACCTGATCCAGAACTACCGTGCCAACGCGGAATCCATCCGGGACGAGGTGCTGGGCAAGGCGCAGCGCATGCTGGAGGCCGGCAAGCCGCCCCAGGAGGTATTGGCCTTTCTCGCCAACACCCTGACCAACAAGCTCCTGCACACGCCCAGTACACAGCTGCGCATGGCGGGCAGCTCCGGCCAGCAGGAACTGCTGGAGGCCGCCAACACCCTGTTCCAGCTGGGACAGGACTAGCCTCTTCCAGCCCCGTCCTCGCCAAACAAGCCGACTTGAAGCACACCATGCGGGCCAACATCCGTCATCGACTCGAGCAGATCAGCGAACGCTTTTCGGAGGTCACCGCCCTGCTGTCTCAACCGGAGGTCCAGGGTGACAACCAGCGCTTCCGCGAACTGAGCCGGGAATACGCACAACTGGAGCCGGTGGTGCAGGCCTTCGAGGCCTGGGAGGCCAACCAGGCGGAGATCCGGAGCGCCCAGGAGATGCTGCCCGACCCGGAGATGGCGGAACTGGCCGAGGAAAGCCTGAGAGAGGCCCGCGCCGAGGCCGAACGCCTGCTACCCGAACTGCAACGCCTGCTGCTGCCGCGCGATCCCAACGATGAACTGAACATCTTTCTGGAGATACGCGCCGGCACCGGTGGTGCCGAGGCGGCCCTGTTCTCCGGCGATCTGTTGCGCATGTACATGCGTTACGCCGAACTGCGCGGCTGGCGTACCGAGATCATCAGCGAAAGCCCGGGCGAGCATGGCGGCTACAAGGAGGTAGTGGCCCGCATCAGCGGCCAGGGGGTCTATTCCCGCCTCAAATTCGAGTCCGGCGCACACCGGGTACAGCGGGTGCCGGAGACCGAATCACAAGGGCGCATCCACACCTCCGCCTGCACCGTTGCCATCCTGCCCGAAGCGCCGGAAATGGAGGCCATAGAGATCAACCCCAGCGATCTGCGTATCGACACCTACCGCGCCTCCGGGGCCGGTGGCCAGCACGTCAACAAAACCGACTCCGCGGTCCGCATCACCCACCTGCCCAGCGGCATCGTGGTCGAATGCCAGGACGAACGCTCCCAACACAAGAACAAGGCGCGCGCCCTGTCGCTGCTGCAGGCACGACTGAAGGACGTGGCCGAGCGTGAAGCACAACAGAGTGAAGTGGCAGATCGGAGACTGCAAGTGGGCAGCGGCGACCGTTCCGAACGCATCCGCACCTACAACTTCCCGCAGAACCGGGTCACCGATCACCGCATCAACCTGACCCTGTACAAGCTCGACGAGATCATGATGGGGGAACTCGACCAAGTGATCGAACCCCTGATGCAGGAGTACCAGGCCGAGCAGCTCGCCACCCTGGGCGATTGAGATGAACAGCGTCGCCGAACTGCTCGACTGGGGCCGGGCGCTGCTTGGCGGTTCTCCCGACGCCGCCAACGAGGCCGGCATCCTGCTCGCCCATGTCCTGCGCAGGGACCGCAGCTGGCTGTTTGCCTGGCCCGACGCCCAAGCGGAGGAACAGCAGGCCGCACGCTACCGCCAGCTGGTGAAGCGGCGCGCCGGAGGCGAGCCGGTTGCGCACCTGACCGGCGTGCGCGACTTCTGGTCGCTGCAACTGGAAGTCGACCGGCACACCCTGATTCCGCGCCCTGAGACCGAACACCTGGTCGAATTCGCACTCCAGCGGCTGCCCGCAATGGCGCCGTTGCGGGTGGTCGATCTGGGCACCGGCAGCGGCGCCATTGCGCTGGCACTGGCCGCGGAGCGCCCGGACTGGCGGATCACCGCCACCGACCGCAGCGCCGCGAGCCTGAGCCGGGCCCGGAAGAACGCACGCAGACTCGGCTTGCGCGTGGACTTCGTTCAGGCCGACTGGCTGAACGGCGTGCGCGGCCCCTTCGACCTGATCATCAGCAACCCCCCCTATATCGCGGAACAGGATCCGCACCTGCAGCAGGGCGATCTGCGCTTCGAACCCCGGCGGGCGCTCACCAGTGGCGTCGACGGGCTGGACGATATACGCCGGATCGTCGATCAGGCGCTGCCCTGCCTGGCCCGCGACGGCTGGCTGGCCCTGGAGCATGGCTTCGAGCAGGGCCCAGCCTGCCGCGCGCTACTGAAACAGGGCGGCTACGGCGAGGTGGGCAGCGGCAGGGACCTGGCGGGCCATGAACGCTACAGCTACGGACGCAAGACCGGCCCAGACAATATGAGTATCGTGTCCCCATAACCTGGATATGGGGGAAAACCCTCTTGACCGGCAGGGACTTATTGACCACGATTGGGTCATGAAGCAACCGGGAAAGCTGCCATGAAGTCTGACCCCGACAGCCCGATCAAGGTGAGGGAGATCGTATTCTGCCCGCTGCACCCCGACAAGAACCAGGCCGGGACCGCGGCCCAGCTGTTGCGTGACTGCGAGGGAGTCCAGTCGGTCGAGCGTCTGAGCGAGACGAGGCTGCAGGTCTGCTACGACATCCGCCACGCCACCCTGGAAGCCATCGAGGAACTGCTGACCGAATTCGGCTTCCACCTCGACAATGCCCTGATGCTGCGCATGCGGCGCGCCCTAGTGCACTACATGGAACAGACCCAGCGCATCAACATGGGCTGCGGAAAGGGCGACCACAACTGTACCGTGAAGGTCTTCATCAACCGCTACCAGCAGCGAAAGCACGGTTGCCGTGATCAGCGACCGCAGCACTGGCGGCGTTATCTCTGACGTCTCCCGCGCAGGGCCCCGTCATCTAAGTTCGAAACCCGCTGAAAAGTGGGGCGGGTGGTCTGCTCGGAAAACTTCGGCGACAGGGATGCCGCCGTAGAACCTACATGGATGTATTCACGGCGTTTTTCCGAGCAGACTACCCGCCTCACCCGAGTTAGATGACGTTACCCTGGTCTCCCGCGGAATCTCGGGGGCCATCCGCCTTCAACATCGGTAGAATGGCCCGATGGACGACGATGCCCTGCTCCGCTACAGCCGCCAGATCATGCTGCCCGAACTCGGCTTCGAGGGCCAGCAGCGCCTGTGTGACAGCCGTGCGCTGATCATCGGCCTGGGCGGACTGGGTTCGCCAGTCGCCCTGTACCTGGGCGCCGCCGGCGTTGGACGGCTTACACTGGTCGATGACGACCGGGTCGACCTCAGCAACCTGCAACGCCAGGTCGTCCACGACAACGACCGCATCGGCATGCCCAAGGTGGAATCCGCCGCACAGCGACTGCGGCAGATCAACCCCGACTGCCGGGTCGACACCATCCCCCGTCGCCTGGACGAGACGGCGATGGCCGAACAGGTGGAACAGGCCGACGTGGTGCTGGACTGCAGCGACAATTTCGCCACCCGCTTCCTGGTCAACCGCCTGTGTCACGCCACGCGCACCCCGCTGGTCTCCGGTGCCGCCATCCGCTGGGAAGGCCAGCTCGCAGTATTCCGCTACGACAGCGGGGATGCCTGCTATCGCTGTCTCTACGACGAGGATGGCGAAGAGGACATGCGCTGCAGCGAGAACGGCGTGGCCGCGCCCCTGGTCGGGGTAATCGGTTCGCTGCAGGCACTCGAGGCCTTCAAGATACTGGGCGGGGCCGGCGAACCGCTGCGCAACCAGCTGCTGGTAGTGGACATCCTGCATCCGCAGTGGCGTACCCTGAAACTGCGACCGGGCCCCAACTGCCCTGTATGCGGCAAGGCATGATCCTGTACATCCATGGCTTCGCCAGTTGCGGACTGGGCAACAAGTCCCGCCTTCTGCAACGGCATTTCGGCGAACAGCAGGTACTCGCGCCGGACCTCCCGCATGGCCCATTGGTCGCCATCGCATACCTTGAATCGCTATTGGCGCAGCACCCCGTCCGACTGCTGGTCGGCTCATCGCTGGGCGGCTACTTCGCCACCTGGCTCAAACGCCGACACGACATCCCCGCAGTACTGATCAACCCCGCCATCGCCCCCTATCTGCTGCTGGAGGACTACCTCGGGACACACCGGGGATGCCATGGCGAGGTGTTCGAGGTCGATGAACAGACCTTGAATGAGCTGCGTGGCCTGCACCGCCCCACGCTGGGTGAGCACGAGGACTACCTGGTGCTGCTGCAGACCGGTGACGAGGTACTCGACTACCGGCATGCGGCCACCTACTATGTCGCCAAGGACGTCGTCATCGAGCAGGGCGGCAACCACCGCTTCGAGAACCTCGCCGATCACCTTCCACGTATTGAGGCCTGGGCCGGACAGCATGAGCAAGAAAGCAAAACCCCCTCTTGATCTGGACCGCCTGCGCCAGGACATCGTGTTCGAGGACGAGCTGATGGGGCATCACTTCGTGCTCCATACCACTTGGGGCCTGTTCTCCCCGAAAGGGATCGACGAAGGCACACGCCTGCTGCTCAAACACCTGGAGATACGGCCCGACGAACGCGCCATCGATCTCGGCTGCGGCTATGGCCCGATCGGCATGGCGATCGCGCGCAGCGCCCCCGAGGGCCATTGCCTGATGGTGGACAAGGACTTCGTCGCGGTCGAATACGCCAATGCCAATATCGCACGCAATCACATACATAACGCCGAGGCGATACTCAGTGACGGCCTCAGGCACGTGCCACAACAGAATTTCACCCTCGCAGTGACCAACCTGCCGGCCAAGACCAGCAAGGAGCACTACTACCTGTTCTTCCACGATATCCATGACCGGCTCGAACCGGGCGGTCGTTTCTACGTGGTGGTCATCAGCGGCCTGCGCCGCTTCATCGAGCGCGCATTCCTGGGGGTTTTCGGCAACCACAGCAAAATAAAACAGGGTCGCCAGTACACGGTTGCCATGGCAGAGAAAAAAGTTAGCCGCGAGAGTTAAAGTTATTTCCAGGTCTGCCGTTAACCCGGGAGAAACTCGCTATAGGTAGACCCGGAATGAGCAGTCAACATACAAAACAAATAACCGCGGAACAGTCCGCGGAGCTCCTACGGATGACCCTTCCCCTGATGAGCAAGCATCAGGTCCCCGTTACACCGCGCAACTACGCGGTCTGGTTCGAGTTCGCGCGCGGAGAGAATCCCGAACTCAAGGCCGAATTGCAGCAGTTGATCGACAGTGGCACCCCCCATCACCGAACAGATCAACGACAAGCTGTTCGAGAAATACCTGGCGGAATGCGATATCGCGCAATTCGTCAAGATCCGTGGCGAGATGTCGGAACTCATGGATGACCTCTCCGAGTCGCTGCAACACGCCGGCAGCCAGGCACAGGCGTTCGGCGGCCATCTGGATGGCGTGGTGCAAAACGTGGAACGCAGTTCCAGCATCGACGATATCAAGGGCCTGCTGACCGCGCTGGTCGAGGAGACCCGCACCATGCGCAATTCGACCCAGCTGCTGCACGAGCACCTGGAGGCTGTTAATGCCCATCTATTCTGACCCACCTATGGCCAACAATTTTGACCCACCCATCGGGGCATTCCGGGCCATGTGGCCGTACCCTTTCCGTCGTTTTTTGACACGGGCGACGGGAGG